>JAITKA010000024.1 GCA_031278635.1 Deltaproteobacteria bacterium | reverse complement strand
GTTCCATCCACGGTATTCCTGCCGCTATAAAAATTTATGGTGTTACCTGTTGCTTTGGTGCCACCTGTATCCTTGTTGAAACCACCGTAAAGATTGTTCCCGACAGCTACTGTGCCAGTGTTCTCTCCATCTTGGATACCAAAGTTAATGATATTTCCCGTGATACTAATCCCGGAGGCGGCATCACCAAGGCCTCCATACACATGACCGTCTATAACCCCACTTATTAATGTGACTTCATTACTATCAACCGTACCTACTCCATTGAATATCAAGCCACCAATAATATCTCCTGTAACCGATCCTCCATATATATATACTTCATTAGCACTAGCTATAGCCCCAGTATCACCTAATTCATGCATACCGCCAATAATGGTTCTAACTTCACCGCCATTCATGGTGACTATATTGTGATCAACGGATCCTTTGGTGGCAACAAAATTAACAGTAGCAGTGGGGTCATTGTCATAGGCGATGGAGCCACCAACAACTTTACCCGCTTCGTCATTTGTGCCGTTAACTTGTGCGTATTCGTTTATTATTACCGTGTTGTGCGTTACGTCTACTGTATAGGTGGTAGTATCGAAGTTCGTTGCGCCACCATAAACGCTTTGACCAATGATACCGTCAATTATTACTGTATTTTGAGTAACGGATGGTTCATTGTTAGAAGATGCAGGATTATTTATAGCTAAACCACCATAAACAGACCCTGTTTGATTGCTTATATTACCTACTGTAGCTCCATTATCGACGATAATCGTATTATTGCTTCCTTTACCAGGAGCATGAGTGTCATCTTCAAATTTTACACCGCCAAGAATACTAACATCGTAATTAAATCCACTCATTATTCTCAAAGTTTGACTATTAGTTGTTGGTATGCGTACAGGAGAAGAACTTATAGCTCCAGATTCTGTTTTGGTTATAACCCCATATAATGAACCACCAAACGGGTCTTTTGGAAAGCTAGCATTTAAAGTTGATGCATCTAGAAGATCCACGCTAGGGGCTACTGTTCCTACCCATTGCAGATTCCCATTTCCGTCATCATCAAAATCCCCGTATTGGACATAGGTTGTTTGCCCAAAGGCAGTCTGGCTGCCGAGCAGAACGAAAAGGGTCATCAAGCCTATGGCCAGTAGGGCCGTGGACCAGGGTGCTTTTGGCCCGATAAATGGTTTTGTCCAGGTCATGGTCTGTCCTCCAAGATGGCTATTTAAAGCCTTGAATAATTTTATTACACTAACTTGGGAGTTAGTGAGAGATATATGTAAATAAACTTGCGTAAAGTGAGTTTATTTTTTTATGTTGGTAAAAATAGGCCAGTAAAATGGTTATGGTTGGGTTCTATGTTACGACCTTGAGTTTGTTAGCGCTTACGCGGGTACGGGACGTTTGGAAAAACCGACCAGAGTTCGTTGCCTTGGCGGGCCGGGCGGCGGTCGATGGGCTAGGATTAAGTGGCGTTTGGCCTTTAGGTATTTCGTGGGGCCAGGTATTTTAGGGCCTTTTCGTAGGGGAAAAAATTGCCCGATCCCAACAGATCTTTTGATCTGGGAAATCATGGAGCAACAATCGGGCCAAAATAAGGGTCGCCATGCCCATTAATGATTTTAAGCGAGGGTGAATTAAAAACCCTTTTCGGCGGAATGGATGGCCAACGCGGTCTAAGGTTGGTCAAAAAAGGTGATTGGCCCTGGCGTGGTGGCCTTCCATGGATGGGGCGTTTGTGCCAATTGGGCCATAAAAAGAGAGACAATTTTTCCGTTAAGTTTCAGTAGAGCGCAGTTCGTTAGGAGTAGAATCTAATCAATTTTAGTTAATTATATGGTATTAATTACCTACGTGAGATAACAAAGATTCCAAGGGGGAAAATTGTCGAAATCGATTATATATGAAAAAATTTTACCTGTCAATAGATACTGAAAAAATTTTTTTGTCATTATTTTTGGGCTTGGAGTCGGGGTGAGGGAACTGTTTTAAGACCCGTCAATTAAACGCTAGCGAAATTTCGCTAGCGTTAAAGATATAAATTAGATCTCGGTTAAGTCGTTTATGGCCTTATAGAGATATCAGGGCTTGGCTTGTCATTGGATAAGTTATATTAGTAGCGAGAAAAAAATTTTTATGCGCGAAAGATTATGGCACATGGGTGGTCGTTGGCCGGGCGAAGGATTAGGCTTCGCGGCGACGTTTGGCGAGGGTCAGGGGGTAAGTTTTAGGGCAGGGCGTGTTTTTTTTGTGGCCAGGGTTTGGGGCGATGGGGCGGTAGCCTGGGAGGCTGGTGGGCAGGGGAGTTCGGGCAAAGCCCTTTTGGTTTAGAGGGTTTTGGGAAGATCTGGGAAGGCCGCCATGGTGGCCAAGGGTTTTTGGCTGGCGGGGCCGGCCCCATGCCGGTAACGGCGCGTTTACCCGCGGGGGGGTGATCATGGCGCCTCGGGCCATGGGGTTTTATTTACCCCTGGCCGGGCCCTGGGCCGGGCTTAGGGGGCGGTCGGGGGGTGGATCATGTCCTTGAGGAGGGCCAGGCCCTCGGCCAGGCTGGGGCTGGGGCGGGAGATGAGTTCCTCGGGGACGCGGTAGACGCGGCCGTTTTTAAAGGCCGGGAGGACGGAGTAGATCTTGCGGTCTTTGATGGTCGCGAGGTCGACCTTGTTCATGGGGCCTTCCTGGGAGATGAAGACGTCGATTCGGTCGGCCTTTTCCAGGAGCCTCTCGGGGCCGTAATTGGCGATGACCTGGCCGGGCCTGGTGGGCTCGGAATCGGTGGCCACGTTTTGGCCCCCGGCCAGGGTCAGAAGCCAGGCGGGGATGGAGTCGGGGGTGAAGGTCTTGACCTCCTTGTGGATGGACTCCAGGAACACGCCCGGTTTGGGGCCGGGGCCACGGTAGGTCAGGGTGTCGATCCGGGCCTTGAAGGCCTCGATCATGGCCTTGGCCTCGGTCTCGCGGCCGGCCAGGGCGCCCAGCTCGAGCCAGAAGTCGTAGAGGTCCTTGGCCTCGGAGCATTGCCTGGCCCAGAGTTTTATGCCGGCCTTCTCCAGGGTCTCGAAAAGGGCCGGGCTGGCCGAGCGGTGCATGGGCCTGAGGAGGACGTAATCGGGGGCGGCGGCCAGGAATTTCTCGACGTCGTCGTGGATGGAAAACTCGGGGGGCCGTTGCCAGCCGTCGGTTTCCGGGCCAGAGTACGTTTCCTGCCTGGATACGCCCACGAGGGAGTCCCTGGCCCCCAGCCTGAGGAGGATCTCGGTATCGGCGGCGTAAAGGCTGATGATTTTCGGGCCGGGTTTTTCGGCGGCCTGGGCCCACGGGGGGCCGGCCAATAGGAAGGCCAGTGCCAGTGCCAGGGCCGCAAAAAGCTTTGGGGCCATCGGGGACTCCGGGAAGGCCCGGCCGGGGGGTTTGGCCCCCCGGCCGGGGGTTAGGGGCTTATTCTGTTATTTCTCGGCTGGCCTATTTCTCGACCTGGGCCTGGACCTTGGGGGCCAGGACCTTGAGGTGCTCGACGTAGATGTCGGCCCAGGAGTCGTTGGAGCCGAGGCCCTTCAGGAAGGTCTCGGTCTCAAGGCCCGCGGCCTTGAAGAGGCTGACCCAGCTGTCGTCCTCCTCGCCGGCCATGTCGTTCAGGGCATGGTCGCCGGCCACGATCATCAGGGGGGCCAGGAGGGCCTTGGTGGGGGCGCCCTCGGAGGCCTTGATGGCGGCTATGATCTCCTCGGCCCCGGGGGCGGCCTCAACCGTGCCCACGTAAACCTGGGGGCCGTAGGCCGCGCGCAGGGTGGTTTGCAGCTTGGCGAAGACGCTTTGGGTGAGGTGCTCGTTGCCGTGGCCCATCAGGACCAGGGCCGCGCCGGAGGCCTTGGCCTGCTCGGCCAGGGGGGCCAGGGCCTTGGCCGCCCGCTCGAGGTGGGCGGGGTTGCCGTCCTGGAGGCCAAGGGCGGGCTCGCCCACGCCTATCCAGGGGAAGGGCTTAAGGACGGGCTTGAGGGTATTGTAATTGGAGAGGGCCGTGACAAGGTTGGCCAGGTCCTGGTATTCCTCGCCGTCGGTCACGTGGAGGGACTGGACCAGGACCAGCCTGGCCCCGTCCTCCTGGATGCCGGCCAGCACCGACAGGGCGTTCTTAATCTCGTAGAGCTCGGCCGGGACCGAGGGGTTCTCCTTCTTGAAAGCCTCGTCGGCGGCCCTCTGATGCCAAATGTTCCTGATTATGTTGGAGGTGAAGGCCAAATGGACGTCGTAGTCCGGGAAGGCGGCCTTGGCCTTGTCCCTGATGTTTAGGATTGACTCCACCGCGCTGACCTCGGTGGTCCCGAAGGCGGCCAGGACGATGGCCGGTTTCCGGGGGGTCCTCTCGAAGGCCACGGCGGCCGCCGGGGCGAGGACCACGGCCGCCGCCAGGGCGACCGACAGGACGATTGAGGCGAATTTGAGGCGGGATCCAATCATGACGCGCGATTCCTCCAAGGTTGCGTGAGATATGACCGACTCTCCGGGGCGCCGGGGGCCGGCCGGACGAAAAAAAACCCGAGCCCCTTGTTAGGGGGACCGGGCCGCAATACCGTTTTTAATCGTGGCTTATGGCGTCTCGCCAAAAAAGGGAGGAGGCCTCCCGAACCGTTCGGCGAGTCGCTATGTCCGAGTCGCGGTCGGCGCCCGAGCCCCCCGAGGGGTCCTCGTGGCGTCTTGACGACTCGCTCTCCAAAGGCCGGTCTTCTGGCTCGCGGATCGTCGCGAGCGCCCCACCTTCCCGCCCGCCGGGCGATCTCCCGGCCGAATGGCAG
>JAITKA010000184.1 GCA_031278635.1 Deltaproteobacteria bacterium | reverse complement strand
AGCCTGACCGAATACCCGGATGTTACGACATATCCGACCCGCGGTCAAATTTTTTTCGCCTTCCCGACCCGGCCAAGGGAAAACGGCCATGCCGTTTTACCCGAACCATCGATCGCGCCAAAAGAAAAAAGATCGCACCTTCGGCGATCTTTTTTCCGATTTGGCTGGCAAAACCCGGCCAAAAAACGTCTTTGACAAAAATCGAGCCCCCGGCGAATGGAAGCCGCGATCCCCCCGGAAAAAAAACCCCTCCCTGGGGGTTGCTTTTTCCGGAACGATGATTACCTTTACTTGGCCGCGGGGTTAAGGGCGACGAATCTCGTAACCTTAACTTACTCAGGGGACATAAGCGTTCCGTTATTGTACATAATACTCCATATATCGTTATTTGGAGTGACAAATTTCATGTAAAAATCTGGAAGAGAAGTTCTAAACGCCTAAAACAACCGATTTTACCACAATATTCCAGCCTACTGTGGAATTATACGCTTAGGTTCAACAAAACGCATAGTTTTTGATGAAATTTTCGCCAACCTAAGGATAACGGTAGTCGCATGGATAACGTTGCCAGCCTTTATTGCGCCTTTATGGATTGGCTTTAATATGCCCGCCATTGAACGGAATGGCAAGGGGTTTGGGATATGGCCCGAGGCGCGAAGAAACAATCCGGTCGGTTCCGGGAAGCCCTTATGGTCACCCGAAATTGGCATTTTATTAGCCCCCTTGTTGCCATAATGGCGCCAAGGGAGCTAAACGCAGGGCGTTACCTAACGTTAAATCGTATCGGCACCGTAAGTTCCAGTGAAGATACCGTAAGTTCCTTGGGGAAGGGGGGCAAGGGGTTAACGCGCCTGATCAAGGCCTGGGCCTCGTCGTCAAGGATGGGAGAGCCGGAACTCCCGGCCAGTTGGGCCGACATGACTTGACCTTGGCGATTTATGGTGAAGGTCACGGTGGCCGTGCCCTCAATCCTATTGTTTTTGGCCGAGGGTGGGTATTTGCGATAGCGCATGATCTTACGCCGGACTTGGCTTTTGTAGGCCGCCAGGGCGTCGGCCGCGCCTTTTCCCGAGCCTCCCCCATAGCCGCCTTGCCCGGTACCCTCGCCGCCGCCAGTCCCGGCGCCTTGGCCGCCATCCGGGCCGCGTTCGGTGGGGCCGGCCCGCGTCCCTTGGTCGCCCTGATCGCTCACGCTCTCGGCGGGCCTCTGGGGAGGCGGCTTTGGCTTGGGTTTGGGCTTGGGTTTTGGTTTTTCCTCCGGGATTGGCGGAGGGGGCAAGGGGATCTCCTCGGCCTCGGGGGCAAGGCTCTCCAATAAGGTCAGATCCTCCGGCTCGGCTATCTCCGGCTCCGGCAGCGGCTCGGCCAGCGTTGGGGAGTCTGGCTCGTCCCCGGGGCCGGCGTCGCCCCCTCCGGGCTCCCCGCCATAGGGATCGTAATCGAACGACATGGTGGCCAGGGGGATCATCGGGTGTTCCTGGCGTCCAACCATGATCAATAGAACGACGAAAGTCAGGTGAACGCCGATCGAAAGGATCATGGCCATGGTTAAGGCGTTCGTTCTATGTCGGTCGATTTGCTTAACACCCATGGAAAGCCCCAAGGCGACGCCCGGTTTTGGCCGAGGAAGGATCGGAGATCGAGGATAAACCCTATCGAAGAACGGGCGGTTCCGGGTGAAAGCCGCCTCAGCCGTTTGGCCGCCCCCCGTGCCCGGTCTTTGGCTCAGCTGACGGGCCCATGGTGTCGGGAGGCGCGGGAGAGGCCCCTTGGACCGCCGCCGGGGCGGGATCGCCGGGGAGGACGTTGGTGACCAGGGTCACCCTGGCGAAGCCGGCCTGGCCCAGCTCGCCCATGAGCTCCATCATTTTGGAGTATTTCACTTCGCCGTCGCCCCGGACGAAAACCTCGCCGGTCTCGGATTCCATGGCCAGGCGCTTAAAAACGGTGGCCCTTTGATCGTCGGCTAGGGGGTCCTTATCCACGAAAACCTGGCTATCGGCGTCCAGGCTGACGATCAGGGGTTTGTCCGGGCGGGCCATGGCCAAGCCGGTGGTTTTGGGCAAATTTATCTTGACCCCGCCAATCATCAGGGGGGCGGTCACCATAAAAATAATCAGCAAGACCAACATGACGTCGATGAACGGCGTCACGTTAATGTCGGATATCGAGCTTAAGCCACCGCTATCGTCTTCGGGATTCGGGTTTCGCACCTATCGGCTCCCTATTCTCACTTTTCGCCAAGGCCCAAAGATCGGCCAAAGGTCATCCTGGCTATGTTGTTGCCGACCAAACCTATGGCCACCTGGGCTTCCTTGGAAATTTTTTTGACCGTGGCGTTTATCTTGTTAAAGGCGATGACCGCCGGGATGGCCGCCACAAGGCCCATGGCCGTGGCCGAGAGGGCCTCGGCGATGCCGGGGGCGACCACGGAGAGGGTGGTTTCCCCCGAGGCGGCTATGCCGATGAAACTGTTCATGATGCCCCAGACGGTGCCAAACAGGCCGATGAACGGGCAGGTGGAACCCAACGTGGCCAGGAAGGTGACCCTGGATTCCAGCCGGTAAACCTGACCGGCCAGCGCCGAGCGCATCGAGCGCTCGACCCTTTCCCGGTAATCGGCCCTGGTTTCGTTCCCGGTAAGGTCGTCGCTTTCGTCAAGCCCCGTCTCCACCACGGCGGCGGTGAACCCTGGGAAATCGGCGGGCTCGATATTATCCTGGATACTTTGGGCGAGTCTCTTAAATTTCAACACGTCCCGGCTGATGGAACGTAAAACGATAGCCTTATCAATAATGATAACCCAACAGGATACCGAGGCCACTAACAATAAAATCATAACAGCTTTAACTACGTCATCAGCTGCTAAAAACATCTCAATAAATGAAAAAGTTGGCATTTAATTAGACCAAGTTCTATTTTAGTAATTATTAATAAAAATAATAAACTATTTAAGACCTAAAATTTAGTAAAAAAATTAAGAATACGCCATTCTAAGCTATACTCCTCTAAACATAAATTATTTATATGCTAAATCAAATATTACCAAAAAATTCATACTTTAAATTTTTTTGGTAAATATAATCAAAAAATTACCTTCAGCTTGCCGTCAATCGGAACTATCTTTAGATCCACCTGATAGGCCATTTTGAGTTTTTCGACCGAAAGCTTCTCGGGCGGTCCGCTGAAGACGATTTTCCCGTTTTTCAATAACAACAGCTCGTCGGCGTACCCCATGGCGAAGTTTAGGTCGTGGAGCACGATTACGCTGACGAGTTTCCGGCTAACGGTCAACCCCTGGACCAGTTCCATGATCTCCAGCTGGTTTTTGACGTCCAGGTGGTTTATGGGCTCGTCGAGGAGCATTACCGGGACGTTTTGGACCAATAACCTAGCTATTAGGGATTTTTGGAACTCACCGCCGCTTATTTTGGTCACGCATGAGTCTTTAAGATCCCCGAGATTGAGATCCTCGATGATTTCGTCCACCATCCGCCGATCATCTTGCCCGGGTCTGAAACTTAGGTGGGGTTTTCTACCCAAAAGAACGCTGTCGTAGACTTTGGAAGGGACCGGGTGGGAGTTTTGGGGAAGGTAGGCCACGGTCTTGGCCAGGGCCTTTCGGGAAAACCCCGTCAAGTCGCGGTTATGCCACAGAATCTGGCCGCGCCTGATTTTGACCAGGTTCATCACGGATTTTATGAGGGTGCTTTTCCCGGCGCCGTTGGGGCCGATCACCGCGGAGATCCGTCCCGGGGCGGCCGCGAAGGAGACCGACTCCAGGATGGGTTTTTTGGCCAGCCAGACATCGAGGTTTTTAATCTCAAGCATAAGACATGGCCGACTTAAAGAGGAGAAACAGGAACATCGGCACGCCCGCGAAGGCGCAAATGATGCCGATCGGCAAAACCAACGGGTAAAGCATGGTTCGGGCCAGCAGATCGGCCGCTATGATAAACGTCCCGCCGAAGAGAGCGGCGCAGGGAAGGAGAAACATGTAGCCGGCCCGTGGGAAGGCCAGGCGGACCATGTGGGGGCCGATTAGGCCCACGAAGCCGATTACCCCGAAAAAGGCCGTGGCCGCGGCCGTGGTCAGGGCGGTCAGCAAAAGGGAGAAAAAGCGCAGCCTTCTGGTGTTTATCCCCAGCGCCTGGGCCTGGGTCTCGCCCCATTTTAACGCCTCGAAATCCCAGGCCAGGAAAATGGCCAGCGCTAGCCAGACCAGGAATAACGACATCGTTATGGCGCTTTCCTGCCAGCCGCCCCGCCCCAGGTCGCCAAAGGTCCAAAACATGGTCGAGACCACCTGCACGTCCGAGGCGAAGTACTGCAAGGACATGGTCCCGGCCCCCAGCAAAGCCGAAATGGCCACCCCGGCCAGGATCAAGCCCTGCGGGGTCATGCCCCTCAAAAGGGACAAGGACATGACGGCCAGGGAGGTCAGGATCGAGCCGCAGAAAGCGCACAGGGCCACGAGGCTCAGGCTCACGTGGGCCGTCGCGCCGACCGGTAGGACGATCATGGCCAGGCAAGCCCCGAAGGCCGCCCCTTGGGTTATGCCCAGGGTGAAGGACGAGGCCAGCGGGTTTGCCAGGACGTTTTGCAGGACGGCGCCGTTTAGGGCCAGGATCCCGCCCACGGCCAGGGCGGATATGAGCCTCGGGAGCCTTAGGTGGACTATCAGGTAACTAAGATCCGTCTCCGGCCGGCCCGGGATCAAGGCCTTTATGACCTCCAGGGGGCCGCAATCGATTGAGCCCGTGGCCAGCGACCAAACGCTTAAAACGATCGTCGCGCCGATAAGCGACAGGATGAAGGCGAGGCGTTTTTTCTCCCGGGGGACTACCGGTTCCGGGCGCTTGGTCGCGTCCGGATCCCGGACTGGCCAAGGCGCCCGCCATTCGCCTGCCGGCTGAGCCTGTTGTGCCGCCTGGGATACGCGCCTTGGGCCGGCCCCGGGCCGGCCCAAGGCCTTTTGTTCAGTCCTCGACGGCAAGTTCGGATCCTCTCAGCCTCAGGCGGGCAAAGCCGCCGAATTCGGCCTTCATGCGGCCAAAAAGCCTTTGGCCGTCAAAGGCGGTGTATATCTCGTCGGCCTTGGCCGCCGGGTCCAGGTCGGGGTAGCCAGTGGGATAGGCCACTTTGGCCATGTAGAAGGCATTGGCGTACTGGGTTTCCACGTTAAACAGATACGACGTGTGGGGCAGGGTCAGGAAGGCGTTCCCATCGACCAGGGCCGTGAGCCTTCGGTAGAATGAAGGGTCCTTGGAGATAGCCTCGCGTATCAGTTCCAGCCCGTTAGCGTCTATGAAAAGCAGCGGGGGGTTCATGGCCAGCAAGTGTTCCTTGGATATGAACGCGCCCCCGGGCGCCTCCCCGGCCATCATGTTGTCGATTTTGGCCAGGGCCATGGGCATGGACCTGGACGTGGTGCTCGTCATGTCGCGGTTGCCGCGGCTGGAGAGCCCACCCACGTAGGCCTTGGCCCTTTGGCCGGGCCCGGGATCGTAGGCCAGCTCGTTTTTTAGGCTGGCCACGTAATCGGCCAGTTTTTGGGCCCGTCCCTGCATGCCCAGGGCTTGACCAACGGTAAGCACCGACCTCAAAAAAGTGGCCTCGTCATACTCGCCGGCATCCCCCTGCATGCTCAAACCGATAACGTTTTTGTTTAGCTGCCTTTGGATGTCATCGACCTCGCCCCTGTTCATGGCCAGGATGAACACGACGTCCGGCTTTAGCAAGATTATCTCCTCGACGTTATAGAGCCTCCTTGAGCCACCGGAGCCGATGATGGGCTTGTCTTTGATTTTCTCGGCGTTCACCATGATGTAGGGTTTCGCTATAACCGTTTTTTCTATCTCCTCCACCCCGACGGCCATGCCCGCCGCCCCGAGGTAGGTCAAAAACATCATGCTGCCGCCAAGGGCGATTACGCGCTCGACCTTGTCGGGAACCTCGATCTTGCGATCGAAAACGTCCGTCACCGTTACGGCCCAGGCGGCTGGTTGCCGCGGGAAGGCCAAAAACATTGCCGTAACCGTTAGCGCCAAAATGGCATTTTTGACACTAAAGGTAAATAGATGGTTAACTAATTGTTTTCCCATACGATAACTTCCACTTGGTAAGCCTTAACCGTTAGTGCTAAAATGGTGCTTTTAACACTAAAGGTAAATAAATGGTTGACTAATTGTTTTCCCATACGATAACTTCCACTTGGTAATCGGTGTTCTCGACGTAACTCCCCTGGCCGTCGCTAAAACGCTCCGAGAAGCCCTCGAGATCGATTTGCCCCAATGACCCACCGTTAAAGGTTAACGACGTGGAGAGGTTGAGAAGGAAATCGTCCTTGGCCAGTTTTTTTTCCCATCTTCCGGACGAGCCGACCACCCTATATTTAATGCCGTGCCCGTCCAGGAAAGCTTTTTGGTCGGCGGTGGTCGGGTGGATTTTGGGCTTAAGCCCGCAGGCCTCGAACAGCTCGGTTATGGATTGGGTTTTCATTGGGGCGGCGAAACCGAAATAAACTATCTGGGCTTTTGGAAAGGAAAGTAACTTAAGTTTACCTTCCGGGCTTCGGAGGGCCGGGGTCATGGAGCAGAACAGAAGGTCGTAGTCCCTCCGGGGCTCGAAGTCGAGCCAGTCCATGTTGACGTACTCGACATTGGTGAGGTTTTCCCTTTCGGCGTCCTCGCGGTTCACGGCCAACATGGCCTCGGAAATGTCCAGGGCGGTCACGAATTTGCCTTCCTTGGCCAACCTGATTGTGTACATACCCGCGCCGCAGCCTACGTCGATTATGGTTTTCCCCTTGAAATCGGCCCCGATGCCCTGGGCCAGCCTGAGCATGCCTGCCTCATAGCTGTCCGGGTCCGGGGAATAACGGGGAAAGGTCTTGGCCCTGAGGTTCCAGAATTCCTTTTGATCCATCTCGGGAGTTACGGGTTCCATCTAGATCGCTCCTTTCGTTGCGCATCGACGCATCTATGGGGGTCATCTTTAGCGCCCCTTCGATGCGTCGACACATACGGGGTCAATTTTAAGCATCACTTAGATGCGTCGGCGTAACTAAAGGTTCCATTTTAAGCTCATCCCGGCGTTGAAGCCCATGGCGGGATAGCCGAATGTTTCCTCGTAATTGACCCCGGTAAGATTGTCGGCGTAGAGCTCCAGGGCCAGGTGGTCGTTTATTCTATACGTCGCGCTCATCCCAAGCGTTAAATAAGAATCAAGTGTATACTCCTTTGGGGATCCCCCGGCCAAGGCCACGAAGTAAGGACGCTCGCCCACGTAGGTCGCATCCATTTCCACGGTTAGTTTGTCGATGGGGGAATAACTGAGGCCGAATGTCCCTTTCCACGTGGGCAAGTAGTCTATCTTGGGGACAATCAGGTCGGGATCGAATATGTCGCGGGTTTTTTCGTTGCCCTGGTAACTGATTGACCCTTGGGCGTAAAGGTTATCGAGAAGCCGGTAACCGCCGGACAGGGTCACGCCATGGATCTTGACGTCCCCGTTGTAACTGGCCCGGCCGGTGGCAGTGCCGGCCGCCGGGAGACCGGATTTCCTGAGCATGAAGTCCTTGACATCATAATAATACGCCGACAGCTTTACGTGGTTATCGACGCCGAAGTCGTAACGGTAGGCCACGTCGATCCCGAAGGCCTTTTCCGGCTTTAGCTTCGCCCCCCTCAGGAGGGGTAGCAATGTGCCCACGCCGGGTTCGGTGGCTTCCCTGAACCAGAAAATCTCGGGCGACGTCGGGGTGCGGACGTTACGGTAGACGGCGATGGAGGCCCTGTGGTTCTCGTTGAAATTTATGGCCAGGGCGACTTTCGGGGAAAACCCGGAGCCCGAGTAGGTGATCCCCGATTCGGGGGTGTCCGTGAAGGAATCGTACCTGAGCCCGAAGTCGAGGGTGAAGGTGTCGTTTATCCGGTAGCTGTCACCGGCGTACACCGAATAGATCTTGATCGGCTCGCTTGGGCCGCTGGATCTCATGACCCCCGTGCGATTGTTTCTGCGATCCTTGTTGTAGTTCAGGTCCACGAAGTTAATATGGGTGCCGCCGGAACGAAGGAGTTTATGTTCCCCGCCGAACTTGACCAAATGATCGCCGAACGTAAGCTCGCTTTTTAGTTTATAGCCGTAGCTAAGATCGACCGTGACTTCCCTGTCCATGACCAGGGCGCCCTGCCTGGACAGGGCCGGGTTAAACCCGTCAGGTGGGCCCGGGGAGATCTGGGAGAGGCGGGTTCTGAGGGCTATGTCGGCGTAGTTTAGTTCCCTCCTGGTTTCCTTGTTGGCGTAATAAGTGACCTCGGCGAAACCGATGTCCCCAAACTCTTGCCTGTAGCCGACATCGAAAAGATGGCGCTGTTTGATCCAGTGGGCGCCGTCACCGATGACGCTCATGGACGGGGTCGGGGTGGAACCGGCGAAACTTTCGCCGCTGGCCACCGGGTACTTGGGATCTATGGGCCGGTGCCAGCCAGGCAAGGTAAAGTCGGAATCGCTGGTTGGGTTATTGTCGGCCCTGTTGCTCTTGATGATCCCCCTCCTGGCCCGGCTGTAATTGTAGCTTAGGATGAATTGCCCCCGCCAAGGGGTGTCGAGATAGACCTTTGGGTTTACGTGAAAAAGCTCGAAAGGGTTGTTGCGAAGAAAGGCCGCGTTTTTTTGGTGGCTAATGCCGACGCTTATACCCAGTGGGCCGAACTTCTGGGCGTAGGCGCCCCGGATGTTATGAAAATCGTACAAATCCCGAAAGCCGCCGAAGGTCCCGTAGAGCGACAGGTAGGCTTTCTCCGTGGGCTTGCGGGTGCGGACGTTAACCACCCCGCCGATGGCGGAGTTTCCGTACTCGATGGCGCTCCCGCCCTTGATTATCTCCAGGCTCTCGACGTTATCCAGGGGGATGGTCCCGAAATCCAGGAAATTGCCGCCGACCACCCCGTTTGAGCTTATGTCCCGGTCATCCACGTTGACCTTGATTCTAAGGGAACCCATGCCCCTGATGGACAGTATGTCGCTGGAATCTCCGAAATTCGAGCGCCTGGTGAAGGATATTTCCGAGTCCCTTACCAAAAAGTCGGCCAGGTTGTTGCTTCTGGACTTTTCCACCACCACGGCGTTTGTCCTTTGCAGGTTATCGGTGCTACCGGTTACTATTATATCCTCCAGTATAAAGGTGTCCCGGAGCAGGTTGGAACCCTGGGCCCCGGCCAAGGACGGGAAGATGAGGCAGGAGACGACCGTTAGGCACAAAGCCATAACTTGTCTTCGATTAACTAAATTCATGCAAACACCTTTACATAATAAATTTATAAGGCAACGAATAAATTAATTGATAAATGCATAGATAATCGCATTTATAAAACAATTAATTGACTCATATTTTTAATTTAATGACTGTTAAATCATTAACTTTTACCATCTTTTGTCATATTCCTGAAAACAATCCAGGCAGACCTTTTTGCCGTCTTGGAGCCTTAGCCGGTGTTCGGCCGTGGGCTCGCCGCACCCCTGGCAGACGTCCGTGATAAAGATTCGCTCCCTCTCGGGGACTGGCCTCGTGGGTCTTTTGCCGTCAAAAAGATCCGACGGCTTGGAGTTCAGGATTGCCTCGATCCTCTCTTCCCGGCCGAGATCCTGGGCCGGTTTGGCGTCCTTGGCCACGAGCCTGAGAGAACGGCCGGTTTCCCGGTCATAAAAACCATAGGCATGCTTACCCGCGTCCCTGAAGACGAGGTTGCCCTTGCCCAGGGTGCAACCCAAAACGACCTGGATGGCGTCAACCCCGCAGGCGTCGTTTTCGGTCAGGCAAACCAGGCGCCCGTGCGGGATTTGCCCCACTTCCGGGCTTTCCGAGGCGGCGGTGGCCGCCATGAAACCAATGGCCAAGCCCGGGCAGGCATGGCCATGGAAGGCCACGGTTTTTTCCCAAAGTTCACGATTCATGAAATCCTCTTTCAATTTTTAATTATTATTACCTAAAATTAGGCAATAAAAAAGGCCACTACCCAATAATGGGAGCAGCCTTCAGACCGAAACATATGTTTTTAGGTTAAAACTAGTGCTTCTTCATGAACCACTAGCAAAATTTATTAAATAATTAGATACAGCTAGTTAATTTGAAAAATTAACTGCGTTATTACTTGATAAAGTTAAATTTTTCACTTTTTTATTGTAATCAAAAATAAAATTTATTAATTCAAGATTTAATTCTCCGTTAATTCCATATATATGCTCTAAACCATTTTTCATAACGTTAATTAAGCCAATAGTATTCAACTTTTTCAGATGTTGGGATATGGTAGATTGAGGTTGGTGCAAACAATGTTGTAACGTTGCGACGTTAGAGGGTCCGTTCTCCAAAAGTTTGTTCATTATGCATAATCTAACTGGATGGCCCAAGGCTTTTAGGGTTTCGCCCAGATCGATGAAGCGGCAATATTTATAAACCATATGAATCTACCATAATATAATGCGTGGATTAGTATAAAAAGTCATTGAGATTCAACGGTGGCTCTGCGGGCTGTAGATCGAAAGGGCCTTTTGACGGGCTGAAGCCTGACACATAACTGACCAACCAACAAACTGATTCTAATTATCCGGATAAAGCGATATATTAAACATCGCTCGAACGTTTTCCGTGCCAGGAACCAAAAGCGAAATCACCCTATTTCCTTTTATCCGGATATTACGATATGTCCAACCAGAAGTCAAGTTTTTTTCGCCTTCCCGACCCGGCCAAGAAAAAACGGCCAAGCCGTTTTTCCCTAACCCCCGAATGCCCCAAAAGAAAAAAGATCGCACCATCGGCGATCTTTTCCCTTTTGGCGCCCCCAGCCGGGGAAGCGCTGGCCGGCCCGGGAAAACCCCCAAGCGGGCGGTTGCGGGCGCGGGCCCTTACTCGGCGACTATGGAAACCTTGCTTATCTTGACATCGGTCAGGGGCCGATCGCTGGAGTTGGTCTCGACCTTGCCGATCTTCTCGACCACGTCCAGGCCATCGACGACATGGCCGAAAATGGCGTGCTTGTTGTCGAGCCAATCGGTGGGGGCCAGGGTGATGAAAAACTGCGAGCCGCCGGTGTTAGGACCGGCATTGGCCATGGAGAGGATACCGGGGCCGTTGTGGGTCAGCCCTGGGCCGAACTCGTCCTTGATGCTGTAGCCGGGCCCGCCGGTCCCGTTCCCAAGCGGGTCCCCGCCCTGGATCATGAACCCGTCTATGACGCGGTGGAAAACGGTCCCGTCGTAGAAATTCTTCTTGATCAGGGTGAGAAAATTCTCCGTGGTGGTGGGGGCCAAATCGTCATACGTCTCGACCGTGAAATTACCCGAGGTGGTCTCGAACAGGACCTTGGTCCTCTTGGCCTGGGCCTTCGCGTCGGCCGAGCCCAAGAAAATAAAGACCGCCACCAGGGTCAATGGGATAGCGAAAAACATGTTGAATCTCTTTTGCATGTTACACCTTAAAAGAAACTTTTAAGACATTGAAGAAAAAGCTATTTAGAAAAATAGCAAGAATATACCGAATTAAACTACTAAATATGCTAATTGCAAACTTACACTATTCGTCACAACATAACTGGCGGCCAAAAAAATTATTCGCGCCACCACAACCAACGAATCGACCAAGCCCTTCTCGCCAAACCGCCCCCGGGCCCCCGCCTTTGTCGAAAGCCTGGCTTGGCGCGCCAAGCCCCAAAACGGCTCCCTTCCCTTCCAGGGCCGGGACCGGGACCGGCAAAAAACCCCGGTTTGACTGCCGAGGTTCATCCTAGCGTTGCCTATTGATATTTTTATCGCCCAGGCTTAGTCGCAAAAAATCACGTTGGCCCGTGATAACCAGCCTCGTCATTGGTCGGGGCGAGAGGATTTGAACCTCCGACCCATTGCTCCCAAAGCAATTGCGCTACCAGGCTGCGCCACGCCCCGCCACGGAACCACGCGCGCCGACCCAAAGGCAAGGCCGCCCAAACCGGCGGGCGGGAACGGGGCCGATGTCGTGGTGGCCAGAAACGGCTAATTTCCGGACCGCATGATTTTACCTAAGATGGGGTAGAAAGTCTAGCTAGTTTTCCAAGCCGCCCCCGGCCGGCCATGGCCCGGCCCGCGCCGGCCCGCCCTTTGGGGCCATCGGCCACCAAATCACTTAGCCCGACTTGCCCTGGCCCCCACCCTCGCCCTGGCGGGGCCCGCGCCGACGCGAGACGCCCTTAAAGCCGCCCGGATCCCAAATGCCCGCCTTGACGCACCACTTCCTTAAGGTCTCGGGGCTGACCCGGACCCCGGTAACCTTCTCGAGTATCTCGGCCCCAACGGTGGGCCCGACGCTGGGATAGTTATCCCTGATGATGGCGATGGCCTCGGTTTTCACCGACTCCGGGAAACTGTTGTTGGAGGGGCGGCCGGCCAGCTTGTGGCGCAACCCGTCGGGGCCCCGCTCTCGGTAGGCAACCGACATGCGATGGATCTGCCTCACGGTGACATCGAGCATCATGGCCGCGTTGGCCCGGGGCATATTCTTGTTGACCACCTTGTCAATCACGTCGACCTTTTCCTGAAACCTCTGCTCCGCGCTGGGGAAAATGCCCCCAACCCCTTTTTTGACCTTGACGCGATACTTCGCTGGCCGGTCCCTTTTCTTGGCTCCACGATCCATTTAAACTCTCCTCGCTTGAAAGGTGAAAGACGAACCATGGGGGGATTATACGACATTTGAATATTGTTTTTAAACATCTTAAGCCATGGCGGTGAATTCCCTTACATATCGCAACCTTACCTAACCGCGAAAGGCCCCCCGCGCCAAAAAAACCCCCCCGGCCCCAACGCGGCCCGGGCCAAGCCCCAAGCCGCGAAGCCCGTGGCCAAAAAAATCGCCCCCGGGCCAAGCGATTCCGTTTCCCGGCGAGGCGTTTGAGGACAAAAAATTACCCCGCCGTCAGTGGCCGCCCAATCCCGCAAGGCCGATCCTAACATGCCCCTCGAATGCCGCCAATAATCCCATGCCGATTTTAAAAGACGATTTTCCTTTACCCCTCAACCGTATGTTCTTCATCGTCAATGCCTGGCCACGGACTTTCCAGATAATTTTTAATCATTTTAGGCGTGACTTCTTTTGCGTTACAACAAAAATATCCTTTTTCCCATAGCCTATCGCCATATCGTATACTTTGCGCCGTCTGTCTCTTAATCACTTCAACCAAACGGTTTATATCTATACATGGTGAAATCGAAAGTATTAGATATAAATGATCATGTTCAATGAAACCATCTAATACCTTTATGGTATCATTATTAGCTATTTCTTCTATAGCATTTGATAAAATTTCGTTTGTATCGAAATCAGAAAATTTTTGTCTTCCCTTTGTTCTAAATAATACATAAAAATCAAATAAACGGGTATGGGAACCATCTTTCTGCTGACTCATTTTCGGACCCTCTTTCAAAGTTGCTTTCAAAGTTGCTGACGTTCTTAGCTTTTTTAAGACGGCTTTTTTTGCGTCAGCGTTTCAGCGTTTCAGCGCGCATTGCGCGGAGCATTTATAAATATTCAAAGTAATTATAATTGAAAAATATCATATAATAATTCCTTAGAAAAACTACACACAGCACTAGAATAAATTAGAGCATTAACAATACAGTTCTTAATTTTAGAATTATCATCTAAATTTGTTATATTTAGATCTTTATAACTATTTAGTAAAATTGAAACGAATTCGGACTTATTATTTATAATAAGTTTGTAAATTTTTGGGACTTTAGTATAGGTTTTATAAATACCTTTATAATCAAAAGTACCACCTGCGGTAAACTGATCCCGTATATTTGAACATATTATAGAGTGTTCATTTAATAAATAAATAATAAAATCTTGAAATTTAGCGTTATTATTTCCTAAAATTTCCGGATAATTTACTAAACCATATAAAATATACTGTAACCTTTCGTTTTTATCAATTGAATTTATAAATCTTATATTTAAAGGCGATGCATGTTCTTGATCCATCCACCAAGGAAAACCTTTACCTGAAAAATTTGCTTTATAATATTTTTTTACGATTTCTATCGGATATTCGGAATGACGAAATTTTTCATATGAAATTTTCATTTTAGAAAAAATGGTGTCGGTTGGTGTTAATTGCATATTTACCATATAACGTGGTGAATGAGTAACCCTTATCTCGGATAAACAATCTTCATATGGTCTACACTTAAATTGTATAGGATGAAATAATTTTCCAAATATTATAAAAATATTTTTTATATTAGGTATTCTATTAGATTCTATAACACTATTACCTACTGAATTCCATGAATCAGAAATAGTAGATTTGATTTCAACGCCATAAATTGAGTTAACTATGATATCAGGAAATTTAAAACCTGATATTAATTCAATTTTCCCTTTAAACTCAGTATTATCTGCTATTTTGTTAATAATTTTAAAAATTACCTTTTCAAGTTTGGTTCCTTTTTGTTCTTTATAAAAATTTTCTCTGATATTTGCATCTTCATTTAAAAAATTTGTTGTTTTTAAAAGTAAATTCTCAAAATTAGCAAGCGATGAACCATTAGAAGATGTTATTATCATGGCACTTACTCCTTAAAATATGAATTCCATTTTTTTTCTAAGTTTTTTGCTAAACTATAGGCTAATAATGGAGGGACGGCGTTGCCAATAACTTTGTACGCTTCCGACGCTGAGATGCCATTGGTTTTTGACTTAATAACGAATTGATACTCGTCCGGAAAGGTCTGAATTCTTGCGCACTCGCGAACCGTGAGACGTCGTTCGGGCAGATTTCTCTCAAGTTCACGGGTATTTTGCCCGCCATGAGCCAAGGACAACCTCCGAAATTCAATGTTGCCGTGATGTTCCGACCTAATGGTCGGAGCGGGTTTGTCTAATTTCACTTCCGTCTGACCTTGGGAAGAGTTTGACAAAAATTTTGCCTTAGAATAGTGCCGTTGTGATTCATCGTCGGTCATGTCCGGTTCTTCTAGGTCAGAAAATATATCTCCACATGTAACCACCGGATATAATTTTCCATTTTGATTCCTGTTAGGCAAAAGACTTGGCATATTCGTTAGGGAATGCGTTTTTATAGGATAAGGGTCAAAGTCAGCCGAAATAACATCTGATGTTAATTTTTTTAAAGCTGTTTTTGTTAATGAAGATTTTAAAAAACCTATAAAAAATATTCTCTCCCTCACTTGGGGGACCCCGTATTCATAAGCAGTTACAATTTTTGGCTTGATAATTAAATAGCTATCATTATCAATAGATTTAAAATCATTAACTATTGTTTCTATAGCGCCATTTAAAGAAATTAAACCCTTTACATTTTCCGCTACAAATATTTTTGGTTTAATAATTTCAATTGCTTGTTTCATCCATAAGTACAAATTTCCACGAGATAAATCATAATTATCATCTAATAGTTTTTTCCCATCATGACTTTTAGAGGATAAAAATCCTTTTCGTTTCCCTGCAAGGCTAAAATCTTGGCAAGGAAATCCACCGGTTAAAATATCAATATTTCCTCTAAAATCGAGTAACTTTTGTTTATAATTATTAATGAGATAAACAATGCTTTCAGTATCATAAATTTCAATAGGATAATTAAAGTTTGAAAAAAAATTGCACCATAAGTTTTTAGCATATATATTAATGTCATTAGCTAAAACTAATTTAAAAGATGTATCTTTTAAAAGTACTTTATTGTTTGATAAATCTTTTTTAATCCAATCAGGATGAATATTTGTATTAATACAAGTCTTGAAAGCAGAAAAATTGCCTTCAAAACCTAAGTCCATCCCGCCACATCCAGAAAATAACGATAAGACCTTTTTTAACGACAAAATTAAACCTTTACCTCAAAAAAAAAACAAGACCGCATGAGAAATTTATTCTCCAAATAAGTGAAACAGTTAGGTGGAGTCCGGTTCTAGACCCTGACAGACCCTGTCAGATTGTCGCACCCCTGATTAATTTTCATCTGGGGGCAATAATACAAAATTTCAACGCCTTAATCAAATTATAATTTAGCCAAGTCATTATTAGTCAAGAATATCGTTGACTTAGCCTAAATCACCCTCAAATATTAAATTAACAATCTATAAATATTCAAACTATAAAAAGCCTACTTTTTAGAAATTAATATAAATAATTCATCAATAATATTTACTGATAGGCTTCTATTTTTGCAAATTACAATTGCTTCATATCTATTCAATTGCATAATGTTTGTTAAATTTAAATTTAATTTGTATAACTTTATTTATTTTAAATAATTTTTACTTTATTTTAATAACTAAAATTTTTATTTCACTAATTTAAACTCTTATAAGAGGAAATTTTATAACCATATCGCATTCGATTCGAAGCACTCAATCGAGTACTCGAATCGGGGCACTCAGTAGGTCACCAAACCAAGCACCAAGCCAAGCACCAAGCACTAAGTCGCTGCCGCCGAATCGGTGACAGGGCTTTTGCCTGCCAAAAAAATTATTTTGCCTGAAATTAATTTTTTTGGCGCTACTGTTTGAGTCTAAAGGGAGTCTTTTATAATTAACGAATGTAATTAATTATCGAAGCTTTAACGGCGCCGGTTTTAACCTTGGGCGGGCGAGGCTTACTCAAAAAATCCTTTTGGGGAAATTTTTTTTGGGGTTAGCCATAGGCGAGGCGGGCGGGAGCATAACTAACCTGGAAATATGAGTTAAGACGCCTTGTTTTTTGGTTACAATTTAATTATAGTTATACATTGGTGTGACAAAAGCCAAGGTTCGCATGCGAGCCATGTGGCCGTAAATCGTTCATTAATTTTTGTTTTTCGCGCCGTCGTTTGGGGCGCTCCCGGGAGGGGGACGGCCCAAGGGGCAAGGGGTCGGCGGGGGGGATTTTTCGCGGGCCCGTTTCCGTTCGAATATTATCGATTGGAATAACCAAGATGCGAACGTTTGGCGTTTAATTACTAAGCATCGTGATTGGCGCCTAAGGAAATTTTTTTTGGCTGTTTTAGTCGCATAACGAAGATATATCATGACAAAGAGAGACCTAAGGCCATGACCCGCCAGAACACGTATAAGATTTTGCTCGACCGCGGGTTCATCTACCAGACCACCGACGAGGCGGCCCTGACCAGCCTTTTCGACCAAAAGGAAGTCATAGGTTACGTGGGGTTCGACGCCACGGCCGATTCCCTGCACGTGGGGCATCTGTTGCCTTTGATGGCGCTGTCCTGGATGGACAAAACCGGCCATCGCCCGATTGCCTTGAGCGGCGGCGGCACCTCCATGGTCGGCGACCCCAGCGGGCGCTCGGAGGCCCGGAAGCTCATGACGGTCGAGACCATCAAAGAGAACCTTGCGGGCATCAGGCCCCAGATGATGAAGTTTTTGTCGCTGGGGGACGGTCGGGCCACGCTGATAGACAACGGCGAGTGGCTCATGCCGCTGAACTATCTGGAGTTCATCAGGGACATCGGCCGGCACTTCTCGGTTAACCGCATGATTTCGGCCGATTGCTACAAAAGCCGTCTGGAGAGCGGGCTGTCCTTTTTGGAATTCAACTACATGGTCATGCAGGCCTATGACTTCCTCGTCCTGTGGGAGACAAAAAACAACATATTGCAGTTGGGCGGGCAGGACCAGTGGGGCAACATCGTGGCCGGGGTGGAGCTTATCCGCAGGGTCCACGGCGGCGAGGCTTACGGCCTGACCATGCCCCTTTTGCTGGACCCCAGGACGGGCGACAAGTTCGGCAAGACCAACGCGGGGGCCGTTTGGCTGAGCGCCGAGAAGACCTCGATATATGATTTCTACCAGTTCTGGCGAAACGTCGATGACCAGGAGACCGGCAGGCTGCTTCAGCTTTTCACCTACCTGCCCCTGGACGAGTGCCGGTACCTGGCCACAAGGCCCGGGAACCTGGTGAACAGGGCCAAGGAAATCCTGGCCTACGAGGTTACGGCCGTCTGCCATGGCCACCAGGCGGCGGCCGAGGCCTACGTGGCCTCGGTCAAGGCCTTCGGTTTGGCCGATCCCAACGGGGAGGTCGCGACGTCATCGAGGATCGCCGACATTTCCTCGGTCACCCTCGAGGCCGAGCTGCCCTCGATAGCCATAGCGCTCGGGGAGCTTGAGGGGGCCGACCACGCCCAGCTGTTCGTGCTGGCCAAGCTGTGCGCCTCCAAGGGCGAGGCCAGGCGGCTCATCCGCCAGGGAGGGGCTTACATCGACAACCAGCCGGTGAACGTGAACGACGAGAAGAGCCCGCTGGCCGGGGCGCCCTGGCTTAAGGCCGGGCAGGCCGTCCTTAGGGCCGGCAAGAAGCGCTACATGACGGTCAAGGTCTCCTAGGGCCCGCATGGGGGGGCCCCTCGCCGGCCAGGGCGCCCATGACGGCCGGTCAACGCCCACACCCGGGGCCACAAACCCTGGGTTTTCATCGGGAGCTTTCGATGACGAAACTTAAACCCTGGAACGTGACCGGCCAGACCAAGGTCCTGACCACGCCGGTTTTCGAGGTATCGAACCTCAGTTGCGTCTCCCCCAAGGACGGGCTGGAGAAGAACTTCGTGGTCCTGAAGGCCCCCGAATGGGTCAACGTGATACCCGTTACCGAGGCCGGGGAGGTCATACTGGTCAACCAGTTCCGGCACGGCACGGGGGAATTTTCGGTGGAGCTGCCCGGGGGCGTGAACGAGCCGGGGCAGAGCCCCCTGGAGACGGCCCAGAGGGAACTGATGGAGGAGACCGGCTATTCCTCGGACGACTTCACCCACCTCTGCTCGTTGCGCCCCAACCCGGCCCTTTTCGGCAACCGTTGCCACACCTACGTGGCCAGGAAGGCCAGGCCGACGGGCCAGACCCACTTCGACGAGAACGAGGACCTGGACCAGCTCCTGGTCCCCCTGGGCGAGCTGGAGGCCATGGTTTTGGACGGCCGCATCGACCACGCCTTGATGGTGGCCGCCATATGCCTGTTCCTGGCCAAGAGCCGGAAGGGGTTTTGAAGGCCGGGGATGCGATTTGACCATTTTTGCGGGTCATGGGCTTGCGAATTTGACACTTTAATTGATTTTTTAATTTTAAATATCTATCGTTATTATCAATATCAACCTTTCGGGGCTTACGGCCTCCAGCGAATCCTTGGAGACAAAAATATGAGACGCTCGACTCTATCGATGGCGGTCGCGACCGCGATCCTGGCCCTGGCCCTGACCGGCTGCGTGGGCGCGGGAAAACGCCTAAACCTGGATTTCAGGCCCCAGGGCGGGCTGTCGCTCACGCAGGGCATCGTCCAGCTCGTGGTGGTTGACAACCGCCAGAACAAAAACCTCGTGGGCCCGGAGGCGGCCAGCCGGGAGCTGCTTAAGGAAAGCCAGCAGGGAATCTTGGACCTCACCACCACCATGCCCAACGGGGCCACAATCTCCCTTAGCCATCTGTCGGTGCCGGCCCTGGTCTTCGAGTCGCTAAAAAACAAGCTCGCCTCGCTGGGCATAACCGCCAACCCCGACACGACCGGGGCCAAGGCCAGGGTCACGGTCTACATAACCGAGTTCGTGATCGATGTCGAGGGCAACGACTACGTGGGCCGGGTGGCCATGAGGGCGGTAATAGATCGGCCGGGCATACCGACCATACACAACACGGTCGCCAACGCCCAGGGCAACAAGTTTAAGCTGGTCGGCGACATGGGGGCCAGCGATCCCCTGAGCGACGCCTTGAACAAATGCGTGAACGGCCTGGACTTTTCGGGGATAAACACGTTTTAGCCCCCTTTCGGCCCGCATCCCCCTGGCCGGCCAGGGCCTGGCCAGCCAGGGCCTGGGGAAATTGGCCATGGGCTACCCTAACATATGTTTTTGTTAGCGAATTTAGATAAAAAATAATTAATGTAACTTTATGGAAGAACTAACCGAGGACCGAAGCGCCGAGATTACCCTGGACATCGTCGCCCTGGGCGGCCTTGAGGAGATTGGCCTTAACTGCACGGCATTGATCTACGGCGGGGACATCCTGGTCATAGACGCCGGGCTCATGTTTCCCGGGACCAAACTGCCAGGGGTGGATCTCGTCGTGCCGGATTTCTCCTTCCTCAAGGAAAACGCCGACCGGGTCCTGGGCCTCATACTGACCCACGGGCACGAGGATCACGTCGGGGCCCTGGCCTATTTTTTGAAAGACATCCCCACCACGGTCTACGGCACGGCCCTGACCCTGGCCATGTCGTTGGGGCGCCTCTACGAGTACCAGGTCAAGGTGCCCGAGACGGTCGCGATCGAGCCGAGGCAAACCATAAGGCTGGGCCCCTTCGAGGTCCAGTTCATAGGCGTCAACCACAGCGTGGTGGCCGGGGTGGCCCTGGCCGTGACCACCCCTTTGGGGGTGATCGTCCACACGGGCGACTTCAAGGTGGACCCCAGCGCGCCACCGGGGGAAAAAACCGACCTCTTCACCTTCGCCAGCTACGGCGAGAGGGGGGTTTTGGCCCTGCTCTCCGATTCCACGAACTCGGACGTCCCCGGCCACAGCATCAGCGAGGTCGAGGTCGGGCAGGCCCTGGCCGAGCTCTTCCGCGAGGCCCGGGGCCGGGTCATCCTGGCCTGCTTCGCCTCGAGCCTGACCCGCATAAGGCAGGTCGCCCTGGCGGCCAAGCAGGCCAACCGCAAGCTCCTTTTCGACGGCCGGAGCATGACCAACTCCGTGGCCCTGGGCCGCGAGATGGGCTACCTGGATCTCTACGACAGCGACATGGTGGATATCGAGGAGGCCATGGGCCTCCCCGGCGAGAGGCTGGTGGTCGTGGCCACGGGCAGCCAGGGGGAACCGCTGTCGGCCCTGGCCCGCATGGCCAGCGGGGAGCACAAGTTCATAACCGTTAACGAATGGGACACGATCATCTTCTCGGCCAGGATCATACCGGGCAACGAGATTGCCATCATGACCCTCTCGAACCTCTTTCACGCCATCGGGGCCACCGTGGTCGATAGCCGCTACCACACGGTCCACGCCTCCGGCCACGGCCAGGTCGAGGAGCTGAAACTCATGCTGGGCCTGACCAAGCCCAAATACCTGATCCCCATACACGGGGAGCCGAAGCACGTTTTGAGGCACGCCGCCCTGGCCCAGGAGACGGGGCTCGAGCGGTCCCAGGTCAAGATCCTGAAAAACGGCCAGAGGCTCTCGTTTTTTGGGGACGGCACCTGCCGCCTGGGCCGAACCGTGGTCACGGGCCGCATGCTGGTCGACGGGAACCGTCTGGGGCAGGCCGACGACCCGGTCATCCGCAACCGCCTCAGCCTCGCCGAGATGGGCCTGGTGTACGTGATTTTGGTCCTGAACCCCGAGGATCTGACCCTGGCCGCCCCCCCGAGGATAAACATCCACGCCCTCCACTACGAGGACGAGCCCGATTTGGTCCTGGAGGCCTCGGAAATAGCCTTGCGGACCCTGGGGGAGTGGCGCGACGAGCTGGGCGATCCCCTGTACCCAAACGTCCCGGCCCTGATCGATAACGTGAAACGCAATGTCAGGCGGCTTTTCAAGCAATCGATTAAGCGCAAGCCGCTCATATTCACGGAAGTTATTTTCGTGGGCGCCGGGGATGGCGATTTTTAAGGCCCAAAAATTACCCTGGTGATTTTGGCCGCCTGGGGCCCCGCCGGAAAGGCGGGGTTTTTTCGCATGAACGGTAAGGTGCGCGGTTCCGCTGGAAATTTGACACCAAAGAAGTTAAAATCAGGCCGCGCCGTTCCCGATGGACCCTTTTGGGGCCATTGGACGGCGGTATCCTGGGCGCCCGCCCGCGAACCGGTTTCGCGGGGGCGCTTCGGCCGGGTTAACCGGGAGGATAGGCGCGGCCCGAAGCCGGGGGCCCGTTTGGGCCGTGGCTTGGGGGCGGGTTAAGATAAGACAATCGCAAGAAACTTAATGCCTAAGATGCCAGACGAATTAGATACGCTCATAAAAATCGCGAACGACGGTGACGCCACGGCCCAATTCGAATTGGGCCGTATATATTACCCGCAAGGGCGGATACCGAAAGGGATGATTTGGGGCCCGACCCTTGACGGGGTCACCCCGGATTTGGACAAGGCCATCCATTGGGCGGAAAAGGCCGCCGGGCAGGGGTTGGCCGAGGCCCAGTGCTGGGTGGCCCATTGTTACCTTCGGAGGGACGCGATCGGGGATCGGTCGAGGGCCAATCATTGGTTCGTCAAGGCCGCCGAGCAGGGCAACGATCTGGCCCAGATATGCCTTCATGAGGCCTATCTCGTGGGCGACAAGGTACCCAAGGATCTCGAAAGGTCAACCTATTGGCTCATCAGATCGGCCATTGGGGGTAACGAGGACTCCCAGTTCCGCCTAAGTCTCAAATATCTGACCGGCGATTTCCTGAAACGGGAAGTGAAGAAATTCCTCTACTGGTGCAACCTGTCCGCCCAAAACGAGTGCCACCTGGCCCAGCATTTCCTGGCCGCGACCTACCAGGCGGGCGATTTGGTGGAAAAGGACCTGGGGCAGGCCTTCCGCTGGTACGGGAAGGCGGCCGCCCTGGGGCACGCCCCGGCCTGGCTCAAGCTCTCGGGGATGTACGCGAAGGGCCTGGGGACGCCCAAAGACCTGGCCAAGGCGGCGCAATGGTGCGCCAAGGCCGCCTTTGGGGGCGATCCGCAGGCCCAGTTCGAGCTGGCCGTGATGGGTAAGCATGGTTACGGGGTCGCCAAGGATCCCGCCGAGATGGCCAAGTGGTACCTAACCGCCGCCAAAAACGGTCACGCCATATCCCAAAACATAGTCGGTAACATGTACAAGAAGGGCGAGGTCTTTAACAAGGACTATAACAGGGCAGCTTTTTGGTATCTTAAGGCCGCCAATAACGGTAACAACCATGGCCAGACCAATCTCGCCGTCTGTTACTTTCACGGCCTGGGCCTACCCAGGAACCGAAGGCTCGCGGCCGGCTGGTTCAGGAAAGCCGCCCATGACGGGAACGTGAAGGCCGCCTACGATTACGCCGCCATGCTCTTTCACGGCTGGGGCATAAAGGCCGACCGACGGGACGCCGCCAGGATGTGCACCCGGGCGGCCAAGAAGGGCGTGACCTCGGCCCAGATCACCATGGGCCTGGCCTACGCCCATGGGGAGGGCGTGACCCCCTGCGTGGCCACGGCCCTTAACTGGATCGACACGGCGGCCGAGAACGGGAGCGATAAGGCCCAGGCGTTCCTGAAAGGCCTGAAGGCCCCGGCGCGGGAAATCCCCGCCCTGCTCGAGAAGGCCTTTAGGCGCTACGGGAAGGCCATAGCCCCCGGCAGGAAGGCCTGAGGGGCCCCCCGGGGCCGGGGGCCGTTAAATTTTCCCCATGGGGGTGACCGGATGAGCCAAGGATTTCCAGATCTGTACCAAACCATGCTGAGGGCCAAGGCCGCGGCCAACGCGCTGGGGGCCTCGGGCGGCAAGGCCAGGAACGATTTTTTGCGGGCCCTGTCCGGCCTGATCGAGTCGGGATTCGGGGCCGTCCTCGCGGCCAACCTGCGGGACGTAGAAAAGGCCAGGGCCGGCGGATCCGGCCAGGCGCTGGTCGATCGCCTGACCCTGGACGAAAAGCGCCTAAGGGAGCTGAACGCGGGGCTGGCCGCCTGCGTGGCCCTGCCCGACCCCCTGGGGCGGGTCGAGGATCTGTCCACAAGGCCCGACGGCCTGGTCGTGGGGCGCCGGAGGATACCCTTGGGCCTCATCGGCTTCATCTGCGAGGCGAGGCCCGGGGCCGTGGTCGAGGCGGCGGCCATGGCCATAAAGAGCGGGAACGCCCTTTTGGCCAAGCCAGGCCGCGAGTCGCTGGAAACGTCAAGGCTTTTCGGGGACCTGATCGCCGAGGCTTTGGGCCAGGCGGGCCTCCCGCCGGGGGCCATAACGGTCCTGCCGGATCTCGGGCGCGAGGAGCTGAAATTCGCCATCGCCCAGGACGGGATACTGGATCTGGTCATCCCCAGGGGCGGGGAGGGTCTCATAAGGTTCGTGGCAGATAACAGCAAAGTTCCGGTACTTAAGCACTACAAGGGCGTAAATCACCTATACGTGGACAGGCTGGCCGAGACCGGCATGGCCATTGGGCTGACCGTGAACGGAAAATGCAACCGCCCCTCCACCTGCAACGCCCTGGAGTGCCTTCTGGTCCACCGGGAGCGGCTGGACGATTTTTTGCCCGCGGCCGTCGGGGCCCTCCTGGAAAAAGGCGTCAGGATATTCGCCTGCGAGAGGGCCAGGGCCAAGGTCCCCGGCCTCGGGGAGGCAGCCGAGGGGCATTTCGGCAGGGAATTCCTGGATCTGACCCTGGCCGTGAAGGTCGTGGACGACATGGAAGAAGCCCTGGCCCACATCCTGAAATACGGCTCGCGACACACCGAGGCCATCTGCACCTCGGATCTGGGGGCCGCCGGGGACTTCCTGGCCCGGGTCGACGCCAGCTGCGTCATGGTCAACGCCTCGACCAGGCTCAACGACGGCGGCTGCCTGGGCCTGGGGGCGGAGATCGGCATCAGCACCTCCAAGATCCACGCCTACGGGCCCATGGGCCTCAGGGAGCTGACCACCACCAAATTCGTGGTCACGGGTCGGGGGCATCTGCGCCGGTGACCGAAACCCCCACAGCCGGGGGCCCCGCCCAGCCCTGCCCGCCGCGGCTGGCCATGATCTATCTCGTGGCCACGACCGCCCTCTGGGGCGTCACCTTCACCGCCGGCAAGGTGGCCGCCGGCGAGGCCAGCCCCTTCAACGCCACGCTGTGGCGTTTCGTTTTGGCCGGCCTGGTCCTGGTGCCCATGGCCGTCAAGGCCGCCAAAGGCAAGCCTTACCTCGGCCTCTCCTGGGCCTCGCTCCCGGCCCTGATCCTCTCGGGGCTGTCGGGCCTCGTTTTGTACAACTTCTTTTTTTTGAACGGCCTTAGGCTCATCCCGGCCAGCCGGGCCTCGGTCGTCGTCTGCGGCTCCCCGGCCCTGATTTACCTGGGCTCGGTCCTTTTCTACGGGGAAAGGCTGAGGGCCATAAGCGTGGGCGGCATAGCCCTCTCGATATTCGGCACCGCCTGGGCGGTCAGCTCCGGGCGGCCCTGGGAGCTGTGGGCCACGGGCCTTAGCCGGGGCGATCTGATCATGCTCATGTGCCCCTTTTGCTGGGCCACCTACTCCCTTTTGGCCAAAAAGGTCCTAAAGCGCGACACGCCCCTTGCCGCCAACGCCTGGTCCTGCCTCGCGGCGACCCTGATGATGGCGGCCATAGTCCCGGCCTCGGGCGGCTCCCTCGGCGAGGCCGCGGGCTACGGGCTTTGGACCTGGGTCGCCATCGCCTTCCTGGGCCTGGGCGGCTCGGCCCTGGCCTTCACCCTTTTCTACCAGGGCATACTGGCCCTGGGGCCACACAGGGCGGCCTCGTTCATAAACCTGGTCCCCATATTCGGCATCCTGAGCGGCTGGCTCGTTTTGGGGGAGACGCCTGGCCTTAGCCTTTTCGTGGGCCTGGCCATGATCCTTTTCGGCATCCGCCTGGTCCAGTCGCGCTGACCTGGCCGGTCAGCGCGACTTAAGTTCTTTTTTGGATGGATATCCCCCCAATGGAAGGTTTTTTCTCCATAGAGGCCCGGGACCCCGGGAGCCTCGCCAGGGCCGGCCTCATAAGGACGGCCCACGGGACGATCCCCACGCCCATATTCATGCCGGTCGGGACCAGGGGCACGGTCAAGGCCGTCGCCCCGGACGATTTGGAAAGCCTCGGGGCCAAAATCGTCCTGGCCAACGCCTACCACCTGTTCCTGCGGCCGGGGCCCGAGCTTATCTCGAAACTGGGCGGCCTCCACCGGTTCATGGGCTGGAAGGGCCCGATCCTGACCGACAGCGGCGGCTACCAGGTCTTTTCCCTCTCGGCCCTGAGGAAACTGTCCCAGGAGGGGGTGACCTTCCGATCGACCTACGACGGGGCCAGGGTTTTCCTGAGCCCGGAAATAGCCGTGGGGGCCCAGGTAACCTTCGGGGTCGATATCCTCATGTGCCTGGATGAGTGCGCCCCCTACCCGGCCGGCCGGGAGGAGACGGAAAAGTCCATGGGGCTGACCCTCGGCTGGGCCAGGCGCTCCAGGGAGGCCTGGGGGGGCCGGGGCGGGGCCCTGTTCGGCATAGCCCAGGGGGGGTTTTACCCGGACCTCCGCAGGAGATCGGCGGCCGATATCGCCGCCCTCGATTTCCCCGGCCAGGCCGTGGGCGGCCTCGCCCTGGGGGAGCCCAAGGAGATGACCTTTGAGGCCATCGAGACGGCCAGATCGGAGCTCGATCCGGCCAAACCCATGTACCTTATGGGTATGGGCACACCAAGCGACATAATCGAGGGCATAAAGCGGGGCGCCGACATGTTCGATTGCGTCATCCCCACCAGGAACGCCCGGAACGGCCAGCTCTTCACGCGCCGGGGCAAACTGAACGTCCTGAACGCGAGGCACAAGGACGACCCGGGTCCCCCGGACGAGAAATGCTCCTGCTATTGCTGCCGCAATTTTTCCAGGGCCTACCTGCGGCACCTCCACCAAAACCGGGAACCCCTGTTCCTGAGGCTGGCCAGCCTCCATAACCTCCATTATTACCTGGACCTCGTAACCGGCGCGAGAGAGTCCTTGCTAAAAGGGACGTTCCCATGTTATTGTAAAGAGTTTTATGAACTTCAGGAGCCCGTGGACTGAAGTTGGGCCCCGCGTCCGGCCCCCGCCAAGGCGGCGGCCCCCAAAAACGGCTCCCTCAGGGGCGTCCCGACATAGCCTATTTTTACCGCCTTTTGGCGTAAGCCCGTATACGGAGAATAACCATCATGATGACTTATCTTTTGACCACCGCCGCCCAAGCCTGGGCCATGGCCCCCCAAGCCGGGGCCGACGGCCAGCAGTCCGGGGGCGGCATGCAGCTGTTCATTCTCATGGGCGGCTTCGTGCTGATTTTTTATTTCCTGCTCCTGAGGCCCCAGAAGAAACAGCAGCGCGAGCGCCAAAACATGCTCGACAACATCAAAAAGGGCGACCGTATCCAGACCAACGGTGGCCTTCTGGGCGTGGTCACGGGCGTGGACGCCAAGGAGCTCACGGTCAGGATAGCCCCGGAGGTCAGGGTCAAGATCGCGAGGGGGGCCGTGGCCGGCGTCCTCAAGGCCGCCGTGACCGAGCCCGAGCAGGCCGGCGACAAGGACAAGCCCAACCTGAGTAAGTCCGAGGAGTCCAAATAGTCGCTTTTATTCGTATTCCCGTACGGTTTTAGGCGTAGGTTCGCGCCATTCGGTCACGATGGCCCGTTTTGGCCCGACCGTCCGCGCCACGGGGGCCCCTTGGGGCCAAAATCGGGCGCCTTTTGATTTTTCCCCCTAAAGGATTCGCGGTTTTTCTGGATAACGTATGAAAAAAAATCTCATTTGGCGAGGCTTGGTTTTGTTCCTGGTCCTGGGGTGCGGGCTTTTTTACCTGTTGCCCACCCTCCTGGGTCACGGCTCGGCGGACGGTAAGCCCCAGGGTTTCTGGGCCAAGGTTCTCCCGGCTAAATACCTAAACCTGGGGCTCGACCTCAAGGGCGGCATTTACCTGACCATGGAGGTCGACCTCCAGGTGGCCATCAACAACGGCACCAGAAGGGCCATGGACGAGCTTCGCCGGAGGCTTAACTCCGCCGGGGTCGGCGGCTACACCCTGGATAACGAGAACTCGACCGAGATAACCATGGAGGTTACCGATCCCGCGGCCAAGCCGGCCATCGACAAGGTCCTGTCGGATTATTTCGGGGAGACGCTGCGGGCCTCGGGCGCCGACGGCCCCAAATCGACCCTGACCTTCACCGACGACGCCCTGGCCGACCTGAAGGACATGACGGCCCGCCAAGCCCTGGAGACCATCCGTAACCGCATAGACATGTACGGCGTGGCCGAGCCCGACATCAGGCCGCAGGGCGAGGATCGCATAGTCATACAGCTCCCGGGCGTATCCGATCCCGAGGAGGCCATAGCCCTCATAGGCAAGACGGCCATCCTGGAATTCAAGCTCGTCGACGAGGGCTCGGTCTCCGCCGAGGAGGCCCTGCGCTCCGGGGCCCCGCTGGGGACGGAGGTCCTCTTCGAGCGGGTGGTCGACCCGGTCACCGGGGCCGAGTCCAAGGTGCCCATCCTCCTTAGGAAGCAGGCCCTCATGACCGGGGATTCCCTGGTCGATTCCAGGGCCGCGAGGGACCAGCAGTTCGGCCAGCCCATAGTCAACATAAATTTCGACGCCCGCGGGGCCAGGGAATTCGACGCCATCACCACCAACAACGTGGGGCGGAGGCTGGCCATAGTCCTGGATAACCAGGTCTACAGCGCCCCGACCATCCGCTCGCGCATCCCCGACGGGGAGGCCTACATCGAGGGCTCCTTCACCCCGGAGGAGGCGAGGCTCCTCGCCGTGGTCCTGAGGGCCGGCGCCCTCCCCGCCCCGGTCTCCGTCATCGAGCAGAGGACCGTGGGCCCGTCCATGGGCCAGGATTCCATCCGCCAGGGCTTTTCCGCGGGGGTCCTGGGCCTGTGCCTGATCCTGACCTTCATGCTCATCTACTATCGCCTGTCGGGCATAGTGGCCGATCTGGCCCTGCTCTTTAATTTCCCCATCATATTCGGGGCCCTCGCCGCCTTCGGGGCCACGCTCACCCTCCCGGGCATATTCGGCCTCGTGCTCACCCTGGCCATGGCCGTGGACGCGAACGTCCTCATCTTCGAGCGCGTCCGTGAGGAGATCCGCGCCGCCAAGAGCCCCGCCGGGGCCATCAAGGGCGGCTTCGACCGGGCCTTCTGGACCATTTTCGACTCCAACATCACGACCATCCTGGCCGCCATGGTCCTCTACCAGTTCGGCTCGGGCCCCATCAGGGGTTTCGCCGTGACCCTGATCATAGGCATCCTATCCTCCATGTTCACGTCCATTTTCGCCTCCAGATGGGTCTTCGACCTGGTGCTCTACAATAGGCGCCAAATGAAACGCATTAGCATATAACGCCCCCGCGTTTCATCGCCATGGATAGAATCGACGCATAAAGTGGCCCGCTTGGCTAAACCCCGGTATACGCGCGAAAGGAAGGCGCGAAAAAGATGTCCTTTGAACTGATCAAGCCCAACTCAAACTATAATTTCATCGGCAACCGCTACATAGCCTTCGCCGTCTCGGGCTTCCTGATACTCGCCTCCATTATCTCCATCATCTACCACAAGGGCCTGAACCTCGGGGTCGATTTCAAGGGCGGCCTTCTGGTGCAGTTCGAGCTGACGGAAAACCCAGGCGTCGAGGCCCTCAGGCAGTCCTTCGCCGAGGCGGGCTTCGCCATCTCGAGCCTCCAGAACTTCGGCGAGTCCGGTAGCGAGTTCCTGGTCAACGTGAGCGAGGGGCCCCTCGCGGAGGGCCAGCTCCTCTCCCAGGCGGCGGTCTCCTTCCTGACCGGGACCTACGGCGAGGGCAAGGTCGAGATCAAACGCACCGAGATGGTCGGGCCAAAGATTGGCCAGGACCTGCGGCAAAAGGCACTCTACGCCATATATTACAGCATACTGATAATAATTATATACATCTCCGGTCGTTTCGAGCAAAAATGGGGCATATCGGCCATCTTCGTGGCCGTCCTGCTGGGCATAATCTATCTGGTGAGCCTCTTTGGCGTCGGCGTGGGCATCTTGATCGTCGTCGCCCTGATAGTTACCCTGATTACCTGTTACGTCCTTAAATTCTCCTTCGCCCTGGGCAGCATCATAGCCCTCATACACGACGTCATCATCACAACCGGCATATTCTCCATCCTCAACAAGGAGATAACCCTCTCCTTCGTCGCCGCCATCCTGACCATCATCGGCTACTCCCTGAACGACTCCATCATCGTCTTCGACCGCATCAGGGAGAACACCCGCAAGACCCGCAAGGGCGACTACGCCTCGGTCATCAACAAGAGCATAAACGAGACCCTCTCCAGGACCGTCCTCACCTCCGGCACGACCCTCATGGCCCTCTTCAGCCTCTACTTCCTGGGCGGCCCGGTCAACCGCGACTTCGCCCTGGCCCTCCTCATCGGCCTGACCGTGGGCACGCTCTCCTCGATCTTCCTGGCCTCGCCCATCCTCCTGCTCTGGGAGAAAAAGAAGCCCGCCAAGGCCTGATCGGCCTTGGCCCTTGGCCCTTGGCGATCGGACGCGAAAAAGGCTGGGAGACGCAAGGTCTCCCAGCCTTTTTTTAATCGCCCAACCCGTCAGGGCCATGGGCCCGCGGGGCCCCATGGCCGCGGCTTCCTAGCTTTGGACTATTTTTTGGGGGTACGAGCCGCAGACGGCCAGGACCGGGAACTGGCCCAGGCGGACGACCCGGTCGGTGGTCGAGCCGACCATCAGCTTCTCGATGAAACCCCGTCCGTGGACACCCATGACGATGAGGTCCACGTGGTTCAGGATGGCGAATTTGTTAAGCTCGTCGTGGGGTTGCCCGGCCAAGACCACGAGGTTGGCCGCGTCCTTCTGCCCCTCGGGGATATAGGCCCTGAGCTTCCCGGTCAGATCCTCCAAAAGCCTGTCGGCGACCGAGAGCTCCTTTTGCGGGTCCACGGTCAGAATCTGGTCCAGCTGGCCCTGCTCGACCACCGTGGCCACGGTCACCTTGGCCGAGAAGGCCCTGGAGAAGGCCAGGCCCCACTCTATGGCCGCGTCGGCGTCCTCGGAAAAATCGCAGGCTATCAGTATGGACTCGATGCGGTGAAGGGAGGCCCGCTCATGGGGCAGCGAGCCCGGGACGATGAAGAACGGGACGTTCAGCGTGCTCATGAGCTTGCGGCTGACCGAGCCCAGCAAAAGCCGCTCCAGGCCGCTCCGGACATGGGTCGCGGCCACCAGCATCCCCGCGTTGACCTCGTCCACGACCTGCTGGATCTCCTTGGCCGGGTAGCCTATCGAGATATACAGCTCCCAATCGAGCCCCTCCGCGGGGCCCAGGATGTCGGCCACCTGGGTCCGGGTGCTCTGCTCGACCCTGACCTTCAGCTCCTGGGGATCGACCATCGATTCCCCGTACGGGGTCACGGCGGGAAGGTCGATGATGTGGGTTATGACCAGTTTCGACTTGAAACCTTTGGCGATGTAGGCCGCGAGTGGGATGGCTTTGTTGGAGCCCTCCGACAGGTCGGTGGCGCAGACTATGGTCGGCATGGAAATCATGGCATCCTCGCTTATACTGTATTTTCCGGTAAATCGTCTGGCCCATGGCCTGGGTCCACCCTTATTTTACCGCCATTACCCCCGTCTAAAAAGCACAAAATGACGGGGGCCCCGGAAACGCCCCCTTGCGCGCCCCCAAGGGGGCGCAAGGGCCCCCCGTAAGGCCCTAGATCTTGATCAGCTCCATCTCGCGATCCAAAAGCTCCTCGGCCAGATCCAGCATGTGCCGGCCCCTGGACCTGTTTTGCTCGTAAAGGGAGGGATAGGCGTCCCTGTCCCACTGGAAATAGGCCTCGGCCAGGGCGTCGGTCAGGTACCTCCTGGCGAGGTTCACGGCGAGGCCCCGGACCGTGGCCGGCAAAAGCCGGTACTCGTCGGCGCTGAGCCTAAGCCCCGTCTCCCGGTAGCCCTCCACTATGGCCGCGGCCAGATCGGCCCTATAGAATGGGGCCACCGGCGAGACCGCCCAGGACCTGCACATCTCGCCTATGTCCAGAAGCGGGTCGCCGTAGCCCACCGTGTCCCAGTCGATGAGCGAGTGCCGCGCCTCGCCTATCAAAAAATTGTCGGCCTTGCAATCCCTGTGGACGACCAAATCCCTGGCCGCGAAGATCCTCAGGTAAGCGGGCCTATTGGGCAACAGCCTTGCGGCCTCCCCGCCCCTTTTTATGTCCCCCGAGACGCTCCCCAGATGCGGGTGCCCCCGGTATTGCTTGAACAAAAACTCAAAATCACCCGGCTCGCAACGCTTCTGGTTGGTGAAATCCGCGTTGTCCAACGGTTCCAATAGCTCTATGGGCCTGGGGACGTTCAAGGCCCGGTGGCAAAGGCCCAACGTCCTCGCCGCCAGCCTCGCGTCGCCCAACGATTCCCGCCCCGGGGGCCGACCCTCCAAAAAACCCGTCAGCCGCCAGTGCGAGTCGCCCCCCGGCTCCACGTACAGCCAGCCCGCCCCCACCGTCGCGAATATCCTGGGGAAACCGACCCCGGCCCCGCCCAAGGCCCGGCCGACCCTGTCCCAGTTCTCCCCAATGGCCCCCGCCGACCCGAAAAACGCGTTCAGCCGCTGCAGGACATACGTTTCCCCGCTTTCCAAAGTGGCCAGATAGGTCTCGTTGACCCTCCCGGAATCGAGCCTCCTGATGGCCGCCCCCCCGGCCCCCAGCCCGTAACCCTGGCCGAGTATGTCCCTAAGCCTTCCAAGGAGGCCTTCCGCCACGTCCAAAATATTCTCCTTTGACCAAACCGCCCAAGCCCCGCCCGCCCATGCCCCGCCCGGCCAGGCCGGCCAGGCCCTGGCCGGGCGCGAACCCATCGCCATCCTGCCCCGTGAAAAAAAAGCCCACGCCATCGTTATGGGCATTATACCCGCCAAAGCCTCCCCGCTCAACTCCGCCGCCCGGCGGCCCGGGCGGCCCTTGACCCGCCCCGCCCGCGGCAAAACGCCCATTTTCCCTGGCCCCTGGCCTTGCCCCGGATACCGATACGGTAAATAAACCAACCCTTTTTCAACCAAATAATTTTAAAACTTCCCACCTAGGCGACCCATGAAACCATTCACGGCTATTTCAATAGCCTTATCCTGCCTCTTTCCATACCCATTGGGCCCCACGGCCCAAGCCCAATCGGCGGACGACGCTTCCGGGTCCTACCCCTTCGAGCCCCGAAACGGGAAATCGCAGGGGCCAAGGGATAATTTCCCAAACCCCAGGCAAGCCATGCCCGACCCCTGGCTTTCGGCATCCATGGCCTTTCGCGATTGGAGCCACAAAACCATCCCCAGGGAACATGGCGGTTACGCCCCGACCGATTGCCGCGCGTACTCCCCGCCCAGGCCCAATGACCTAAGGGGCGATAACGCGCGCCTCGGCGCCCTGGGCACGGTCACGCTAAGCCCCGAGGGCATGATCATACACGACGATATGCCCTTCGCCCATGCCTATGGGTCCCGGGAAGTGACCATCGAAAAAGCCGCCTTGCCGAGAATGGGCGCCAGGCCGGATCCCTGGGATTGATTGGCCCGCCCCCCCAGGGCCAAAACCCACTTTTTCCCCAAGCCAGGCCTTGCCCCGGATACCGATATCGTATATTATTTTGGCTATTCACTGCTCAGACGCAAAAACCTTTGTTTTTAACCGACCCTTGCCATAACTACCTTAAAACGAAAAATAAATCAACCCTTTACTATTAATTATAAACCTTTATTAACCAAATAATTTTTTAATTTTCCCCCTAGGTGTCCCATGAAACCATTCGCTGCGATTTTAATAGCCTTATCCTGCTTATTTCTATCCCCGATGAGCCACACGGCCCAAGCCCAATCATCGGAAGACGACAATAAGCTCATCATGCCGAAAATCGGCCGGGAACTGCCAAACTTGACATATTGGTCCATAAGGGAAACGGTCCCGGATCCAGGTTGCCGCCATTACGTCAACAAGATCTCCATCGTCTACCCGACCAATACCGGTTCGCCCATAGTGGACAACGTCATGGTCTCCAAGGCCCAAAAAAAGGCCCGCGACTTCGCCGGGACGACCACCGACAATTGCATCCCCGGGGAAACCAACAACTATGCCTCGGAGATTCTCACCTCTTTCAGCGCCCGCTCCCCTGGCCGAAACTACCTCTCCCTCATGATCACCGATTTCACCTATCTGGCCGGGAACGCCAACGGCGGGGACAGTTCCGAGTCCTACCTCTTCGATCTCCGCAACGGGAAAATACTCGAGCTAAGGGATATTTTCCCCAACCCCGGGCAAGCCATGCCCGAACTCTGGCAGGCGGCATCCAAGGCCTGGTGCGATTTGAGCCGCAAGGTCATCCCCAGGGAATATAACGATTACGCCTCGCAAAATTGCGGCAGGCGCTCCCCGCCCATGCCCAATGGCCTAAAGGGCAATGGCGCGCGCCTCAGCGCCCTGGGCTCGGTCATGTTTGGCCCCGAGGGCATGATCATACACGACGATATGCCCTTCGCCCATGCCTATGGGCCCCAGGATGTGACCATCCCCAAATCCCTGCTACTGAGATTGGGCGCCAGGCCGGACCTCTGGGATTGATTGGCCATGCCCGGCCCACCGGGCTCAGCCGGCCTCGTCACTCACGTCCCCCCAAGCCGCCCCAGGCGGCGGTATTTAAATCGAACGGGGTTTCACGATGAAACGATTTTTGCCTCGCTTTATCGCCGCGCTTTTCCTTGGCCTTTCTCTCTTGGGCGCCGTCGCCATCGGCCAAGACGACTACGATCCCTTCTGGGGACTCAGACCCACCATCGGGGCGGAGCTCCCAAACCTAAAAACCTCCTCCTCGCTCGACAAGTACATAGACCCGACTTGCAAAGAGTTCACCAACGAAGTGGGCGTTAGCTACCCCGTCAATACCGGCTCGGCCCAGGTGGACGCGGCCCTGGCCTCAATCGGCGAGAAAATATACCGTGAATACTACAACAATGACATGGGGGGCTGTCCCGATGAACCGTTCACCTCGAATACCGAATCGTATTCCAGAACGTCTTACAGGGCCAACTCCCCTAGCAAAAACTACTTGTCCGTGTTATTTACCACTAACGCCATGGGAGCCGGGGCCGCCCATGGCCACGAATTGTCAAAGGGGTACTTATTCGATCTCAGGACCGGGAGATCTTTGGATTTAAACGATATCATTGCCGATACAAGGCTTGCCATGCCAGGGCTCTGGAACGTTATGACTTACGCTTGGTGTGGGCTGGGGTTTGGCGAGCTCCCTGACGGTTACGATCTCCCCTATGACTCCAAATCCTGCGAAAACGGACCACCTTACCCGATGCCCAAAAAGTTAATCCGCGCAAGGGTAAGCTTGGAGGATTTGGGCGGGGTTCTCTTTACCCCCAAGGGATTGACCATACGGCTAGACTCACCCTATTCCTATGCCGATGGCCCACAGGAAATTTCCATTAATAAGCGTGGTTTAGAGTCCCTTGGCTTTAAAAGCGATCTCTGGGACTAAACGATTCAATGACCAAATACATAAGCTAGCATATAATAAAATATTTACATATACATTTACAAACGATACATTATCGATAAAATAATTTTTTATCACCGTAACGCCACGACCAAGCCCGAAACTGTCGCTATCATGCCATTGACTTCGTCCTTGGCCAGGCACGGATTATTGAACTGGGGTTAACCATGAAACGATTTTTGCCTCTCTTTATCGCCGCGCTTTTCCTTGGCTTTTCTCTCATGGCCGCCGTCGCCCAAGGCCAGGAAAACACAGATCCCTATCATGGGCTCAGACCCA
>JAITKA010000113.1 GCA_031278635.1 Deltaproteobacteria bacterium | reverse complement strand
GATTATGTGAAATGTCTAATGATGTTAGCAGATTATTTGTCACTGATAGCGCCAATAGGTCGGTATTTTTGGACACGTCTAATGAAGTAAGCTTATTGTCATTCGCTTTAATGGAGTTCAGGGCGGGGTTTTGGGAGACGTCCAAAGACGTGATTTGGTTATACTCAACGACCAACTCAACCAGGGAGTTTAGCCGGGATAGAGCCATGGCCCCTGTCAGTCCTTTGCCTCTGGCTTCAATTGAATGAACGCGGTATTCCCCGTCGACTTCAACCCACTCGACGCCTTCCCATCCCTTGACCTCGGTTGGGGTGGTTTCCCAGTTGAGATTACCTTGAGGATCGTTATCGGTACCGATGGCAATCAGCGTGGCTTTCTCGGCGGGGTTGAAATCAATCGCGTAAGCTTGCTTTGGCGGGTAAAGGGCCAGAAAAAGCGAGCCGAGGCACAGGACAAAAGCCAGGCAAGTTAAAGGGTATGTTAATGGGTGTCTTAACATACTTATGGAAAAAATCGATGAGTAGGCGCTTTTGGAGAGATAGTTCTTGGTCAAATGGTTAGATTTCATGGATCAAACGCTCCTATAGTTTTATCGGTCAACTCGCCTGGATTTTTTCCAACGAAAATTAAGGACTTGTAGCCCAAGACAAAGTTTGATTTTGGTTTAACCGTGTCATCGAACGGGTTAAATTCGTTTGGCCTTACGAATAAGGGTCAAGCCTGACCTGAGCCGCGTAGAAACCGTCTGAAGTATTTTGGGTATATTCACTTTGAGCCGCCCTGTCCCGACTTGTCTGGTCGGGGGAAGCGCGATTGGCAATTTTTGTGTATAATAAGCCCGCGGGAAGGGCTTTTGGGTCTTTTCCGGTCCGGGTTTGGCCGTCCGGTGTGGCGCTTGGCGGCCAAGCTTCGGTGAGAAAGCGGCTTGGCCGCCCGACACCGGCCGTTTTTTGGCGACGCCCAAAGGTGGTGCTGGTCAATGGCCGATTATAACGCGTTTGGCCCGGAATAAAAAAGCCATGGTTTGAACGCTCGGCTAATCGGGGGTAAAATGGCCGCATCAAGCCGCGGCCAATGCCTGAAGGTAGGCGATGGCGGATACGATTCAGTCTTTGAGGGCTCTCGTTAAGCGGCTTTGGCCCACGCATTACGTCGAAATGGCCTCGCTTAGGTGATCAATGGCCTAGGTAAGGCCAGTGCGTTAGCGAAATTGGCAACCCAAATCACCTCAAAATAACCCCTTTAACATTCAACGAAACTAAATATGGTGCTCAAGTGGTTGATGACATAATTCCCGAGGCTCCCTCCCCCGACGAACATCCCCAGGCCAGGTCTTGGCTGTTTGTCCTGACCTATCCCGTGACGGTGAACCGGGACAACATGCTGGTCTTGGAGAGCGATTTGGGGGAGTACATACCCATTTTCAACGAGCGGTCCGAGGCCGAGGATTTCCTGGACCGGGTGGGCGGCAAGGAGCTGTATTACCAGGTACAGGCCATGCACCTGTTTGACGCGAGGAAGTTCGCCAGGGAAAAGTCCCTTGATTTGGTCACCCTGACCGGCAAGGGCCAGATTCTCGGGCGGTGGGATCACAAATCGCCGGTGGACGATGCGCCAGGCGGGGACAATTGAACGGGGGGGCCGGCCCGGGGCCGGCCAAGGTAGTCAATGCGCGTTTTAGTGACCGGGGGCAGCGGCTTCCTGGGAGGCAAGGTGGCGGAGTCGCTTCTGGCTGAGGGTTTTGACGTAAGGCTTTTGATGCGGAAGGCCAAGGCCGGCTCGCCAGCCAAGGCCGAGGTGGCCATGGGCGAACTGGGCGACCTCGACAGCCTCAGGCGTTGCGTCAAGGGCTGCCAGGCGGTCATTCACTGCGCCGCCAAATGCGGCGTCTGGGGCCCCCTTGCCGACTACGTCGAGACCAACGCCATGGGCACGGCCAGGCTCCTGGAGGCGGCCAGGCAGGAGGGCGTTTCGTATTTCGTTTACACCTCCACCCTGAGCGTCATATATAACAAGGCCTCCCTGGAAGCGGTGACCGAGGCGAGCCCCTACGCGGCCGATCCCTCCGCCCCCTACGCTTACAGCAAGATGCTGGCCGAGCGCGCGGTCCTATTGGCCAATGGCCCTGGTTTTAAGACCTTGGCCCTAAGGCCCCATCTGATTTGGGGCCCAGGGGATCAAAACCTCCTGCCCAGGATAGCCGAGAGGGCCAGGAGAAAGCGCCTTTTTTTGCTCTCCGGCGGCCCCTACCTCATTGACGCCGTGTACATCGATAACGTGGCCAGGGCCCATCTGGACGCCCTCTCCAAACTGATCGACGGGGCCCCGGTCGGCGGCCAGGCCTTTTTCGTCGGCCAGGATGACCCCCAGAACCTGTCCCAGTTCGTCGGGCGCCTTTTGGAGGCCATTAACGCCCCGCCGATAAGGGCCCTCTTGCCGGTGGAACTGGGACGGGTATCGGCCGGGGTCTTCGAGTGGTTTTGGAGGGCCTTTGGCCTCAAGGGCGAGCCGCCCCTGACCGCCTTTACCGTCGACCAGCTCTCCAGTTCCCACTGGCCCAGCGTAGCCAAGGCCAAAAAACTCCTTGGCTACTCCCCCAAGGTCAGCGTCGATGAGGGCTTGGCCAAGCTGGCCGAGGCGGCCCGGGCCGGCTACCTAAGCCCAAAAAACCCGCCCACGGGAAGATAGGCTTCCCTGGGCGGGCCTAGGCCAGTCAACCTTGAGGGTGGCCATGGCCAAAAATTGACGCCGCAGAAGTGCCTAATATAAGCAAAAAAATAGTCCCTTTAACAGTCTATTATCTATTAGTTATTTGATTTAATTTCTAAAACATATATTTTTACAGTTTGATTTATATTTTTTTAAGCAAAAATATGATAGCCATCTAAAAAACCATAAATTCGTAAAATAATGGTAAATTTAACGAATAAATTAAGAAGTTAAAACACAAATTTACAAAAAGAGCCGGTTTTTTGCACCGCAATCAAATTTTATAAACAGCTGTTTTTTTTCGATTTTTTTCTCGCAGTGACGTTCAGGATGAGCATTAGGTCAACTCACCACTTCTGACTTTGGTAGAGCTCCAAATTGACACTGGAACCGAGTGAGAAGACTCTACTGACTCATTTCATGACCAACGCTTTTATTGACGATAATATTCCTATGACCCATAATATTCCTTTAATTATACAAAAATTCGAACATAAATTGCCTGTAAAATAACTGAGGAGCAATTATCTTTTTTTGAAGAACTTACTAATTGCTATATAAAATCTGGTTATGAGACTTATAAAGATGAGCTCTTTAAGCAATATAATGAAGAAAAAGTTAAGCTTTTTCTGTCAAAAACTAAGGAGCTGATTATATGGTTGCAAACATTGAAACCATAAGCAATATGGTGAAAAATTACGCAGACGACGTACGAAGCGTTATGCCAGTCCATAAGGTTTTTCTGTATGGCTCATACGCAAAAGGTAACGCTACCGAACACAGTGACGTCGATGTATGTTTCTTCCTTTCAAGTTTTGAAAATAGTGATTGGGATGAAATCATGGTTAAACTTTTAAGTATATCACGTAAATATAGAGATTTTATCATAGAACCGTTTGTATTTGAGGTATCTGATCTATATACAGATAATCCATTCGTAAAAGAAGTGCTTCGTACAGGCATTGAAATTCACTAAAAGATTTGTTTGCGATTTAATCTCAATGGGTTCCCTGGGGCTAAACCGCGGCTTTCTCTTTTCTTGTCCTCTTTTCTCCCCTGAGATTCTATCCTGAGATACTCCGCAGTCTCTGTTGCGGGGTAGTTCATCTGGACGCCCTCTCCAAACTGATCGATGGGGCCCCGGTCGGCGGCCAGGCCTTTTTCGTCGGCCAGGATGACCCCCAGAACCTGTCCCAGTTCGTCGGGCGCCTTTTGGAGGCCATTAACGCCCCGCCGATAAGGGCT
>JAITKA010000099.1 GCA_031278635.1 Deltaproteobacteria bacterium | reverse complement strand
TCTTATCCTTCAACCTCAAAAATTTTTTTATACAATAAGTGCCGATACCTAATTTTTCGTTTGAGGCGATTTATCCATGCCCGCCGACGATATCCTGCGCGCCCTAAAATGCCTTGGTGTCTAAATTTGCCGAAAGAACGGCTTTCCGGTGAGGCGCGCTTTATGTTGGTATTATTTTTTACGACCTAGGGATAACCGTGGTTTTATTTAACCATATGTAACTTATATGAGCCAGCGAATTTTCCCATAATGGTAGAGCGAGCGACATTAATTAAAACGTTTAATGCGTCATTCCCAGTAATTACATGGAATTTTGGCGACCGGACAAAATCCGTGCAGGGCTCGGTTTTTCGGTCGTAAGCTTGGGATACCATCCGGGAATGGGGCCGTTCCGTCACGGGACGGCCTTGGGATATCTTATGGCTATGGCCCAGGAGGACCTGGGGCATTGATTTTCGACATTGGCCCATAATTATGGACATTAAGTGGCTATAACGGCCTTTAAAAAAACTTATTTGTAACATACAATACTATATTGACCACCGTTTTTTGGCATAAATTATCCCATTGACATATTTGGTTCGTAAATCCCCGTCGATGGCAAAGTTTCGGCGGGGGTTTTTTCGGGCTAGGTTTTTTGGCCGGCCGGCCGGGTCGGTTGGGCCAAAGGGGCCCGATTGGGCGGGGATGGGGGCAAGGAGGTAGTTTGTTTTTTTCCCGCCACTGGGGAAATAATTGGGTAATTTTACTGACTTACATCACTCCGAATGCCGTTTTGGACAAACCAAGCTAATCTTTACATATTTAATTATCGACCCTACCAGTCTCGTTAAGTTAATGGTATAATATAAATGAAAAAGTCCGCTAGAACGGGCTAGCGGCCCCCGTAGCCACGGGATTATTAACCGGAAGCCGTAAAGCAAGTAAATCAGGAGGCAGCCAATGCTAAACTTAAACCCCCGACGCTGTCTCAAGGACTCGGGCTCGCAGGCCATTTCCTTTCACCGCCCCAAACTTTCGTTGTTCCATTTTTTGGCCATGGCCGTGGCCATGGCCCTGGCTTTGGTCATTTTATCGCTCGCCTTTTCGCCTGGGGTCGCCGTGTCCCAAACGGCGACGGCGGCTCAGGGGGCCAAAAGCCTTGACCCCGAGCCGGACGACGACCCGGAGCTGGCCAGGCTTAAGTCGGCCTTGCGGCTCATGTCGGCCTATACCCAGGTGCAGAAAATTTGCGAGAAGTGCTCGCGGCCCGAAATCATGAAGGCCTACCACGCCGCCAACGGGACCGTGTTGCCTAAAATCATGGCCGTCCTCAAGCGGGCCGGGGCATTGAACGACGAGTGGAGGTCCGCGGTCGACAAATACACCGACTCGGCCCTCAAAAAGGCCTTGGAGGATTACGACTGCGACCAGTTAATCGTCATGATCAGAAATGAACATTGGACATTATACCATGGCAGATTCCTTGAAGATTATAAGTTAGTAAAGTAAGTTTGAAGTTTTATGAAGTAGAATATCGGTTATAAGTGATCATGGGGTCAAAGTAAATAGTCCTTGATCGCTTTAAGTGAAGATGTTTTTTGTTATAAAGTAATTTTTGTTTGATTTGCCCTCCGTATCGCTATAATAATTTTATATCGATACGGAGTGCTTATTTGATAATTATCTTTGCTTGATACGAAATTAAATCCCGCCTTTTTAGAACCAATTGCCTCCAACATTTTACTAAGTCACGTGGCGGGACCCCGAGACAATCGGTCCCTGCCCCGGGACAACGCAATCTTTTAACCCGCTTTGGGCCCTTGTTTGATAACCACTCTTTTGATATTATGTCTGAGGTGGTGAAAATAGATTAAAATTATAGCCGCCTTTTTAAACCGGCTGGGCGCGGCCCTTGGCCTAAGCCCCTCGCTTCCCGGGCGGGGTTTAGGCCAGGGACCGGCCAATCGGTAAGCTTTAGCCTTGCCCTAAACCTTAAGGGCCGGCCGCCCCCGGGGGCGCGTGATTGATTTTTTCGACTAACCCTTTTGGCGTCCCCGAGACGGCGCCCATATATCTTCCCTTTTTTGGATCTGGAGACGACTCTTATGGCCTACGACAAGAACATGAAGGTTCTGGTGGTGGACGACTTCTCGACTATGAGGCGCATCGTGAAGAACATCTTGCGTCAGTTGGGCATCAATAACATTAGCGAGGCCGAGGATGGGGTTAAGGCCATGGCCATCCTTGAGATCGACAAGTTCGATCTGATCATCAGCGACTGGAACATGCCCAACATGACCGGGATCGAACTCCTCAGGCACGTGCGGAGTACCGATCACCTAAAGGACATACCCTTTCTGATGGTCACGGCCGAGGCCCAGCAGGAAAACATCATCGAGGCGGTCAAAGCCAAGGTCAGTAACTACATCGTCAAGCCCTTCACGGCGGACACCCTAAACGAGAAGATGGAAAAGATCTTCCCCGACACGGCGGCCAAGGCCCGTTAAGCCGACGGGGTTTAGGGTTTAGCCAGATAGGCGGCCCCTCCCTATCTTTGGCGACGCGCCTTACGTTTGAGGAATTCGATGGAACTTACAGGGGTATCGCTTATTTTCGCCTCCATTGTCGTTACGGTCCTGGGCCTGGTCGTCGGCAGCTTCCTGAACGTGGTCATCTATCGCTTGCCCCGGGAAGGCCTGGCCGTAACCAGGCCTTCCCGCTCGTTTTGCCCCTCCTGCCACAACCAAATCCCCTGGTACGACAACATACCCGTCCTAAGCTGGATCTTTTTGCGTGGCCACTGCCGCGGCTGCCGCGCGCCCATCTCCATCCGCTACCCTTTGGTCGAGCTTTTGTCGGGCCTCCTCTCCTTTTTCATCTTCCAGGCCGAGGGCGTGTCCCTGCGCTACGTCTTTTATTTCTACTTCGCCATGTGCCTTACGGCCATCGCCTTCATCGACCTCGAGTTCATGGTCATCCCCGACGTGCTGGTCAGGCCGACCTATCTGGTTGGCCTCATCTCGGCCGTGGCCAGCCCCCACATCAGCCTTCCCGGGGTCAACCTTTGGGGCTACCTCCAAAAGCTTGGCTGGAACGAGACCCTCATCAGCCTGGCCGGGGCGGCCCTGGCCTTCCTGGCGGGCTTTCTGTCCCTCTTCCTCCTCTCCATGGCCTACAAGCTCCTGAAAGGGCACAGGGGGCTCGGCGAGGGCGATCCGCCCCTCATGGGCCTCATAGCCCTGTTCCTGGGCCTGCCCTCGATCCTCCCGGTGCTGCTCCTCTCGTCGGTCCTGGGCCTTCTCTCCGTGGTCATGTTGGTCTTCTCGGGCCGCTTCCCCAAGTCCGGCCTGGGCCTGCGCCCCATCCCTTTCGGTCCCTTCCTCTCCCTGGCCGCCCTTATCTGGCTCTTTTGGGGCCAAAGGTTCCTTCTCTGGTACCTGCCCCCTCACGTCTATGGCTAACCTGGGGGCGTTAACCCCCGGGGCAACCGTGGGGGCCAAATTCTTTCCCCTTTTGGCACGGTAAATGCATATTAACCGCCCCAAGACGCCACGGGCGGTCAAAATTTCCCATTCTCCGCGGCCATCGGCTTTTCGGGCCGCCAAGGAAGGTCACCGTGTCAATCAACTCCATTTTGTACGCGACCAACAGCAGCCTCAGGGAGCCATCCCTTCTGAACCTGGATAAGACCAGCAATTACGAGAGCCTGGCCGCCTACCTGGCCAGCGGGGACACCTCGGCCGTCACGGCCATCACCGACAAGGTCGATCTGGCCATGGACAAGGTGGCCGGGAAAATCATCAGCGAACTCGCCGAGATAACCGCCGACACCATCGGCGACTACCCGGACCTGGCCGACGACTACGTTGTGGCCATCATCGACGGCGAAGGGGGCCGGGAGGTCCGGGTCTATAGCCGCCAAGAGATAGTCGATGCCTCCGAGGGCACCGAGGAGGAAAAGCAAGCCCTGGCCGAGCGGCTGGCCCAGCAGCCCTTGGTGGCCTTCTCTTCCGCCGAGGGCCTGCCCGCCTCATCCCAAAGCGAGGCCTCCCAGGCCTTGGCCGACAAGATCGCCAACTTTCTGAACATCAACTCGAAGCTCCTGGACAGCCTGGAAAAGTACGGCTTCAACCCCTTCACGGCTTTGATGGAGAGCGCCTGATGGCCAAACAAGGCCGCCATTTTCGGGTCGCCGCTAATTCGGCGACCCTTTTTTTTTGCCCTGACGGCATCCCCGGATGGAGGTATCATGGGCTGGGCACGATACCTCAGGTGAATTTTTACGTAATCGGACAGAGGGCCCACGGGTCCGGCCGGTGGGCCGGATCGGCCGGTATGGGCTTAATCTCGCCGGGTAAGGTCCGGGGGCCTGGGAGGCGTATTGAACAATCAACCTTAGTATGGTAATCTCGGTTATGCCTAAACCCGAGCGGCCGAGTTTTACCGGGTCTGGCCCCAGCCAACGGGCCTTCGGCGCCCTTGCGACGGCCGGGCGGTTAACCGGGCCAGTGGTTAACCGGGCCAATGGTTAGCCGGGCCAGGCGTTTGGCCGGGGGATGGCGGGACGCTTTTTTTGCTTGCGTTATCCCTGGCGAGGACCGTTTTGATCGGAAGTTTTATGCCCCCGGAACCTCAAAATAACGAGAACCCCCATTTTTTGCCCACCAAAACCATGTTTACCTTAAAAAATTACCATGGGAACCATTTCTTGCCGCAAAGCGCATATATGGTTCGCCTAAATTTTGCTTTTTTTAGGCCCCGAGCAAAAGCGTTCCGATGACTTAACCGCGTTTTTACGGTAAAGCCGTCATTTAACCACCCGATTCACAAGCCTGTCCAAAACCCGGCCTTTGCGCCAGGGTTAGCCTACCCCGTTATGGGCCCCTATGCATTCCCCCTACGACTACCAAAAAAAAGCCGCCCTAACCCTTGACGACGGGACCATTTTCGAAGGCCTGTCGGTCGGGAGCGCCACCGAGGCCGAGGGCGAGGTCATTTTCATTACGGCCATGAGCGGTTACCAGGAGGTCCTTACCGATCCCTCGTACCACGGCCAGATAGTGGTCTTTACCACCGCCCATGTCGGGAACTACGGGACCAACCCGCGGGTCGATCAGGCCCCGCCGGTCCAGGTGGCCGGGGCCATATTCCATGAGCTCTGGGAGCCCCCCGTGGACCACTGGCTCTCGGAGCGGAGCCTGCCCGAATACATGCGGGCCAACGGTTTGGCCGGGCTGACCGGGGTGGACACGAGGGCCCTGACGCTTCACATCAGGGAAAAGGGGGCCAGGAACGGCTGGATAGGGCCCATGTCCGACCCCGGGGCGGCCAGGGCCAAGGCCAGGGCCATAGCCCCGATGACCGGGCTGGATCTGGCCCTGAAGGTCACCTGCGAAAAGCCGTACAAGCTTTCGGCCAAGCCCTCGCAGACCGTGCCCTCCGGGCCCATGCCGGTCGCCGTCCTGGACTTCGGCATCAAAAAAGCCATCCTCGATAACCTGAGGGCCCAGAACCTGGATTTGACCGTCTGGCCCGCCAACACGCCCCACGGGACGTTCATGGCCGAAAAGCCGCAGGGGCTTTTCCTGGCCAACGGCCCCGGGGACCCGGCGGCCTGCGGCTACGCCATAGAGTCGGTCAGGGCCACCCTGGGCAAGATCCCCGTTTTCGGGATCTGCCTTGGCCACCAAATCATGGGCCTGGCCGCCGGGGGGACGACCTACAAGCTGCCCTTCGGCCACCATGGCCTGAACCACCCAGTGAAAGACGCGACCACGGGGCGGATTTGGCTGACCTCCCAAAATCACGGTTTCTGCGTCGATCCCGATTCCCTCCCGAGCAACGTCGCCGTCACCCACGTGAACCTTAACGACGACACCCTGGAGGGCCTGGAGTGGCTGGATTTGCCCGCCTTTTGCGTGCAATTCCATCCCGAGGCCTCGCCGGGGCCACACGACGCGGACGGCCTGTTCAAGAGGTTCCGCATCATGCTGGAGGACTTTTATGCCTAGGCGCGATGATCTGAAAACCGTGATGATCGTCGGATCGGGCCCGATCATCATCGGCCAGGCTTGCGAGTTTGACTACTCGGCGACCCAGGGCTGCAAGGCGCTGAAGGAAGAAGGGTATCGGCTGGTACTGTTAAACTCTAACCCGGCCACGGTCATGACCGACCCGGAGTTATCCGACAGGACCTATATCGAGCCCATGACCCTGGACGTGGCCGTCAAGATCATGGAAAAGGAAAAGGTCGACGCCATCCTCCCGACCCTGGGGGGCCAGACGGCCCTGAACCTGGCCATGGAGCTCTTTAACGGCAACCATCTCGACAGGCTCAAGGTCGAGATGATCGGCTCGACCCCCAAGGTCATAGAGATCGCCGAGAGCCGCCAGGCCTTCCGCTCGACCATGACCGGGCTTGGCCTGGACATCCCGGCCAGCGGCCTTGCCGGCTCCATCAAGGAGGCCCTGGAGATAGCCAAAAGCACGGGCTTCCCGGCCATCGTGAGGCCCTCCTACACCCTCGGCGGGACCGGCGGCGGGGTGGCCTTTAACTCCGGCGAGCTCTCGGAGCTGGCCTGGAAGGGCCTGGCCGCCTCGCCCGTCCACCAAATCCTGGTCGAGGAGTCCCTCATAGGCTGGAAAGAGATGGAGCTCGAGATGATCCGGGATCTCGACGACAACGCCATCATCGTCTGCGGCATCGAGAACGTCGATCCCATGGGCGTCCACACCGGCGACTCCATCACCGTGGCCCCCATCCAGACCCTGACCGACGAGGAATACCAGGCCATGCGGGACGAGTCCCTGAGGGTGGCCAGGGCCGTGGGCCTGAACGGCGGCTGCAACATCCAGTTCGCCATAAACCCCAAGACCGGGCGCAGGGTCGTGATCGAGATGAACCCCAGGGTCTCCCGCTCCTCGGCCCTGGCCTCCAAGGCCACCGGCTTCCCCATAGCCAGGGTGGCCTCGAAACTGGCCGTCGGCTACACGCTGGGGGAGCTCAAGAACGGGATCACCGGCAAATCGGCCTGTTTCGAGCCGGCCCTCGACTATTGCGTGGTCAAGGCCCCCCGCTTCAATTTCGAGAAATTCGCCGGGGCCTCCTCGCTGCTGGGCCTGGAAATGAAGGCCGTCGGCGAGACCATGGCCCTTGGCGGTAATTTCAGGGAGGCCCTCCAGAAGGCCCTAAGGGGCCTTGAGATCGGCCAGTCCGGCCTTAGCGGCTCTTGCCTCAGGTTGCCCCCCCGCCTGACCGTGGAGGAGCGCCTGGCCCTGATCAGGGAGAAGCTGGCCCTGCCCTACCCCGAGCGCCTCTCCTACGTCCACGAGGGCCTGAGGCTGGGCCTCGCCCCCGCCGAGGCCATCTCCCTGACCGGCCTTGACCCCTGGTTCGTGACCCAGATCGGGCTCATCCTGGAGGCCGAGAAATACGCCGCGGGGCCCTTCGCCGAGAAGCTGAGCAAGGGCGAGGCCCCGACCCCCGGGGAATGGCGCTACCTCAAGGCCCAGGGCCTAAGCGACGACCGGCTGGCCGAGCTGGCCCGCGAGGCCAGGCCGAGCCTCGCGACCACCCCGTCCGACATCCAGGCCCTCAGGGAGAGGGCCGGGGTGATACCGCATTTCAGGCAGGTCGATACCTGCGCCGGGGAGTTCCAGGCCGGGACGCCCTATTATTACTCCAGTTACGACTCGCCCGTTTCCCCGGCCCCGGAGCCCGAGGTAGCCCGGAACGACCCCAAAAAGGTCATGATCCTGGGCGGCGGGCCCAACCGCATCGGCCAGGGCATCGAGTTCGATTACTGCTGCGTCAAGGCCACCCAAGCCTTCAACGACATGGGCTTCCAGACCATCATGGTCAACTCCAACCCGGAAACGGTCTCAACCGATTACGACGCCGTGGGCAGGCTCTACTTCGAGCCGGTGACCCTTGAGGACGTTTTGGCCATCTGCGCCAAGGAGCGGCCGGACGGGGTCATAGTCCAGCTGGGGGGCCAGACCCCCCTGAACCTGGCCCAGGCCCTCAAGGCCCGGGGGGTCAAGATCTGGGGCACCGATCCCGACTCCATATTCCAGGCCGAGGACCGCCATGACTGGAACTCCCTGGTGGCCAAGCTTGACCTCAAGCAGCCACCCAGCGGCATGGCCGAGGACGCGAGGTCGGCCATAAGCATAGCCAACCGCGTGGGCTACCCCATCATCGCCAGGCCCTCCTTCGTCCTGGGGGGCCGGGCCATGCGCGTCATCCATAACGAGACCGATCTCCTGGCCTACGTGGACGAGTTCGAGTCCTCGGGCCTGAACCTGGGGCCCAGCAACCCCATACTGGTGGATAAGTTCCTGGACCAGGCGACCGAGATCGACGTCGACGCCGTGGCCGACCCCGACAAGGTCGAGATAGCGGCCATCATGGAACACATCGAGCGGGCCGGCATCCACTCCGGCGACTCCTGCTGCACCATACCGCCCATCACCCTGCCCATGGAGATCCAAAACAGGGTAATCGAGCAGACGGTGAGGCTGGGCAAGGCCCTTAAGGTCAGGGGCCTCATGAACATCCAGTTCGCCGTGACCAGGGATAACGAGATTTACGTCCTTGAGGCCAACCCCAGGGCCTCCAGGACGGCCCCCTTCGTGGCCAAGGCCACCGGGAGGCCCCTCATCCAGGCGGCGGCCCGGGTCATGGCCGGCCTGACCCTCGAGGAGATAAATTTCCTGGGCTACCCCTGGCCGGGCTATTTCGCCGTCAAGGAGGCCGTCCTGCCCTGGAACCGCTTCAGCGGGGCCAGGGTGGAGCTGGGCCCGGAGATGCGCTCCACCGGCGAGGTCATGGGCCTCGACAACAATTTCGGCCTGGCCTACCTCAAGGCCCAGGCCGCCGCGGGCATGATCGTCCCCAGTTCCGGCATAGTGGTGCTGACCATCTACGACGACGACAAGGAGGCCATGCTGCCCCTGGCCGAGGACCTCCGCGACATGGGCTTCGAGATCCACGCCACCCAGGGCACCTGCGAGGCCCTCAAAAACCGGGGCATCACGGCCGGGAAGGTGGAAAAGCTAAGGACCGTGAGGCCGAACATCGTCGACTTCGTCATGAACAACGACGTCCAGCTCGTGGTCAATACCACCAGCGGCAAGATCAGCGACGACGACTCCGTGGACATCCGGGCCGAGGCCATCAAACGCGGCATACCCCTCATAACGACCATCGCCGGCCTGGACGCCGCCGTCAAGGGCCTGAAGGCCTGGAAAAAAGACGAATGGCAGACCTTTTCCATCCAAGATTACCACCTAAGGCCCAACTCGAAGTAAGATTGCCTAAATAACCTCTTTCGCCCGGCGATTTACCAAACGGGACAACGAATACCAAACCCCCGCCCCCCGCGGGGCCGCCCGGCCGCGCCAAGCCAACCAACGCGGCGCCTCGGACGCCGCCCCGTAATTTGGCCCTTTTCGATTTAACTGACGACGGCGCGAAAATCATGTATAATGCCTAGAACCCCAACCGGCTTGAATGGCGAGCGATAAACGCCCAGGACGGTTTGGCCCAGGCCGCGACGACCCCCCCATACCTAACGAACCAGGCCCCGATGATGGCCTGAAATCATTGACAAAATTTTCGCCCCTTATCCGCGTGATGGGCCCAAAGCATGGCGCCGCCGCCCAAAACGGCGATTTGGGCGACGGCGGCCTTGAAGCCTTGCGGGATCCGTGAGGCCGGACGTTGGCGAAACCACCGCCTAAGCTTTAATCGCTTGCCTTTGGGGGTTTTCGCTAGACTGTCGAGATGCCAATCACTAAATTGGCTTTAATCGTTTACCCGTTACGGGTACGGTTACTTGTTTTCCTTACCAGCTTGATTTTAAGCTAGAACATACTCAGTAACTACCTCAACTCTAAACATCTCTTTGACCAATTCTAACATAATTGTTGGATTTTTGGCCAATTGGTTTATTATGGCCTTTATTTTTATAAAAGCCATGATTAGCTTGTTTTTATTTGGTTCAGGGCAAGATTTCACGTATGATGGAATATAAATTCGTAGATAGCGAGATCCAAATTAAGGATCGTACCAGTGAACTAAGGCTCCTTTTTGAGGTCAGTCAGGCCTTAAACGGGGCGGGCTCGGAGCTGGCCGACCACCTCGACGAGGCCCTGGCCCTCACGGCCAAGTACACCGGGATGATGCGCGGGGCCTTCTACATGGTCGCCACCAACGGCGACATCATCATGGAGGCGGCTTACGGGCATAACCTCGCCGAGCGCAAGCGGGCCCATTACAAGCCCGGGGAGGGGGTCATCGGCAGGGTCACGGCCACCGGCCAGCCCATGGTCGTCCCCAGCGCCTCCAAGGAGCCGCTGTTCCTGAACCGGACCAGGACCCGCGACCTGAAGAGGGAGGACGTCTCCTTCATCTGCGTACCCATCATCCTGGACGGCAAGACCATAGGGGCCCTCTCGGCCGACCGCCTTTTCGCCGACCCCGTGCGCATGGAAGAGGACATGCGCCTATTGACCATCCTGGCCGCCCTGATCGCGAGGGCCGTGGGCGTAAGGCGCGATTTCTACTCCCGCCATGAGGCCATGCTCGAGGAAAACCGCCGCCTTCAGGCCATCCTGAACCATAATTTCAAATACGGCCAGCTGGTGGGCCAATCGAGGGCCCTGGCCAATATCCTCGAGGAGGTCGCCCAGGTCGCCGCCACCAATGTGACCGTCCTGATCCGGGGCGAGAGCGGCACGGGCAAGGAGATGATCGCGGGTCTCATCCACTCCAACAGCCTCAGGGCCGGGCAGCCCTTCATCAAGGTCAACTGCGCCGCCCTCCCCGAGGGCCTGGTCGAGAGCGAGCTCTTCGGCCACGAGCGCGGGGCCTTCACCGGGGCCGTCTCCGGCCGCAAGGGCCGCTTCGAGATGGCCCACGGCGGGACGCTCTTCCTGGACGAGGTCGGGGACATGAGCCTGACGACCCAGGCCAAGCTTTTGAGGGTCTTGCAGGAAAAGGAGTTCGAGCGCCTGGGCGGTGGCGAGACCATAAAGGTCGACGTGAGGCTGGTCGCGGCCACCAACAGGGATCTGGAAAAGATGGCCGAGGAAGGCCTCTTCAGGATGGATCTCTACTATCGCCTGAGCGTCTTCCCCCTCTCGCTCCCCCCGCTCCGCAAGAGGATCGAGGACATCATGGATCTGGCCGAGAACTTCGCCAAGAAATTTTCCGCCGACCCGGAGAACCCCATACGCATCTCCACGGAGGCCTACAGGCTCCTCAGGGCCTACGAGTGGCCAGGGAACATAAGGGAGCTTGAGAACATCATCGAGAGGGCCGTGGTCCTCTGCGGGCCCGAGGGCCTGATCGAGGCGAGGCACCTGCCCGTCTGGCTCCAGGGCCGCCAGGACGAGAAGGAGAGCCGGACCCTCTACGAGGCCGTGTCGGTCCTTGAAAAGCGCCTGATCAACGAGGCCCTGGAGGCCACCGGTGGCCACGTAACCCAGGCCGCCGACCGCCTGGGCCTGACCGAGCGCAAGATGAGCCTCAGGATGAGCAAATACAACATCGATTTCAGGACCTTCAGGGCCAAGCGCTAAGGCCGCCTTGGCGCCCTTAGCGCCCGCCCGCCTTAGCCTTATCCCCCAAGCCGTTCAGAATCAAGTACTTGCTGAGCGTGTAATACCCGCTGATCGCGCAGACGGCCCACCCCCGCGGGCCGTCCAGGACCCCGAGCTTCAACACCATGGTCTTGAAATAATTGGCCGAGGCCTTGGCCAGCGCCCCGACCACGCCGCAACGCTTCCCCTTCCTGGCCGCCTCAAGGGCCCATATCCGGGCGTACCGCTCCATCTTGCCCAAATAATGCTCCCAGTCCCTATACGTGAGGTGCTCCATGTGCCCCCCCAAAGCCACGACCGGCAAGCCCGTCTCGGCCCTCTCGTGGACCTCCCCCACCCATCTGACCTCGCCCCTCGGAAACAGCCTGGTCACCCAATCGGGCGCCAGGTGGCCGAACCTGAACCTCTGGCCGAAGGCGAAATTCTTCCTCAAAACCCTCCCGGCCGCCCTGGGCCCGGCGACGTGGGCCCTGACCGCCTCCACAAGCCCCGGCGTGAACCGCTCGTCCGCGTCCAGGAAAAACACCCATTCGGCCCCGGACTTCTCCAGGGCGAAATTCCTCTGGCCCGAGAAATCGTCCATGGCCCGCTCGTAAACGACCGCCCCGGCCTCCCTGGCCAACCTGACCGTGTCGTCCGAGCTGCCGTCGTCGATAATCACGGCCTGGCCCAAGCCCGCGAAACTGGCAAGGCAGCCCGGCAGGTTACCGGCCTCGTTTTTCGTAAGTATGACGATGTCTATGCCCATGTCACTTCAAGCCCAAAACCCTGACGTAAGCCACGGAGACGTTATCCAGCCCGCCGGCCCGGTTGGCCTCAGCGATCAAACGCCCCACCGCCCCCTCGGGACTCGTCTCCCCACTCAGGCACTCATACATGAGGTCCTCCCCTATCATCCCATGCAGCCCGTCACTGCACAGCAGAATCACGTCCCCTTCCCCAATCCCCTCGACAAACGTTTCCGGGTACGCCGGGCTTTCCATCCCCACGAAACGCGTGAGAGCCCCGCTCGCCCTATGCCTCACGGCTTCCTCGCGCCCCAGGACGCCCACCTCGACCAGCGCCGCGGCCACGTTATGGTCATTGGTCACCTGCCTCACGCCCTTTTCCGAGGCCCTCAGAATATAGCCCCGGCTGTCGCCAAGGTTGACGAAAGCGGCCCTCCTTCCCACCAGCCATACCCCGCAAAACGTCGCCCCGTACACGAACCGGCCCCTTGAGTTCATGCTCCCGTATATCCGATCCGAGAGCAGCCTGACCTGCCCGGACAGGATCTCCGCCGCCCTTTCCGCCGTGGGCTCCCGCCTCAGCGCCCCATAGCTGGCCCGTATCTGTCCCGGCAGCTCGGCCGCGATCATCCTCGACGTCGCCCCGCCGCCCACAAAGCCGCCCATCCCATCCGACACGGCGAAAAACCCGTATTCGGGACAACAAACCGCCTCGTCCTGATTGGTGGCCCGCGTAACCCCGATATCCACGCCCGCGGCGGCGAGGAAAATATGGTCGAATAATTCCGCCCGAATCATGCTCGCCTTTCTCTCCCTCTCTAGCCCAAGCCTAAAGCCCCAACGCCCTTTCACGAACCCAAATACACATAAGCGCCTTTAAGCCATCCCATCACTCCCGCAAAACCCTCCACTAACCGACTTCCGGCATCCCATCACCCCAAGCCCCCCATAAACCCCTTCAATCAACCCAGCCAGCCGATTACCCGAAACGCCCTCCCCGCGACACACGTTAATTGATTTTAACAAAACGCCCAACGATTGTAAAACCCACCAAAACTTACCCTTTACGCCAAATAAAATGGCTACACTATACCGTGACTGATAGCTCTATGCCTGACCGAACCCACCCAAGCCCGCCTTCGTTTTCCTAACGCCCTTTCGAAGTTTCCACCTCCAGTACAAGGACGCAAGACTAGCGTTCAAGCCAAGGCATGGACAATAGCCGGACTCTACGTTATAAAAGCGCCAGTTAGCAAGGACGAACGGTCCAAGGTGAAGGGCGCAAGACTAGCGTTCAAGCCAAGGCATGGACAAAAGCCGGACTCTACGTGTTAAGGTAGCCAGTTCACATATACGATCAGGCCCGGGTGAATGGCGCAAGACTAACGTTCAAGCCAAGGCATGGACAATAGCCGGACTCTACGTCTTTAAATCGGCCAGTTCGCAAGGGCGGCCGGTCCCAAGCGAAAGGCCGAGCCTCTAACGTTCAAGGCATGGCATGGCCGATAGCCGGGGCTTCACGTTTTAAAGCGGCCGGTTCACATGGGCGGCCGGTCCCATTCGAAGGCCAGCCTCTAACGTTCAAGATCTGGCATGCCGATAGCCGGGGCTTCACGTTTCGAAGCGGCCAGTTCACATGGGCGACCGGTCCCAAGCGAAAGGCCGAGCCTCTAACGTTCAAGATCTGGCATGGCCGATAGCCGGGGCTTCACGTTTCGAAGCGGCCGGTTCACATGGGCGACCGGTCCCATGCGAATGCCCGAGCCTCTAACGTTAAATTCATGGCTTGGCCGATAGCCGGGCTCTACTTAACGAAGCGGCCGTTTCACATTGGGGTCGG
>JAITKA010000073.1 GCA_031278635.1 Deltaproteobacteria bacterium | reverse complement strand
AGTTGGCGAAAGCCGTCCCGGCCATGTTGGCGGCGACGGCGACTTTTTCCCTGGCCACCTTGTTGGAGCCATCGGCCACCGCCTGCGGCAGGTAGATGGTGATGGCGTTAACGGCGTCCCTGCCCATGGCGTCGGAGATGGGGTTGCCTTTGATGTTGGTGACGGCCTCGGAGGCGTGGGCGAAGGCGTCGATGCCGGTCATGGCGGTAATCGACTTGGGAAGGCCCATCATGAGCCCGGGGTCGACGATGGCCAGGGTGGACAGGTTGCAGTTCTTCGAGCGGATAGTGGTCTTGCGATGACCCTTGGTGTCGGTCACGATGCAGGAGATGGTGCCCTCGCTACCGGTCCCGCCGGTGGTGGGGATCAGGAAGATCGGCTTACCGGCCTGGGTGGGTTTGCCGCCCAGGAAGTAGTCCGACAGGGGGGAGGGGTTACCCAAAAGGACGTTGATGCCCTTGGCGGTGTCCAGGACGCTCCCGCCACCGATGCCGATAACGGCCTCGGCCTTGGCGGCCCTGGCAACCTCGCCGCCCGCCTCGATGGAGGTGTCGGTGGGATCCGGGGCGACGTCCTTGAAGACGGCGTACTCGATGCCGTTGTCTTTCAGGCACTGCTCAATGGCTTTGGTTAGGCCGGCTTTCTCAACCCCTGGGTCGAAGACGAGGATGGCCTTCTTGACCCCGTATTCCTTTAACTTATCGCCGATGGTTAGGGAGGCACCGAAGCCCATCAAGACTGGGGCGCAAATTGAAAAACTGGCAGGCGTTTCGACGGGTTTTTGTTCCATATTATTCTCCTCGTTAGGTAATAGAGATAAAAAGGGTGATGTCAAAAAATTATGCGCTTCCTCCTGCCGCAAAATTATTTTGACGAAAGGGTACTGTAGCCTATTTAAAAATACCCAGGGAGTTTGTTCTGATTTTTACATGCCAAAACTATGCCAATTCGTAACGCTCTGATTTTAAAGCGTTTTATCAAAAATGGCCCCGTTGAGATTCTCATTTTCCCAAATGTTTTGAGAAAACTAGAAAAAACGAAATAAGGCCCGGCCCTGGATACGGCATGGATTCAAGAAATATTGGCATTCTTATTTGTTTACGCATGGGCGAGAAAAATAGAAAGGTCACCTCGATTAACCCTAAAGTCCAAGCCACAAGAAGCTAACGCCGCAAAAGCCTTTCCTTTGGGCAAAAGGTCCCGCTGGGCATACGGCGAGCGCCGTATGTTTACCCAAATGTTAATCGGTAGCCGATATATTCGCCTAAAGCGAGACCGGCACCCAGTGGTTGGGTCTTGGACCCGTTAATCCGGGAGAGGCCATTGGGGGGCTTTATGGCGAGCCTTTGCCCAGGCGAAGGGGCAAAGAAGGATGGCTTGTTTTATGTAGGGGGAGGCTAAAAATTAAAAGGGGGGCAAAAAACCCAAAACGTTTTTTCGTAGACGGATGGAGGCTGTACGTGGATGGACAATTAACGCGGATGGAAGGCTTGAAGGCATGGGTTATTTTAAAAAATAGCCCATTGGGGGGACTGGCGGGGACTAAGGCTTTTGGATGTTTAGATCGAGCAGCAAATCGCCGCGGCTACCGGCCGGTCTCAGGTTGCCCTGGCCGGACAGACGAAGGCGGGTGTTCTCGGTGAGGCCTGGGGGTATTTTCACGGAAAGGTGGTGGGGGGAGTTGTCGCGCAGGTAATTGATGTCGATGGTGGTGCCGGAGGCGGCGGCCTCGGCGGTCAGGGCCAGGCCAAAGACGATGTCCTCGGGGTTGAGGGTTTCCTTGGTCGAGAGGGGGTTGGCCAGGATCTTGGACTTTAGGCTCCTGAGAAAATTCCCGGCCCGGCTCCTGACCGAGCCCGGCTGGTCGCCCGTGAAGGTTTCCCGGAGCTGGCTCATCACGCGCCCCAGGCCTTGGCTCAGGCCGGCGTTTTTCAATTCCTCGTCGACCTTGTCGAGGGATTCCCGGCCCACTTTGGTCTTGAAGAGATCGGCCATGACCTCGGCGTCGTCGTTGGTGGCCCTGGTCCTAGCCTTGGCGGCGGTCCTGTCATGGCCGCGGGGTTTGGCGGTAAAAGCCGGGCCGGGCTCGGGCGGCCCCTCGCCGGGCCCCTTTCGGGCGGCCTCCGGGCCCTCGGGTTTGGCGCCCGGGAAGGGCTTGGCCTGGGCCTTGCCGCCGTAGCCGGGCTGGGGCTCGTGGCGCCAGTCCTTGTATTTGCGGGCCGTTCCCGCCCTAGCGGCCTTTGCCTTGCCTAACTTGGAGCGGCGCATGCGGTCGTAGCGGCCGCGGGTGGCCGGATCCCGCAGCACGGCGTAGGCCTGGCTGATCAGCTTAAATTTTTCCTCGGAGGACCGGTCGCCGGGGTTTTTGTCGGGGTGGTACTGGAGGGCCAGCTGGAGGTAGGCCTTCCGCAGGGTCTCCTGGTCGGCCGCCTGGTCCAGGCCGAGGGCGGCGTAAAAATCCGATTGCCAGTGGATTTTCATCGGCCGGGCTCCTGGGCGTGGGCCAGGGCGATCCTCTCGATCAGGGCGGTGCTGGAAAAGCCCTTCTCCAGGGTCAAAGATCTAACCTCCCCGCCGTAGGCCAAGACTTCCTTGCCACCGACTATATCCTGTGTGGCCCAGTCCCCACCCTTGACCAAAAAGTCTGGCCTTAGGGTCACGATTAAACTCAGTGGGGTATCCTCGTTAAATATTGTCAAGCCGTCAACCATCGTAAGCCCGGCCAGCATCTCGGCCCGCTCGCCCTCGCCCCTGACCGGCCGGCCTGGGCCCTTGAGGCGCCGTATCGAGCCGTCGGAGTTTAGGCCGATGAATAGGTAATCGCCCAGGCGCCTCGCCTGATCCAGGTACCTTAGGTGACCGGGGTGCAGGAGATCGAAGCAGCCGTTGGTGAAGACCATTTTTTTGCCCGAGGCGGCCAGGTTTTTCCTGGCCTCGACGGCCCCGTCAAGCGTTAGGATTTTTTTTAAATATTCGGCCATGATGTAATGCGTTTTTTTTAAAATGGCCGTCAGAACGGCGGGTAGATAGCCGATTATAACACAATCAAGGCTAGTTGGGCGTTTGGGGTTCAAGGATTACGAAAGGTCCCCCAACCGCCCGGTAGGGGCTAGCCCCCGCCGGGCGGTTGGGGGACTTTGGCAGCGTTTACGGG
>JAITKA010000046.1 GCA_031278635.1 Deltaproteobacteria bacterium | reverse complement strand
CCCGACCGAGAAGCACCAGGGGGCGAAGAGGGCCAGGCGGCCCCTGTCGACCACGTAGGTCAGGAACCTGAGGGAGCAGTAGCCGACCAGGGCGGACACGGCGAGGCCGATTAATAGGTAGCCTGGCCCCAGGGAGCTGGTCTGGCCCTGGCCGACGCTTAAGAGGAGGCCGCCCAGGATGGCCGGGATGGAGAGCAAAAACGAATACTTGGCCGAGAGGTCCCTGGTAAGCCCCAGGGTCAGGGCACAGGCGATGGTTAAGCCGCTCCTGGAGAGGCCCGGGGCGATGGCTAGGCCCTGGAAGGTCCCGATGATCAAGGCGTCATAGACAGTCATGAGCTCGATGGATTTGGTCGGGAGGGATTTCCTGAAGGCGGTGAAGGTAAGGACCCCGGCGGTGATAAGTAGGGCCACGCCAACGGCCGAGACCGAGGCGAACAGGGCCTCCAGGCGTTTTTGGGCCAAAAGGCCGATGATGGCCGTGGGGACGGAGCCGATTATTATGAATAGCCCAAGCTTGAAGTCGGGGCGCTCCCTCGCCGTCCGGAGGACCGTCCCATGGATGACCGCGCCGGGCAAAAACCTTAGCTCCGAGAAAAGGGACAATAGGCTTTTGCGGTAGAAAACCAACACGGCCAGTAGGGTTCCCAGGTGGAGCACCAGATCCAGTAGTATTTCCGGCTCCTTAAGGCCAAAGAAGGCCTGGGTCAGTACCAGGTGGCCCGAGGAGGAGACGGGCAAAAATTCGCACAGGCCTTGGATGACGGCCAAGGCCAGGATAATGACTATGGGAGACAAGGGCGATCCTTTGGAAGGGGAAAAACCGTTAGCCCGAACGGCGACGGGTGGCCGGGCCGCCTGGCCACCCGTTAGGCTATCGGTAGAACTTTTTCAGGAAAATGGCCGTGCTGATTAGGGGCCAAAGGAGCATCATGTGGTTGCGCTCGGCCGATAGGTGCTCCTTTAATATTTTCTCGACCGAGTCTCGGGTCAGCCAATTTAGATTGGAAAAGGGCGGCGAGGTCAGCAGGTCGAAGACGTCCCGGTTTAGCTTGGGCTCCCTGAGCCACCCGTCCAGGGGGGCGTTAAAGCCCGTCTTGACCGGGTTAAGGCGGCTGGGGTCGGGGAGGATCCCGGAAAGGGCCCTTCTCAGGAGCATTTTGGTCACCCCGTCCTGGTATTTGAAGGTGCCCGGCGCGGAGAGGGCCAGCCTGAAGAGGGTGGGGCTGGCCATGGGGAAGACGCCCTTGACCCCGGCGGCCCTGGAGCTTAGGGACTCGCTCCAGAGGGTGGGGGTCGAGGTCTCGTAGCTCATCTCCTGGAAAAGGCGGTTGGAGAGGAAGTAGGGGTAGGGGTGGGGCATGGGGACCTTAGGTTCCTTGGCCTCCATGGCGTTCCACCAGTCCTGGTTAAAGTATTCCTTCACGGAGAGGTAGCGGCGTTGATCGACCAAAATCCGCTTGTTCTCGAAGTCCACGTTGCGCTTGAACCAGTCTTCCCTGACGGCGGGGCTTTTTTTGAAGACCGGGTGGTCGTGGAGCCTGACCCAGGCGGCGGTTTCCCTTTCCAGCAATTCCTCCTGGCCCGAGGCCCTGAGATCGGCGAAGAAGACGAAAAAGTGCTCGAATTCCCCGGCCAGGCTCTCGTCGCCGCCAAGGCCCGAAAACAGGAAGGTATTGCCGGCCTCGCGGGCTTTTTTGGCCAGCACGTAGTGGGCCAGCCAGGTGACCGTTATCATGGGCGCCAAGGTCAGTTCCATCAGGGCGGCCGTCTCCTCCAGGAGATCCGGGGCGGTCAGGTCGACCCGGTTAAGCTTCCAGCCGGTGGCCTTGATCAGGTCGTTTACGCCTTGGGTCTCATCGTAGGGGCTTTCGGGCTGATCCTTATAGGCCATGAACCAACATTCCAGCGGCTTATTTAGGTGCTTGTAGGCCAAAGCGGCGACGGTGGCGCTATCCATGCCCGAGGATACGGTGAAAGCGTATTTTTCTTTTTCCAAGGCCGTAAGCCTGTACTTGACGTTCTCGTCCAAAACCGAGACGTATTTTTCGGCCGCGGCTTGCGGGCCCAGGGCGGGGATCTCCTCCCAGAACGAGAGGTTGAGCCAGCGCCCGTAGAGCGGCGGGCCCTTTGACAGGGTCACCCAATGGCCCGCCGGGACCTGCCTGACCCCCTTATGGAAAGTCCGGGCGGGATCCCGGAAAACGTGCCGGTAATGGGTGGCCACGAAATCGAAGAAGGTCTCCTCGTCCATGGGCGGAGTCCCCCCCAGAAGCCCGAAGAGGGTCTTTAGGTCAAAGGCGACCGCCCAGCCGTCATCCTTGGGCGCGTAAAACAACGGGCTTAGCCCGCAGGCGTCCCGAACCAGCGTGAGTCGGTCGGCCTTGGCCTCGTAGTGGGCCAGCGACAAATCCGTCTCCAGCTTGGACATTAACCTCGGATCGTCGCCGATTTTCGCCATCAGCTCGCTTTCCGCCATTCCCGGGGGCGGGTTATAGACCCGGCCATAGGTTAGGGTTTTGTCGGATTCGTTGTCGCCACCGGGCCTGTAGAAAAGGCCGTCCTGATTTAGGGTCACGAGCATAAGCGATTTTCCTCGTAAGGGGTTTTCGAAAAATGGCCGGGGCCAGTGATTGTTCGCGTGGGGGTTTGGCCGGTTAGGCCGAAAGGGAACTGGTGACCGGGGTCTCCACCTTCAGGGGCCGGAAGAGGATCCGTTTTCGGTAAAGGTAAGTGACCGTGTTGCCGGGGAAGGCTTTGGAGATACTGACCGGGGAGAGCTTAAGGCATCTGAGGGCGATGAACCCGCAAGTTTTAAGGAACTTAACCGGCGAGCCGTGGGGGGTCTGGAAGTAGGGGCGCCAGGTCGTGACCAGTTCCAGCCCGTAGGGGGTCAGGACCTTATCGACGGCGGCCGGGGTGGGGTAAACCTGGTGGAAGGGATGAAAGAGCCTAAAATCCGGGCCGTAGATCCTGGCCGTGAGGCAGGACGGGTTGATCAGCCCCCCCAGGAGCAGCAGGCCCCCCGGTGCCAGCCAATTGACGGCCTTGGCCAGAAACTGATCCGGCCTGGGCAGGTGATCGAGGGTCTTGTTCATGATGATGCAGGCCAAAGGCTTTGGCGGGGGGCTTAGGGCCTCGGCCCAGTCCTGGATGACCATGTGGCCTTCGCGCATGGCGACCGTGGCGGGAAAGGCGTTGGGCTCGACGGCCACCTTGGCCCTAGGGTCATCGATCAATGACAGCATCAAGCCCGTGGCCGCCCCCACGTCCATGATGGCCCCGTTTTCCGGGAGCAGGGCCGTTATGGTTTTCGCGTACTCGGAGTATTCCTCGCGCTGGCCCTCCAAGAGCTCGATGGGTTTCACGTGCTTGCCGTCGGGGTCCACGCCCATGAACCAGCGCTCGGGGCCGGAGAAGAAGCGCCGCGAGGCCTTGGGGCCCGGGTGGGGGTTAAGCTGCCAGGTCCCGCACGCCTGGCAGGCGTGGAGATGGAAAGGCCCGCACCCGAAATCCAGCACCTTGGTCGGGGTCGTGAACGAAAGGGTGGGCGCTAGGGGGCCTGCCCCGCACCAGCGGCAGACGGGCGTTAATCGCATGACCACAAGGCCGCCCAGTGATGGTTTTCCATCCTGTCGGTTTCCAGGGTGTGTAGGAGCCTAAAACCGGCCCCCTCGGCGAGCCTGGAGACCATGGGAGGGTCCAGGAAAGGGGCATAGCCTTGGCGGCCCGGCCCCGGAAAGTGCTGGCTCATGATCAACCTCCCCCCCTCCTTAAGCTTGGCCCTTAAGCCCGGGAAAAGGCCCCCCACGTTTTCGACGAGGCCCCATAGGACCTGGGCCAAAAAAATCAAATCGAAGCTCCCGTCGGGCCACGGGCAATCGTCCGTCCCGACTTTCCTCAGATCGTACTCCGTAAAGGTGACCCCGCCCCCAATCGAGCCCATGTCCCCCCGAAGCCGTCCCCTGGCCAGTTCCAGGGCCGTCCCCGAGATATCCGACAGGGCCAGACTCGACCCCTGCCGCGTCCTGGCCAATAGCCTCAGAAGTTCCAGCGACAGGAGCCCGGCCCCCGCCCCCGCGTCCAGGACCCTCAGGGGTCCCGGCGGCAAAAGCTCGACCAAAAGCAGGGCCGCCCGCATGTCCAGCCTAAAACCCAGCTCCTCGATGCGCCAAGGATCGGGGCAATCCCGGTACATGCCCTCGTAATCGCCCACGTGCTTGCCGTCGACGATAAAATATTTGCCATAGTCGTTGTCCGTTTCCACGCCCAAACCCAGCACCGCCCCTATCCCTTAAAATTTCCCGCCACCATCTTTGGCCGCCCGCAAGGGTCCAAAATTTCCCTTCGCCGCCTTTGGCCGCCCCTAAGGCCCCATCCCCCCGACCCAGAACCAACCGGGCAACCCTCAGCCCGCGCGGCTTTACGCCCCCCTAGCCCCCACCGATAGAATATGCCACAATGGCGGCGCTTTGGCAACCGACCGAACCCAAGGTTTGGGCCCTGGGTGACGAGAATTTGGTACTTTGTGGGCTTAGAGACGATAAGGTTACGGGGCCGCGCTCACGTGGGGAGTCGCTGAGCGGTTAGGCTATCGGTTACCCATATGGGGTTGCCCAAGCGGGGTTACCCAAGCGGTTAGCCAAACGGTTGCCCAAGGCCGGACAATCAATTAGGGGCAATCAAAACCGTTATCTTCCATGGCGACTGAATTCAATCAAAGTGAACGATATTATCAATACTTATTATAACATATTTTAAACTCCAAAGAAAGAGCCGGTTTTAATGCCTCAAGCGGGCTAGGACAAAAGCGTCAAAATAAGTTACAGAAAATTATTTTACCGTAATGGATACAATAATACGTAACATTTAGAGCGAAAAAATTTGTTAACGTCATCAAGGCAAAGCTAACCTTACACATTAAGGGAACATATTAACGCAAATGCATGGCCAAATAATTTTTTTAGCTTCCGGCCATGCGCTTTCGCCCCCCTTTGGGCAGGCCTCCAATGGGTAGGCCTGCCCAAAGGGCCGGTCTCCAATGGGCGGGCCCCCAATGGGCAGCCCCAATCGGCAAGCCCCAATCGGCAAGCCCCAAACCCCAGCCGTCAGCGGGCGTTTTGCCTCAAGAGCCTTGCCGCCAGCTCGGCCGCCTCGGCGATTACCTCCGGGGGATGGGCCGGGGAAATGGGCAGGCTAACCTCGCGGGCGAAAAAATCCTCGGCCACGGGTAGATCGCCCTCGCCATACCCGAGCCAGCCCCGGTAACAAGTATGGTAATGGATGGGGATGAACATCACGCTCGTCCCGATGTTTAGGGCCTTTAAGGCCATTATGAATTCGTCCCGGCTGATTCTCAAAGCCCCCGGCCTTAGGCGCAAGGGGTACAAATGCCACGAGTGGACCGCGCCGTCCCGAACCTCCGGGAGTTCCACCAGATCGCCCAGCCCGGCGAAGGCCTCGGACCAAATCCTGGCGTTTTGGGCCCTTTGGTCCAAAAATTCCCCCAGCCGGGACATCTGGACCAGGCCGAGGGCGGCCTGGATATCGGTGAAGTTGGCCTTGAACCCTATCTCGTCCACGTCGTAGGCCCATGTCCCCCGCGGGGAGTAACGCTCCCAGATGCGCCTCGCGTCGGTAATCCCGTACGCGGACAGTTTCCGGGCCCTGGCCAGCATGGCCGGGTCCGAGGCCGTGAGCAGGCCCCCCTCGCCCGTGGCTACGTTTTTCGTGGCGTAAAAGGAAAAAGCGGCCAGCGAGGCCAGGCCCGAGGCCTCCATTGGCCGATGCCCCGGGTGGCCCACGGGCAGGCCGTTTAAGCCTGTGCCCAAGGCGTGGGCCGCGTCCTCAAGGATGCCAAGCCCGAACCTCGCGGCGATCGGCCAAAGTTTCCCCAGATCCACCGGGTGGCCCCCGTAGTGGACGGGGACCAGGGCCCTCACGGTCAGATTGGTCTTTCGGTGAACGGGCAAACCCCTTGAGTCAACCTCGCATTCCCTTTCCAGGAATTCCAAAACCCTCTCAGGGTCCAAATTTCCCGTGTCGGCCGAGACGTCGCATAAAAAGGGCCTGGCGCCGTTATAGACCGCAGCGTGGGCCGTGGAAACGAAGGTCAGCGGGGTGGTGATGACCGCCTCACCGGCTCCCAGCCCCATGACCTTAAGCCCCAACTGAAGGGCCGCCGTGCACGAGGACAGGGCCACGACCCCATCGGTCCCAAGATGCTCGGCCATGACCTTCTCGAACCTCTCGGCCCTAGGCCCGGTGGTAAGCCACCCCGAGGTCAGGGCCTCGGTCACGGCCGCAACCTCCCCTGGCCCAATCTTGGGCGGCGAGAAATGGACGAAGGCCGGGAGGGGCTTAAGCCCCCCGATAAATTTCGATATGTCCGAATTTATGGTTTGACCATCCGCTGGGGTCACGGTCGTTCTCTCCCTCTCGTGTTTATTACCGGCTTGGGTTGTCCCAAAACCGCCGGCAAATTTTGTCCAAAAATAGCCGGAAACCAGGCCGGCCAATCCTAGGCCCTATATACTATAAGTTTGCGTATTCGTTGCCATATCGGTAAAAAAATATGGCTTAAAAAATTACGCTTCGAGGGCAAGGTTTTTGGCAAAATACCGACAAACCAAGCCGTCAATTTTTGGGCAAAATGACCCAAAACAAGCCGTCCAATTTTGGTCAAAACGACCCGTCATTGCCCCGCCTTTACATGGGGCGAGCCCAGGCCTCGCCCTGGCCAAGCCTCGGCCAAAGGCGAATGGTTATTTTGCCGGTTTGGATTGTCCAAAAACCGCCGGCAAATTTTGCCCAAAAATAGCCGGAAACCAGGCCGGCCAATCCTTGGCCCAATATAATCTAACTTGGCGTATTCGTTACCCTATCCGTGAAACTTTATGGCTTAAAAAATAACGCTTCGAGGGCATGGTTTTTGGTAAAACCGCGACAAACCAAGCCGTCATTTTTTGGGCAAAATGAACCAAAACAAGCCGTCCAATTTTGGTCAAAATGGCCCGGCATTGCCAGCCTTACCATGGGCCTCGCCCGGGCCAAGCCTCGGCCAAAGGCGAATGGTTATTTTGCCGGTTTGGATTGTCCAAAAACCGCCGGCAATTTTTGCCCAAAAATAGCCGGAAACCAGGCCAGCCAATCCTTGGCGATATATAATCTAAGTTGGCTGATTCATTGGCTTATCTGTGAAACGGTATGTTTTAAAAAACACGCCGGGAGGACATGGTTTTCGGCAAAATCGCGACAAACCAAGCCGTTCAATTTTGGTCAAAACGACCCGTCATTGCCCCGCTCTACCATGGGGCGAGCCCAAGCCTCGCCTGGGCCAGGGCTGAGTCGAATTTTCTCAGGATATGAGATTCTTGCTTGTTCGCCTCGACTAAATCCTAGTGTGAAAATCAAATACGTAATAAAATTCAGCCAATTCATTGACCGCCTTTGGGCCAGCCAAAGCGCTTGATCAAGCCGACTTTTCTTCATTGCGTCGATACACGCCTCCACGTTTCTCGGGGCTATGCCTATCTCGACGGCTATCGCTTTCGCGCTCACTGTCTGATTTTGAGCGCTTCAGTCGCAAAATCATCAACGGCTTATCGTGTTCCCCGACCCCGTCCCCAATCCTACCTCCGCTCCTTTTCCCGATCCTACTCTCCGCCGCTTTCTCCGATCTTTTCTACAATTGGCTACGATAGTTTCTCCGATCCCATCACAGATCCGTTCCCCGCAGCTATCCAAACTTTTATCCCCGATGCTGTCTCTGATTTTTCCCCGATTCGATCTTTGGTGCTTTTTCAGATGGTATCACCGATGGTTTCTCAGATGCTTATCCGACCTGAGCTCAGCTATATTCTCCGATGGCATAAACGACAGTATCTCAGATAAATGTTCTGATGTAAACACCGATAATATCTAATTATACTATGCTTTTTCCGATTGTTTCTCCGATTTTAACTAAAATCCTTTCTCCGGTGGAATAAACGGTAGTTTCTCCGAGGCTCATTCTGACGCCATCTCCGATAATATCACCGACTCGAGGCTTGGCCCGATCCCATCTCCGATGGTTTTATCCGAATCTTATCTCCGAACCTGTCTCGGAAGGTATCACCGATTGCTTCTCCGATGGATTTTACGATGCTGGTTCCGCTCTCTTCCCCGCCACAATATCCGATGGTATCACTGAAAATATCTCCGGTGCTTGTTCTGATGTAAACAGCGAAAAATTTTAAGAATACTATGCTTTTTCAGACGCCATCTCCGATTGATTCTCAGATCTTAACTACGACACTTTCCCCGAGGATATTAATGATGCCTTCTCCGATGGTTTCTTCGATGCTTATTCTGACGCCATCTCCGATAATATTGTTTAAGCCATAAATAATCAATAGAGCTTATTATTTTTCCCTATAAGTTTTCTCACTTTATATACTAAATATAAACCATATAAATATTAATATTATATCCTATTGTTCCAAATGGACTATGATGGGCCCGGCCAAAGGCGAATGGTTATTTTGCCGGTATGGGTTGTCTCAAAATCGCTGGCAATTTTTGTCCAAAAATAGCCGGAAACCAGGCTGGCCAATCCATTGCCCTATATAATCTAAGTTGGCGTCTTCGTTAGCCTATCGGAAAAAAATATGGCTTAAAATGGCTCGGCGTGAGGACATGGTTTTCGGCAAAATCGCGACAAACCAGGCCGACCAATTTTGGTCAAAACGACCCGTCATAGCCCCGCCTTACCATGGGGCGAGCCCAAGCCTCGCCCGGGCCATGGCCCGGCCAAAGGCGAATGGTTATTTTGCCGGTACGGGTTGTCTCAAAATCGCAGGCAATTCTTGTCCAAAAATAGCCGGAAACCAGGCTGGCCAATCCTTTGCCATATAATCTAAGTTGGCGTCTTCGTTAGCCTATCGGAAAAAAATATGGCTTAAAATGGCTCGCCGCGAGGCCAAGGTTTTCGGCCAAATCCCGACAAACCAGGCCGTCCATTTTTTGGCAAAATCGCGACAATCCAAGCCGTCAAATTTTGGTCTAAACGACCCGTCATTGCCCCGCCTTATCACGGGGCTAGCCCAAGTCTCGCCTGGGCCATGGCCCGGCCAAAGGCGAATGGTTTTTTGCCGGTACGGGTTGTCTCAAAATCGCCGGCAAATTTTGTCAAAAAATAGCCGGAAACTAGGCCGGCCGATCCTTGGCCCCGTATAATCTAAGTTGGCGTCTTCGTTAGCCTATCGGAAAAATTACGGCATAAAAACCTCGCTTCGAGGGCAAGGTTTTAGGCAAAATCGCGACAAACCAGGCCGGCCAATTTTGGTCAAAACGTCCCGTCATTGTCCCCCCTTACCATGGGGCTAGCCCAAGCCTCGCCCCGGGCCATGGCCCGGCCAAAGGCGAATGGTTATTTTGCCGGTTTGGGTTGTCTCAAAATCGC
>JAITKA010000045.1 GCA_031278635.1 Deltaproteobacteria bacterium | reverse complement strand
ACTTCATCTATCAGGGTTTTTGGAACTATCTTGGCAAAAAAACCTATGCTGAACAAATGAGTAAAATCTACTTGGTTAGCCAGCTTTTTCTTGTCACGAGCCATAAAATCCTCCTCACGGGGGTGACTTGGTTACTAAACCATGAAAAGCCACTGGGGGAGATTATATCACACTTATTCTTAACTGAACAGTATTGGGGCTAGGGGAGCGAGACGCCGATGGGTTGGCTGGGCACGGCGATCAGGTCAAGGCGATCGGGGAGGAGGGCCGAGAGGCGCTCGGGGACGAAGTGGCCGGAGATGACCACCGCGTGGCCGCTTTGGGCCTGTTCCGCCACCAAAGTGGCGATGAGCTCGTGCCAGCGGTCGTCAAGGAAGGCGAAGGGCTCGTCCAGGATCAAAACGGGGCGGTCGGCGGCGAGGGCCCTGGCCAGGGCCAGCCTTCTTTTCATGCCCCCGGATAGGGCCCGGGGATATTTGGCCGGGTCGAGGCCAAAGGCCCCCAGCCAGCGAAGGGCCCGGTTTTTGGCCTCGTCCGGGGTTAGGCTTTTGGGCAGGATATAGGCGACGTTAGAGAGGGCGTTTAGCCAGGGGATGAGGAGATTGTCCTGGAACAGCATCGAGGGCGGGGCATTGGCGGTGACCTGGCCGGAGTCCGGTCTGAGCAGGCCCGCCATGATCTCAAGTAGGGTGGTTTTGCCGACGCCGGAGGGCCCGAGGAGGCACAGGACGCGGCCGCCCCGGGCCTTTAGGTTGGCCTCGGCGATGACCGGGAGGTCCCCGAAGCTTTTGGAGACGCCGGAGAGCTCCAGGAGAACCGGCTGGCCCTCTGGCGCGGTCATGTGGCCTCAGCCCCGCGGGCGGCCAAACCGGCGGCCTTGCGCCTCAGGGGGGTGATTACCGCCCCTTCCAGGGTCAGGCCGAGGATTATGAGGGCCAAGGTCCAGGCCTGGAGCTCCTCCATGCGCAGGCCCTGGTAGCTCCAATAGAGCTTGGCCCCGACCCCGTCGTGGCTGCCTAGGAACTCGGCCACGGCCGCGGCCTTCCAGCCCGTGGCTAGGACGGGTGAAAGCCCGGCCAGCCAAAAGGGGGCTATCCCCGGCAGGATAAAAAGGCGCCAGACCCTGGCCGCCGGGACGCCGTATAGTTTGCCCATGGCCAGTATCCTGGGCTCAAGGCCCATGACCCCTTGGGCGGCGTTACTGAAGACGAAGGGTAGGGTGGCGGCGAAGACCGTGGCCACGGGGACCATCGAGCCCGTCCCGGCCCAGACCATGACTATGGTCACCCAAACGATGGGCGGGCAGGCCTGGAGGCTGGCCACCAGCGGGGCGGTCACTTTCAGGGCCCAGCTGGCCCGGCCGGCCAGAAGGCCCAAAACCCCGCCGACGAGGTTGGCCAGGAGCACCCCCATGAGGGCCCGGAAAACCGTCTGGGCCATGTCGGCGAAAAGGACCCCGGAGAGGGCCAGCCTGGCTATGGTTTTGAGGACGGACAGGGGCCCCGGGGCCAGGGCCGGCCCGATTATGAGGTTGGCGACGAGCAGGAAAACGGCCCACAGGCCCAGCGAGACGAGGTAGGGGCACAGGGCAGAGGCCAGGGTGGGCCATTTTTTTGTGGCCCCGCCGGTCGGGGGGTTATTGTGGCTACCGGGCATCGCTCGCCGGCGACCCGGGCTGGCCTTGGGAACCGGCCATGTCCCAGTAAAAGTTCGGGGGGAAGGCCTTGCCGGGCTCGAAGAGATCCGGGGCCGCCAAAATCAGAAAGTCGGTGACCTGGTCCTTGACCTCGGACGCGGCCTTAACGATCAGGGGCTCCAGGCTAAGGGAGGCCGAAAGGACCTCGGGGCCCACGGCCTGGGCCACCTCCGGCGGGAAAAGGGCGACCTTGGCCGAGACGGGCTTACCCTCGAGGTCGGTCGCCGCCTTAAGCATGTGGGCCAGCAAGTCGGCCACCAGCCCGGGTTGGCTGGAGGCCAGTTCCAGGTTCACGGCCACCCCGGCCTGGGGCATGAGGCCGTCGCCGCCGAAGTGTTTCGAGTACTCCTCCTCCAGGGAGCCGATGATCTTGAGGTTGGGGGACTTTGAGACGGCCATGCTGGCCATGGGCTCGGGCATGAGGGCTATTTGCCTCTGTCCCCTGACAAGCTCGAGGATTAGCTGCTGGGGCGGGAGGGAGTCGGTGGGAAAGGCCCCGATGGCACCCTTAAGCTCTTCCAAAAGGTTGGCCTGGGGGCTGTTTTGGGGGCTGGAGGTGACGGTAATGGAATTTTTGGCCGCGACACCGAGGAGCTCGGTAACGTCGGCCGGATAGGCCGTGGCGCGGTTGGGCCCATTGCGCGTCGGGAGCGGGGCGGAGACGAAATAGAACTTTCTCCAAACCGTGACGGCCACAAGGCAGGCCGGGGCCCCCCTGGCCGCGGCCCTGGAGAGGGTCTCGAGATGGCCGACCCAAACGTCCCCCTTGCCGGCCAAGACCAGGGCCCTTAAATCCTCGAGGTTCTTCCAGTACTCGACCTTGACCTCGGCGCCTTCCGGCCAGCCGGCCTTAAGGGCCGCAAGGAGGGGGAGCTGGGCGGTCGTGGCCGTCATGGCCGTGTAAACGGTCAGGGGGCGCCGCTGGGCAACCTCACCTGGCCCCTCGCCAGTCCGGGCTTGGGCCTCGCCTTGGCCCGCCTGGGCCTGGGCTTGCCCGTGTTGGGGGAAAGCCCAGGCGAGCAGGGCTAGGGCGAGAATCAGGGGGGCCAAGGGAATTTTGGGTATGCCTATCATGGGGGCCTCAAATGGCCGCGTCCAGGGCCGCGGGAAAGCGATTCGTTAGGGTCATGTCCTTAGGTCCGGCCAAACCGGGCCTCGAGATCCGAAAGCTTTAGGACTATCGTCGTGGGGCGGCCGTGGGGGCAATAGCCGCCCGCGCCCAGTTTGGCCAGGGATTTTATGAGGTGGCCCATTTCCTCGTGGCTCAGCCGGTCACCGGCTTTCACCGCCGCCTTGCAGGCCAGGCCGTAAAGCCAGCCGTCGGAGAGCTCCTCGACCACCCGTTCCAGGCCGGCCCCGTCGAGGTCCCGCAGGCGGTTCTTGGCCGAGGCGATTACCTCAAGGAAGGCGTCCTTGGCCTCCTTGAGGCCCAGCTTGGCCGGGATGCCCCGTAGGGTCCAGGCGCGCTCCCCGAAGGGCTCGGGCATGAAGCCCAGGCGCTGAAGGGGTTTTAATAGTTTTTCGACGGCCAGGCTTTCCTGCGGGCTAAGCTCGATGGTTTCCGGTAGCAGGAGCTTTTGGGAGGGTAAGCCCCGGTCGCTTAGGGATTGTTTCATCGAGTTAAAAAGAATCCGCTCGTGGGCGGCGTGCTGGTCGATGACGTAAAGGGCCAAGGGCCCCTGGGCCAGGATATAGCTATCGTGGAGCTGGGCCAAGGGGATGGCGTTCTCTCCCGGCTCGGTGCCCACCTCGGGCGCCCCTGCCCCCCGCGCCGTGGCCACGGGGGCCGGTTTTGGCTCCGGGGAGGCCACGGACGGCCCCGTTTCCCCCACCATCCAGGGCGGGGTTGTCGGTGGCCCGGTGAGATTGAGCCTGGGGCCGCCCTTGGGGGCCCGGCCCATGGAAAAGCGCGTAAGGCCCAGGTCCCGCTCGCCGGGGCCCGCCCTGGGGAGCCTGAGGTCGCTAACGGCGATTTCCCGGCCCGCCGAGGGCCCAGGGCCGGGGCTGGGCGGCTCGGCCAGCGGCGAGACGTCTATGGCCCCTGAGACGGCCTTGGCCAAGGCATCGAAGATTTGGCCGGGCTCCCGGAAACGGACCTCGGTCTTGGCCGGGTGGACGTTCACGTCGACCCGTGCCGGGTCGAGATCGATGAAAACCACCCCGGACGGGAAGCGCCCGTGGGGCAGGGACCGCCCGTAGCCCTGGACGATGGCCCTGTTAAGCAGCTTGTCGCGCACCGGCCTCCCGGAGACGAAAACGAACAGGCCCGGGTTGGCCCTCGAGGCCTCGGGCCCGGACAGGTAGCCCTCGATCTTGAGATCGTCCCTTTCCAGCCCGAAACGCCTAAGCGAGGAGGCCACCTCCCTGCCCAAAACCTTCATGGCCCTGGCCGACATATCGTTATGCTCGTCCACGCTCAGGACCTCCCGGCCGGTGTCCCTGAGCCGCAGCCTCAGGTTGGGCCGGGACAGGGCGTACCGTTGGGTAACCTCGATGAGGTGGGCCGTTTCCGTGGCCTCGGTCTTAAGGAACTTGCGCCTGGCCGGGACGTTAAAAAACAGGTCCCGGACCTCGACGACCGTGCCCTGGTTGGTCGCCGCCGGCGAGAGATCGAGAATCTTCCCGCCCTCGACCGTAAGCCTATGGCCGGGTTGGTTTTCCTCCTGGCTGGTCACGGTCATCCTTGAGACCGAGGCGATCGAGGGCATGGCCTCGCCCCTAAAACCCAACGTGCCTATGGCGAATAGATCGGAGTCGGGCGCGAGCTTACTGGTGGCGTGCCTTTCGAGGCATAAAAATAATTCCTCCCGGTTCAGGCCATGGCCGTTGTCCGAGACCCTGATGAGCCTTTTGCCGCCGGCCTCGATATCGACCTCGATCCTGGTGGCCCCGGCGTCAAGGCTGTTTTCCAATAGCTCCTTTAGGACGGAGGCTGGCCGCTCGACCACCTCGCCGGCGGCGATGCGGTTGATTAAATTTTCCGGCAAGAGTTTGATGCGGCTGGTCATATAAATTTAGATGAGATCTTTAGCCTTGGGGGACAAATTACGACAAAATGCGTGGACAAAGGGATTGCCAGAGAGGAAAACTTTTCCTGTCTATCCTCCGGCCAAGCGAAGAACCAGAGATTTACCACGGCAATCCCTTTTATCACGGATTAAGCTAAACGACAACAAAAAAAGTTCGTTGACACAATAAAACAGCCTATCAAAGTCATATCTTTGTCGTCAAAAAATTAGGGAACTACC
>JAITKA010000006.1 GCA_031278635.1 Deltaproteobacteria bacterium | reverse complement strand
ACTTCATCTATCAGGGTTTTTGGAACTATCTTGGCAAAAAAACCTATGCTGAACAAATGAGTAAAATCTACTTGGTTAGCCAGCTTTTTCTTGTCACGAGCCATAAAATCCTCCTCACGTGGGTGACTTGGTTACTAAACCATGAAAAGCCACTGGAGGAGATTATATCACACTTTTTCTTAACTGAACAGTATTGCACCTAGGCCGCTATGGTAGAACCCACCTAAACGAAACTGAGCGCCGGGATGGCCTTGGTCGGCGGCCAGGCGATAGTATTTCACTGCCTGGCTGAGATCTATTTCGTCACCTTCGCCTTCATGGTAAGCCCGAGCTAAATAAAACCGAGCGTCGGCATGACCCTGGTCGGCGACCTGGCGAAGGTATTTAACGGCCTGGCTGAGGTCTTTTTCGACACCTTCGCCGTCAACGAAGTGCGAACCTAACTCAAACCGAGCCACGGAATCGCCCTGGTCGGCAGCCAGGCGAAGGTATTTCACTGCCTGACTGGAGTCTTTTTCGACACCTTCGCCGTCAAAGTAGCAACGGCCTAAAAAAAGCTGACCATCGGCATTGCCCTGGTCGGCGGCCAGGCGAAAGTATTTTGCGGCCTGGCTGAGGTCTCTTTCGACACCGTCGCCGTAAGAGTAGCACGTTCCTAAATAAAGCTGACCTACGGCATGGCCCTGGTCGGCGGCCAGGCGCCAATATTTAATGGCCTGGCTGAGGTCTCTTTCGACACCGTCGCCCCAAGAGTAGCACGTACCTAAATTAACCTGACCTTCGGCAAGGCCTTGATCGGCTGCCAGGCGAAAATATTTAATGGCCTGGGCCATGTTTTCTTCTACGCCTTGGCCTTTAGAGTAGCACGCACCTAAACAACACTGAGCGATGGCAAGGCCTTGGTCGGCTGCCAGGCGACAGTATTTTACTGACTGTCCGAAGTCTCTTTCGACACCCTCGCCGTAATAGTAGGCCTCTGATAATTTAAACTGAGCGTCGGCATCGCCTTTGTCGGCGGCCAGTTTGTAATCCTTGGCTGCCTGGATTGGATTATTTTCCATTGACATCACCTGCTTAATGGGAAAAGCCTGCCAGTACCGCGAGGCGCTTTTTCAAAAGTATGGTCCATTTTACCCCGGTACGGTGAGGGGTCACGCTTGGTTACTTCATCGATTGCGGGCTTGGTGAATTATTGATACGAAAAGGGCCATATTCTTCTGTCCTTTTCGGATTTTTTCAAAAATACTTGAGGCTGTTTGTATGAAGAATAAAATCAAATGGCTCAAAAGATAACCATAAAATCTTACTTGAAAGGGATAACTTAAAGGTTTTTGAGTGTCGCCAAGACAGTTTACGCCATCGGAAGGATCCATGGCAAGTCTTTTCCCCAAAATATTTTTGAGCCTGTCGCCCGCGGCCCCCGGGAGAAAAGTCTCGCGGGGATTTGGCCGCGAGGGGCCTTTGGGATAGGCCCCCCGCCTAACCCAAAGGAGGGGGGGGTCAGGAAGACCCTTCCAGGGCCAGGGCGGCCCCGTAGGCCACGGTAAACTGGGGTTTGGGGACGACCCTGACCTCGGCCATGAGCTCGTCCCCCAGGGCCTCGGCGAGGCCCCCGTTCATGGCCGGGCCGCCGTCGAGCCAGACGGGGCCGGGGGGAGCGTGGCCCAAAAGGCCGGCGGCCCTTTTGGCCACGGAGGCGTGGAGGGCCCTTATGATGGGGCCCAGGCTTACCCCCCTGGACATGAGGGATATTATCTCGGTCTCGGCGAAGACGACGCAGGTGCTGTTTATGGCCACATCGGGGCCGGGCTCACGGGAGAGCCCGGGGAATTTGTCAAGGGGCGTGTCCAGGAGCCTGGCCGCCAGCTCGAAAAAGCGGCCGGTGCCGGCGGCGCATTTGTCGTTCATGCGAAAATCGACCAGCTTGCCGGCGGGGGAGAGTTTGAGGGCCTTGATGTCCTGGCCGCCGATGTTGATGGCCGCCCTGGCCTGGCCGTCGCTCAGGCGGAAGAGCCCGGCGGCGTTGGCCGTGAGCTCGTCCAGTTTTAGATCCGTGGGGGCGTAGAGGTTTTTGCCGTAGCCGGTCGAGGCGACGGGGTAGGTTTGGGAGGGTGGGAGGCCCAGTTCCCTGAGGCCCTGGCCGATGAGGTTCAGGGCGATGGCCTCCTGGCCGGGGGCGGTGGCGGTTACCCCCGTCCAGATCATCTCGCCGGAATCGACGAAGGCGGCTTTTATGGCCGCGCTGCCCAAATCGAGGCCAACTTTAAGGTTCATTTTCGCTCCCGTGGGGGTGATTGGGGGTTTTAAGGCTTATCGTTATGGGTCACGGTCCGGCGGGAAGCCCGACCGGGGGTTAGTTTTTGGCGATTAAAGGGTCGATTTGAAGGCCTCGAGCCTCGTCAGGAGGTTACCGCCGTCCTCGGGGGCGTAATCGGTCTCGAGCCTGATGAAGCGGGTGTCGTTTTCGGCAAGGTCGCGCTCAAGGGTCAGGGAATCCATCTCGTAGGGGTGGCAGCCCTTCAGGAGGTGGAAGACCACGCCTTTCACCCCGGCCTCGGCCTTGGCCTCCATTATGGGCCCCAGGCGGCGGCGGTTCTCGGCGAAAACGGGGCAGAGGCAGCCGTCGTGGGTGGTCTCGGAAAGGGCCCGCAGGATGCCGGCCTCGGAGGTGTCCCGAAGGGCCACGTGGCGAAAGAGGAGCCTTTCGCCGGAGCACATGTCGTCCCCCAGGACGGGGAGGCCCAGATCGTCGAAGAGGCGAAGGGGTTTGAGGTTCGGGAAGACGATGGGTGATCCGGTCAGGAAGACGCCGGGGCCGGGGGCGGGCTTCCGGGCGGCGAGGTGGTCGGCGGCCCCGTGGACGGCCTTTGACCAGGAGGGGACGGAATCGAAGAAAAAAGAGTGGGTAAAAAGGAAGAAGTAAACGGCCGGGACCTGGCCCGCCCTGCGGAGGGCCGTCAGGCGGCCCAGGGCCGCGCGCGCGGCCTCAAGGGCCTCCAGGGCGAACAGGAGTTCCTTTCGGCCGGCCTTGCGGCCCGCGAGGCCTTTTAGGTGATCCCAGAGGCCTTTCACCTCGGAGAGCCAGCGCTCGGTCGCCTGGGGGTGTTCCTTGCGCCTGGGGAGCTCGACCATGCGGACGGTCCCGGTATCGTGGAACCACAGCTCCCTTAGGCTCTCGAAGCCGCTGACCCAGTCGCAGGTGGTGGGGATGACCCAGTCGAGGGTCCCCAGGGAGGGCTCCTTCACCAGTTCCCCCATAAGGGAGCGGAGGAGGGGGCACATCAGGGCCGGGAGGCCCGGGGGGGAGCTTTTGGCGGCGCCCAGGGAGCCCCCGTAGAGGCGCAGGGGCTGGAGGCCCAGGGCCACGAAGAGCTCGGGGGGGACCTGGAGGCACATGAGGCCCACCACCTTCCGGCCCAGCCTCGCGGCCAGGGCCGGGGGGGAGTTGTCCTGCCTCAGGATGTTCGCGAAGTAATCGATGGCCTCGCCGTAGTCGTCCCTTTGGGCCAGGGCGGCAAGGGCGTCGTTCGTTTCCCGGTCTATCCGATCCCTCGCCCTGGCCCGGGCCCTCTCGGCCCGGGGGTCGGGGGGCCCGGTATCGGGGGCTGGGTTGGTGGGATGTTCCATCCTGGCTCCTTGGGCCCGCCGGGCGGCCGGCGGGGGCGGTTTATGGGCTTTGGTTGGCAAAAAGGGCAAAAACCGTTCAATCGAAACGAAGGCCGCCCCCGGATGGGGACCTTCGGGCATTTTAGCGAAATAAGGCTAAAATTTTTTTATTGACGCGGGGAGGCCGATCTGATATCTTTTTTACATCCGACATAACCTTGGCCTTTCGGCCAGGCCCCTTGACGCTGGGGTGCCGCGACTTTCTTTTCGCGGCTGAGATAAAACTCAAGAACCTGATACGGGTAATGCCGTCGTAGGAAGCGTGCAAGCGATAAGATCCGGGACATTATAACCGATCTTTGAAGCGCTTCTTTTGGCAGCCCAAAAGAAGCTTTTTTTATGCCCGGAGGCGATCCGGGGCATAAGGCTTGGGGCGGTCATGGCCCCGATTGGGGGGCGAATGGGCATGGTTCGCATGGACGGATGGTTATTAACGCTGGCGCCATGGCCTAAGGTTATGGCGAACAAGCAGGGAAAAGAGTATCGAATTTAAGAAATCCGGTCCCGATTGAGGTTTTTCGGGCCAATTTAAAGCGACCCGGGCTGGGCCGGGCGAAAAAATCCCGAAAGGGATTTTCGCCGGGCGGCGGGCCCGGATGGGCGAACGACATAGCCTTGGCCTTTTGGCCCGGGCACCTTGACGCTGGGGTGCCGCGACTTTTTCGCGGCTGAGATAAAACTCAAGAACCTGATACGGGTAATGCCGTCGTAGGAAGCGTGCAAGCGATAAGATCCGGGATATTATATCCGATCGACTGGCACACTTCTTTTGACACCATCAAAAGGAGTTTTTTTATGCCTAAAAGTGACCAAAAAGACCCAACCGCCTTTCCATGGACCGGTTGCGGCACGGACAGGGACCTGGCCGGGTGCCGCTTTTCCCTCTACCCGCTGGACGGGAATTACGCGGATATTATCCTGGGGAGCCTGGCCAAGGTTAACCGATCCAAGATCCGGGCCGGGACCGACGCCCTGAGCACCTTTTACCGGGGGCGCCTCAGCCAGGTTTTCGACTGCCTGTCCGCCCTGTTCGCCCACGCCTACCGGGAGGGCCTGCACATGTGCCTGGAGGCCCAGGCCATGCTGGGCTGCCCCGGGGACGACGATACCGACGTCCCCGGGGTCGCCGACGACGTCCCGCTCAACAGGCCAGGGGTGGCCGGCATGGGGTTCGGGGTCCTGGCCAAGCTGGCCCTCTACCCCCTGGGCGTGCCCGATTACCTGCCGATCATCGCCGAGGCCTTCGGGCTGGCCGAGGGGGCGGGTTTGAGGCCCAGGATCGTCCACTACGCCACCAGGGTGGAAGGCCCGGTTCTCAGGGTCTTCGATTACCTGGAGTCCGTGTCGCGCATGGCCCACGGGCGGGTGGGCCACCACGCCCTCCATTTCACCGTCTCGGTGGGCAGCCCCACCCAGGAATAAAACGGGGGGAAAGACGATGGCGAACCTTTTCGCGAACTTTAAGCCCTGGAAGCTCAGGGAGGCCATACTGGTCGGCATAGTCTCGGTCGTCTTCGGGGTCATTTATCTGGCGGCCGTGTACCTGGGGATTTTTTTATCCACCCTCGTCTCGCCCCTGGGCCTGGCCCCCCTGGCCAACGAGCCCATATACGGGATCTGGTTCATGGCCTCGACCTTCATCGCCTACTTCGTCCGGAAACCGGGGGCGGCGGTCGTGACCGAGGTCCTGGCCGCCCTCCTCGAGGTGCTGATGGGCAACATGTACGGGCCGCTCGTCTTGGTCTCGGGCACGGTCCAGGGCCTCGGGGCGGAGGTGGTATTCATGGCCACATCCTACAAAAACCATGGCCTCGGGGTGATGGCCGTGGCCGGCATGGGCTCGGGCCTGGCCAGTTTCGTCATAGATTTTTTCATAAGCGGCTTCGGCCTCCTCTCGATAGGCTTTTTGGCCGTCATGCTGCCCATCAGGCTCCTTAGCTCGGCCTTTTTCTGCGGCCTCGTCTCCCTGCGCCTCGCGACGGGACTCGAGAGGACGGGACTGACCAAGGCCTATCGGGTCGGGCGGGCCTAACCGGGAAGCCTTATGGCCGGGCCAGGCCCGGTCGGAAGGCATGTGGCCGCCTTGGGGGAATATCCAAAAGGCGCCAGCCGGCCGTCGGGGCCGGGGGGGCGACCTTTGAAAGGAAAAAGAAAGTGTCTGGCTTTTTCGTGAACCTGAAAGCCTGGAAACTACGGGAGGCCGTGCTGGTCGGCATAGTCTCGGTCGTTTTCGGGGTCATATATCTCGCCGCCGTTTACCTGAACATATTTTTCTCCACCCTCATCTCGCCCTTCGGCCTGGCCCCGTTGTCCAAGGAGATAGTCTACGGGATCTGGTTCATGGCCGCGACCTTCATCGCCTATTTCGTCCGGAAGCCCGGGGCGGCCACGGTGACCGAGGTCCTGGCCGCCCTGCTGGAGGTGCTGATGGGCAGCATGTACGGGCCGCTCGTTTTGGTCTCGGGCATCGTCCAGGGCCTCGGGGCGGAGGTGGTGTTCATGGCCACATCCTATAGAAACTATAGCCTCAGGGTGATGGCCGTGGCCGGCATGGGCGCGGCCCTGGCCAGTTTTTTCATAGATTTTTTCATAAGCGGGCTCGGCCTCCTCTCGGTTGGGTTTTTGGCCGTCATGCTGCCGATCAGGCTCCTTAGCTCGGCCTTTTTCGCGGGCTACGTCTGCTGGGCCCTGGCCTCGGGACTCGAGAGGACGGGCCTGACGAAGGCCTATGGGGCCGGGGGGGGCCAATGAAACGGTTAGATTATATCGAGCCCCCGGAAACCGGCCCCAGGCCGGGGCCGACCTTGGGCCTGGGGCCGGGGCCCGTGCCGGGCCTGGGGTTGGCCCCAGCCCCGGGGACCGTCCTGGAGGCGAGGGGCCTGGGCTTCCGTTTCCGGGAGGACGGGCCCTGGCTTTTGGAGGGCCTTAACCTCGATCTCAGGGAGGGCGAGACCGTCCTCCTGATGGGGCCCTCGGGATGCGGGAAGAGCACCCTGGCCTTGCTCCTGGCCGGGCTCTACCCGGAGTACGGCGGCCATTCCGTGGGCTCCGTCAGGTGCCGGGAGGGGGAGCTGAAGGACCTTAGCCCCGAGAGGCGGGCGAGGGAGGTCTCGATCGTCTTCCAGAACCCTGACGATCAGTTCGTCATGGACACGGTGGCGGGCGAGATCCTCTTCGCCCTGGAAAACGTGGCCTACCGGGGGGATTACCGGGCGAGGCTCGGGGAGCTCCTGGAGACCGTGGGCCTTCCCGGTTTCGGGGGGCGCAAGGTCCTCTACCTCTCGGGCGGGGAGAAGCAGAAGCTCTCCCTGGCCACGGCCCTGGCGACCGAGCCGAGGCTCCTCATCCTGGACGAGCCCCTGGCCAACCTGGACAGGGAGAGCGGCCAGGACATCGCGAGGGCCCTGGAGGCCCTCGCGAGGGGCAAGATGGGCCTATTGGTCATCGACCACCGGACCGAGCCCTGGCTGGGCTGGCTTGACCGGATTATCCTCCTGGACGGGGACGGGCGGGAGATCGCCCCTAACCTTACCCCCGGGATGGCCAGGGAAAACCCAGGCATTTTCGAGAGGCTCCGGATATTCGGCCCCGGCGAGCCCCAAAGGCACGGGTCCAGGGCCAGGCCCCTGGACCCGGGCGGGGGGGAAGCGCCGGCCGTTTTGGCCGAGGACCTCACCCTGCGGCGGGGGAAGGAGCTTATCTGGGAGAGGGTCTCGCTCTCGGCCCGGAGGGGGACGATAACGGCCATCATGGGCCCTAGCGGGATCGGCAAGAGCTCCCTTCTCCTGGCCCTGTCGGGCTTTTTGAGGGTCAAGGGGCGCCTGGAGGTCCATGGCCGGGTGGGCCTCGTCTTCCAAAACCCCGGCTTCCAGTTCCTGACCCAAAAGGTCATAAGCGAGATCGCCCTCTCGCTCGCCCCCGGCGGCAAAAAAGCCGCCGGGGGCGAGGGCGGGATGGACCCGGGGATTTTCGAAAGGGCAAGGGGGCTGGCCCTGGAGTTCGGGCTGGGGGACAGCCTGGATCGCTCGCCCTGGCAGCTGAGCCAGGGGCAGCAGAGGCGCCTCGCCGTCCTGACCATGCTGGCCGCCAAGGCGGACATACTTTTTTTGGACGAGCCTACCTACGCCCAGGACCTTCGGTCCACCGACCACATAATGGCCCTTTTGGAGGCGGAGGTGGAAAAGGGCCTGACCGCGGTCATGGCCACCCACGACCTGGGGCTGGCAAAATTTTACGCCGATAGGATATACGCCTTCGGGGGCAAAAGCCTATCCCTCATGAAAGACTGAACGACATAAAATTATCCCCTTTGGGAAAGAAGCGATACTATCATGGGCGGTATCAACCCTAGCTGTAAATTCGTGGCCATCTTCATGGTTGGCCTCATAGTCTCCCTGCGCTACGACACCAGGCTGAACGTCATGGTCTGCCTGATCGCGCTCCTTTTGACGGTCACGGCCAGGGGGGTGAACCGCAAGAGGTTCCTTTGGACCCTGGGGCCGTTCATCCTGGCCGCCTTCGGCTTTTTCATGACCGGGTATTTTTTCGCCGACAACGGCAAGGAATTCGCCGGGAGCTACGGCCAGGCCTACATAACCGTGGCCTCCATGGACACGGCCTGGCAGCTGGGCACGAGGGTCCTCGCCTTCGGGAGCCTGGCCCTCCTGTTTACCCTGACCACGGAGCCGGAGGCCTTTTTCCAGAGCCTGAGGCAGCAGCTGAGGCTCTCGCCCAAGCTCACCTACGCCCTGATAGCCGCCTACCATTTCCTGCCGGTGGTCAGGAGCGAGTACGACCTGGTCAGGGCGGCCTCCGCCGTGAGGGGGGTTAGGGCCTGGCCCCTCTCGGCCAAGCTCACCCTGCCCATGCTGGTCCGGGCCTTCAGGCGCTCGGAGTGCCTGGCCATGGCCATGGAATCGAGGGGCTTTAACCCCGCGGCCGTGAGGGGCGAGGCCACCCGGGTCCCCCTGCGCCTCAGGGACGCCTTTTTCATGCTCCTGCCCATAGTCGCGACCCTCTGAAACCCCCGCCGGCCGGGCGGCCGGCGGGCCCGTATTACCTAACCCCGATTGCGAGGCCGTGGCCACGGGATTTTCGCGGGCCCACGGCCACGCGGTCACTTGAATTTTTTGTCCCCCCTGGAGGCGGCCGGGGACGAGGAGGCCACCTCCCGGCCCAGGAACCTCAGGCCCAGGGCCTTTTTGGCCGAGCAAGAGGAGAGGCATTCGGCGCAGCCCAGGCAGTCGTCGGCCCCCACGGGGCCGGGCTCCCGGGAGTGCCAGACCCCGTCTATGCCCATGGGGCAGACCCTGCGGCAGGAGCCGCAGCCGTGGCAGAGCTTGGGGCGCTTTACCAGGCGGAAGGCCGAGAGGGGCTCCAGGAGCCGGAAGAGGGCCAGCATGGGGCAGAAGTGGCAAAAAAACCTCTCCTTGAAAAACATGCCGGCGACCGTGATCCCGCTTACGACCATCAGGGCCGTCGAGAGGCCGATCGTGACCCCGTTGGTCATTTCCAGGGACATGTAACGCGTCTCGCCCTCGAAGAGGGGCAGAAGGGATTTTCCCGGGCAGATCTGGCAGAAGGGCAGGTAGAAATCGGGGTGGAGGAGCCCCAGGTTGATGAGGACCGGGCCCAGGGCCAGGTAGGCCAGGAAGACGTATTTCACGGGGGCGAGGCGGGCCCTGACCCTGGGGGAGAAGTTAAGGCCCGTTATCCCCAGGCGCTTCCTTATGGCCGTGAGCCAGTCGGAAACGAGGCCGAAGGGGCAGACCCAGCCGCACCAGAGGCGCCCCAGGGCCGAGGCCAGGAAAACGAACACGAAGAGCCAAAAGAGGGCCCTCAGGCCCTGGAAGCCCCAGATCTGGCCGGCCGTGAGCCCGAGGCCGATGTAGCCCTGGAGGCCCATCAGGTAGCAGTTCCCCCCGCAGCCGTAGACGTAGGGGCAGGAGAAGCAGGGGATGGCCGGGCCCAGGTGGATGCCCAGCCTGCCGCCGTACATGAGGATGGCGAACGAGAGGTGCCTTACGATGAGCCGGAGTCGTCCCAGGGTCACGGTTTACCCCTTTCGCAGCCAATGGAGCCCGACGCCCGACGCGCCGGCCACGCAAGCCGCGAAGACGGCGAGGCCGGCCCCCCGGTTCCGTTTTTCCGTCCTCGAGCGGTGGACGTACAGGCTGAGGCTGGCCGTCCCCCCGCCGGGCAGGGGGTGGACGAAAACGAGGCGCTTACTGGCCGTGGTCCCGAGTTTGTCGAGCCTGGGATCGTTTGGCGGGACGTAGCCATACCGGCCGTCCGCGTCCGGGCTCAGGAGGGCCACGGGTCCCCCGTGGCCCTCCTCCCAGACGGACAGGGGGGCCGGGGCCGAGCCGAGGTTTTTCAGGGCGATGAAAAAGGTTTGCCCCGTTTGGGGCCAGTAGAGGGGCTGATCGGAGGTTAGCTCGAAAAAAGGCCAGGGCGGGGGCGAGTCGCCGGAGGGCGGGCTGACGGATCCCTCCCGGGCGTAGACGTTGAAGTCGGCCTGGGCGTAGCTGACGACCCCCTCGCGGTCGGTCAGCCTGGCCGTGAGCCCGATCCGGCTGTAGCCACCGGCCCGGACGGTCACCCTCGGCTCGGGGGACACCTCCCCCACGACCACGTATTGGCCCACCGTCCCGTCCCCGCCCCCCAGGGTCGCCCGACTCTCGCGCCAGTAAAACTCGGCCTTTGGCAAGTCAAGGCTCTCCCCCGGGGACACGGCCACCACCCTGGCCTCGACGCTGGCCAAGCCGGAGGCCGCGAACCTCTGTGGGCCCAGTTCCAAGGCATAGGCCATGGGGGCCCCGGCCCTTAAAGCCGCGGGGAATAAAAGGAAAGAAAAGAAAAGCCAAAACGCGCCCGCCGCGGGCCCGCGGCGGCCAGCCAAAACGCCCACCCCTTCGAACACCTCAAAAAACCCCCCGCCCCGGTCGCGAGCGACCGCGGCGGGGATGATCCAAGCCCGTTTATCCGGCACGGGGACATTGTACGCCTTACGTTCACCCAAGGCAACTTTGGTCCCCTCCCCCGCCCAGACGCCCCCCCGGCCGGAGCTATGAAAATCGGGAAAAACGCGGTATATTTATCCGTGACCCGCGGGGGACCCAAGGCCAGGCCGGTCCCCCAAAGCCAGGTAGGCGCGTTCGCGCCAAAAGGGGCCAGGGAAAGGAGGCCAGGGAGATAAGGGTGCCAGGGAGCGAGGACGCCAGGGACTACGTTACCCCATCTCGGAGATAGACGTTATAGAACGAATAGAGTCATATGGGAATCAAAACGTATGATTTTAGATGGTTTCTTTAGATTGTAACCGAATTATCCGTGACGGAGGAATTATGAAAATCGTAATCTTGGATGGGTATGCCGAAAACCCGGGCGACCTTAGCTGGGCCGGCATCGAGGCCTTGGGCGATCTGACGATCCATGACCGCACCCCGGTCGAGAAAGTGGCCGAGACTATCGGGAACGCCGAGATAGTCCTCTCCAACAAAGCCCAGGTCAGGGCCGACGCCATGGCCAAGTGCCCCAACCTGAAGTACATCGGCGTTTTGTCCACCGGCTACGACTGCATCGACGTCAAGGCCGCCGCCGACAGGGGCGTGATAGTCACCAACATACCCACCTACGGCACCACCGCCGTGGCCCAGTTCGCCATCGCCCTCCTTATGGAGATCGCCTACCGGGTGGGGCATCACGCCAAGGCCGTCGCCTCCGGGCGCTGGGAGCGAAGCCCCGACTGGAGCTTCTGGGACTATCCCCTGATCGAGCTCGACGGCAAGACCATAGGCCTTATCGGCTTCGGCCGCATCGGCCAGGCCACCGGCAAGGTCGCCAACGCCCTGGGCATGGAGGTCCTGGCCTTCGATGACCACCAGAGCGACGAGGGCCGGGCCATAGCCCGCTACGCCTCCCTGGACGAGCTCCTGCCCCAATCGGACGTCGTCTCCCTCCACTGCCCCCTCCTGCCCGAGACCAGGGGCATCATCAACAAAACGACCATAGCCAAGATGAAGGACGGGGCCATACTCATCAACAACTCCAGGGGGCCCCTCATCGTCGAGGAGGATCTGGCCGCCGCCCTCAATAGCGGGAAACTCTACGCGGCCGGCCTGGACGTGGTCAACCAGGAGCCCATCCGGGGGGACAACCCCCTCCTCAAGGCCAAGAACTGCCTCATCACCCCCCATATCTCCTGGGCCCCCAGGGAAAGCCGCCAAAGGCTCATGGAGCTCGCGACCGAGAACATCAAGGCCTTCCTGGACGGCAAGCCCAAAAACGTCGTCTCGTCCTAACCCCCACCTTCCCGGCCCGGGCCTTTGGCCCGGGCCGGTTTCCTTTGGGCCGCTAATCCCAAACGAACCATTTTTGGGAGAAAGGGACTTATTTAAGGGCCTCTTTTAGCATTCCCACCGTCTCAAGGGCTATCAATAGATGAGCCTGTCCCATGAGATGCCACTCATCCCACCATAAATATTTGTGCGGTTCCGGGTACTCGGCGGTCCCGTTCCACATTTTGTCCACTATCTCGAACCCATAGCCCGGCTCCCCGCCCCTGACCCTCTCGAACAACGGATCCGACTTTAGGTAATACACCCTGACCCCTGGGTTGGCCGCGACGAATCGCCCCTGGATGACCTCCCTCGTGGCCGCGTTGATGTCGTTTACCATTTTCCGCCAGCCCTCGGCCTCGGCCACCCCCTCCCCGGACAGATAGCCCGGGGCCAGCAAAACCGCGCTCGATTCCCGGTAGACGAAATGCCTGGCCCCGGCCCTGGCCAAAACCCCCATGGCCGCCCCGATGTTCCCGGCCACGGCCGCCCCCGACCTTTGCCCGCCCTTGTAATCGTTCGAGCCGCAGGAGACCGTGAACAAAACCCTGGAGAGGTCATCCCCGGCCTCGAGCCCCTCGGTGAATTCCCTCACCTGCCAGGCCAGGCCGGACCAACTTACCCCCGGCGGATGGGCCACGTTGCCCTCGTCGCTCATGGCCCCGCCCCAGGCCCAGCAATCGTGGGGCAGGCCCAACATCTGGGATAAGTACTCGGCCCAGGTCCAGGTATTGGTGTAACGCTTAAACCCATGCCCGCCCAAAAACCCGTTATCGGAAAAACTGTCGCCGAAGGAAATCACCGCCGAAAAAGGCGTGTCCAATACCTTGTCCAATGTCGTTTTTGCCAAAACCGTCATTTGTCCCCCCTCTTCCCAAAAAAAGAAATTAAAGAAGTAATTAAAAAATTAAAAAATTAAATTCTTACCACGATATCGACACGATTATGCCACCATCGAGTTGCGAACTCTCCACGTAATTGCTTCCGTCTTGCCACTATTTTATCACTATCTTGCCGCCACAAAAAAATCCCCGCGACCGGCGAATGCCCCCGCGAAAGGTGTCGTTTTCGTCCGGCCTCTCTCGCGAACGGTCATGGATCGCTGGCGGGGAAACGGTCCCAAAAAACCCCTGGGCGGGTCCTTAGGGACTCCCCCCACAAAAGTTCCCAAAGGCTCCCAAATGGCCCCTTAGGCGAGCCCTTAGTCCCAAAGGCGGCCACCGGAGACCCCAAGCTGTCCCTTGATTGGCCCTAGCCCCACCGGGACCCACCAGAGGCCCAACAAAAGTGGTCCTTTAGGTGCCCATTAGGCGGCCAAAAGGCCACGGTAGGATCGGAATCGGGGTCCTCAGACGGCCATCGGGGAGGATACCCACCTAAACTCGTCGGCCACCTGGGCGAAGACGTCCACCAGGACGGGATCGAAATGGGTGCCCTTGCCCTCGATGATGACCTTGACCGCCTCGGCATGGCTCAGGGCCTTTTTGTAGGGCCTGTCGGTGGTGAGGGCGTGGTAGACGGCATTGATGGCCATCAGGCGGCCCGGGAGGGGGATGGCTTCCCCGGACAAACCGGAGGGGTAGCCGGAACCGTCCCATCTCTCCTGGTGGGTCTCGGCGAAAACCTTGGCGTATTTCAAAAGGGAATGGTCGAAAGCCAGCTCCTCCATGCGGCTCAGAATCCTGACCCCCAGGGTGGGATGCTTTTTTACCTCCTCGTACTCGCTGGAGGTGAGCTTGCCGGGCTTGGCCAGTAAGCCGCCGGAGACGGCCAGCTTGCCCACGTCGTGGAGCCTGGCCGACTGGAGCAAAACCTCGAGATCCCAGTCCTTGATCTGCTCCCGGTAGACGCCCCGCTCCTTGAGGGCCTTGATCATGACGGCCAGGCCCCGGTGATCCCGCTGCCTTGAGCCGGGTTTGGCGAGGTTCCGGTAATCCACGAGCTTGGAGACGGTGTCCAAAATGGCCCCGTGCTGGACCTTGACCTGCCTGCTCTTGCGCTCGACGAGGTTCTCGAAGTCGTTCTCGAAGGTATCCAGGGCCACCTGGTTGTCGGCCAAAAGCTTGGCCTGGGATTTGACCTTCTTTTCCTGGGCCACCATGGTCAAACGGAGCTCGATGGTTTTCTGGAAGAGTTTTGGCTGGATGGGTTTGGAAAGGAAGTCGGCCCCGCCCAGTTCCAGGCAGGTCTTCAGGCTCTCGACGTCGGTCTTGCCGGTAAGGAAGATGACCGGGATGGAACTGGTCCTCTCGTCGGCCTTGAGGATCTTGATTACCTCGAAACCGCTAATGCCAGGAAGCTCTATCTCGGTTATTATCAAATCGGGTTTTTTGCGCTCGATGAGCTTGAACATCTTGTCGGGGGAGCCCAAAAGGAAGACCTCGTAGCTTTTGGGCAAAGAGGATTTGGCCGCCTCAAGGTTGGCGGGATTGCCGTCCACGATAAAAATCGTGGAGTTTTTCACGCTAAGCCTGGATCTGTCGGGCATGGTTACTTCTGGGGGGCTGGGGGGCGTTTTTGGCCCGCTAACGGGATGGGCTAATCAACAGATGGCATACGAACCGAAGCTGTCGGCGACATCGGCGAAGACCTCGACCAGAACCGGGTCGAAGTGGGTCCCCTTGGAGCCGACTATGGTCCGTACGGCCATGTCGTGGGTGAAGGGTTTTTTCCAGGGGCTGATCCTGGTCAGGCCGTCGTAGACGTCGGCTATGGCCATGACCCGCCCGGCCATGGGGATGTCGGTGCCCTTGAGGCCGTGGGGGTAGCCGGTGCCGTCCCACCTCTCGTGGTGGGTGCCGGCGAAGACCTTGGCGTACCGCAAGAACTGGTAGACGTCCTTCGAGCCCTGGACCCCCTCGAGCATGTCCACGCCCAGGAGAGGGTGCAGCTTGACCGTCTCGAATTCCTCGGCCGTGAGCCTCCCGGGCTTATTGAGGATGGAGCCCTCGATGGCCAGCTTGCCCACGTCGTGGAGCCTGGCCGACTGGAGGATGATATCGCGATCGACCGAGGCCCCGCCCTCCTCCAGGGCGATGCCCCGCTCGTAGAGGGCTTCCAGAAAAACCCTCAGTTTGGCATGGTCCCGCCTGGACTCGCGGTCCACCCCGTTGGGCCAGGTGACCAGATCGGAGACGGCCTGGAGGATGGCCGACTGGAGGGAGGCCATCTGGCCCGTCCTCAGGCTCACGGCCTCGTCCAGGAAGTCACGGCACTCGGCGAGCTTGCGGGCCTGCTCCTTGATCTTCCGCTCCTGGGCCACTATGGTTTCCCGCTGCTCCTTGATCGTGAGGTGGAGATCGACCCGGCCGGGGAGCATGAGCCCCAGAAAGGGCTTGGGCAGGTAATCGACGGCCCCGGCCCTCAGGGCCGCGAGGGCGCTGGCCTGATCGTGCTTGGCCGTGACCATGACCACAGGGATGTTTTTGGTAACGGATCCGGCCTTAAGCTGCTCCAGGGCCTCGAAGCCGTCCGTCCCGGGCATATCGGTGTCCAAAAAAATCATCTCCGGCCGCCGGCCCCTGGAAATGGCCGAGAACATCGTGGCGGCGGACTCAAACCCGACGACGGAGAACCCCTGGCCGCAGGCGTCCTCCTCGATGCCCAGATCGGCGAACTCGTCGTCAACGACGAATATCTCCTTCTTGGCACTTCGTAGCTCAAGGTTCATATTTTGGTAACCGAATGACAGAAACATACTGGCCAATCCCGTAAACCTGACCCGTAACCACAACCAAGGTTCGTATAGCCGGTAGACGGAGATCCAAACCGTCACCGCGACCGACCGCATAAAAATTAACAACCAACATAACAGTCTACCGAATTTACTTATACCCATGAAACAGATAAATTTCAAGCGTAAATTTCGCCCGCAGGTGGCGGCGAAATTTTTTCCGGGGAAATAAATTTTATTACCACCCAAAAAAACCACCCAAGATAGCCAATGGGGTCATATTAATCACCTTATCGTCACAACCCATGTTACCTTACCGCGCTTTTTACACACGTACCAAAAGCCTTTGCCCAAACACCCTGGCCTTGCCACCAAACATACCCACCTTTGACTTCGCCGGCCCATGGGCGTAGCCGGCTTTCCGGTAAGCCGTAAGGGTTTGAGCTACCGTTATCGGCGAAAGGCTGACCGCCTCGGGGGACGAGAACCACCTTAGGGGCATGGCCGTCATCACGTGATCCATACGCGTTATGCATTGAGGCTTATTCGCCATGGGGAAAAAGTAGGCGAAGCAGCGGGGCCTTTTTCGCGGACGTGTCCAGGGCCGAAACCCTGTCCGAAACCTTCCGGAGGATTACGGGAAACCAAACGGGGGGTGGGCGATTGGACTCCCCCGCCCCAAGTCCCATACCCATACCCTTACCAATACCTTACATAATACTTATATATACACATACATATACAACATACACCTTACGCCTTATCCCATGCGTCTTGCCCCTTGACCATAGCTCCTTACCCTGTGACCCAAGCCTGATGATATTTGGGCCACGCATGGGCCATGGATCGGTGAGCATATATCTTGATTAGTGAATATATATCATGGATAAGTAACTATGTATCATTGATAAGCGACAATATATAGAGAATCAATGACTATGTACCATTAATTAATGACCATGTACAATGGACCATTGACCATGGCAAACGCCACAAGCCAAACGGCGAATGGGCCTTGTGATTGGGGGTTGGGGTTTGGGGTTTGGGGGCATTGCGCTTGGCACATGGCTAGGTTTGGCTAGATCGCTCCCCAAGGGATCCCGCGGCCGTACTCTCCCGGCCGGTCGGCGTAAAAGGGAAATATTATAGGAATTTGTAGGGGTTTTTGGCTTAAGACATCCGATCTCTTCCCCAAAGAAAGGTTGGTGAAAGGGCATATTTTTGTGTTTTACAGTTTTTTAACCGCTTTTCATTACCGCAATCACAGAATAAGAACACAAATAGCGCCGAATCCAGTCATGGTTTTAACGAAAGCCGTACGGTTCAGGCCAATCCGGCCCACGTTCACCTGTCACGTTTACCGGTCGCTGGCCCCCGTTTAAGCCAGAACTCACTTTCGCGGGCGGCTGCTAAAACCCCAAGGCCGAGGCGGGGGGTTTTCGATTCAGTAAAATTTGCGAGTTTGGAGCCACTCAGCGACCAAAAACAACCAAAAACGTCTAAAAATATCTAAAAACGACTAAAAAGCGCACAAAAGGCCCTAAGCCGGTCAAAACCAGCCTAAGCCAGGCAAATCTAGCCAAATCCAGCATAACCCGTCCCCCTTGGCGGCCAGCCGACCAGATGGCCACTAATTGGGTGGCCATTACGACAATGATCCCGTTTTTGCTCGAGCCCTTCCTCCCGGACCGCCTATCCCAGGCTAGCGGCCCCGCCCCATTTTGCGACTTGGGATCAAGGCTTTTCGAGGGAGACCTACCCTAGGCCCGTCCGGGCCACGGTCAACCCCTGGCCAGCGGCGAACCGAAACCATGTCCATTCCCCTGACCCCGTTTAGGCTTACTGGCTGGTTAACCTCTTCGCTTTCCCAAATAACCCCTTGTCATAAAACGACAAACGAGGCGACCTACCCGGTTAAGCCTTACGGGAAGGAGCATGTCAGGGGATCAAAACTCACCGCCAAGCCATGGTTTTTTCTCCAAGCCGAAACTATCGGTTTATTTTGGGAAAATTTGAAAGGCCATAATCAAATATACAGTAAAAAATCACCTGCCCTAAGAAACCACGCAATATACGAATATTTACGTCGTCAACGATACCAAGAGGAAACCAACGAAGAAAAATTGTCCCATGAATTCAATAAGATACAGATTGGGACAAAAATATTATCTTCCCATATTGACTTAACATTTTTATTCTTGTATGATTTTCAAGAGTTAATCGCTGATACCTAGATTTTAAACCGTGGACGACTTAGATTTTTTAAAAAGCTATTGATACTTCTACGGTTTCTATCTAACTATAAATTTAAATTAAATGCCAAATTACCTCAACTTTATCCCGTCGGCAGCCACTACTCTCGCTTCCGAAGGGCGACTTTAGTAGACTATAACGTGTTAAAAGTTACTTCCAATGATACTCTAAAGTCAAACAAACACCCACTTTATGTAAATAAAGTGGGCCGTTCTATATATATATATATATATATATAGCGCTTATAGGACTATCTATAGCTATCTTTTAGCATTTCAAACAAATAAGCTCCTAAAAATTTAAACCGTATCTTTCTAAATCTTGAAAAAGATTTACGAAGATACGGTTTTTTTTGTTCTCTGACATACCGAATCGATAAAGTCGCTAAATCGCATGCCAGACCTCGTTTAACCATTGTCATTGACTTACCAAGGACAATAAACAACCTCGATCCAAAGTAAACGGGCGCTCCCTTAACTAAACCAACCAGGCTTTTTCTAAGGCGAAACCCAGATTGGGGACCGGGAAGATGGGGGAAAACGGGTTCCCCGGCAGCATCATTAACATGACCGAAAGTCTTTATGCGGGGTAGCTAAACCAAATGGATTCTCTCGGATTTACCACGTCCAAAACGGTACGTGATTCTCACGCAAAACTAGACCACCTAACAAAAACAACCTCCCTGGGCAGGGGCGGTTAAACCCTGGCGGTAAGGCCATGGGCCAAAGGAAGGGCCAAAGACGCCACATAAACTTGAGCGATAAAATCGTTTATTACGCTACTATTTAGGACCAATTTTGGTGTTCTTATCTGAGTATTAATAAATAATAACTTATTTCAAAACATATTTATCTTCAAATGGTACGATTTATAATTAATTTTCAATAAAGTTCAAGTATTTATTAACTATAAATTATACTTTATTATGACATTAGGTCGGTTTTTTACTTTTTTCCTGCCTCTGTCATATTTAGTAAAGTTTAATTATTTAAATACCATGTAAAGTTACCATACATGGTATAAATGAGGAGGTAACATGTTTCAGGCAAAACTATACACCGGTACCCAAAAGCTGAGGTCGCTGGCCATAGCTGTCATCCTGGCGGTCCCACTCCTTTTGGCCCC
>JAITKA010000176.1 GCA_031278635.1 Deltaproteobacteria bacterium | reverse complement strand
CCCATGAAGAAGGGGATGCGCCTGTCGATCATCCAGAGGGCGCCGCCGACGAAGGGGACGATGACGGCCACGATGTGGTTGACCGTGACCCCCAGGGCCATGCTGGGGGCGATGTCCTTGGGGTCGGCCACCTTCTGGAAGTAGGTCCTGATGGAGACGGTAAAGCAGAAGGAGATTTGGTCCACGACGTAGAGGACGGCGGCCAGGGCGGCGGTGTCGCAGGCGGTGTAGGCCAGGCAGAGGAAAAAGACGGCTATGTATTTGATCGTAAGGAGCTTTCGCTCGCCGACGGCGTTTATGGCGAGGCCCATGTAGGGATTGAGTATCCAGTTGATGAGGTTGTTAAGGAGCAGGAGGAGGCTCATCTGGAAGAGGGAGAAATGGAAATAGGCCACCAGAAGGAAGATAGCGAAGACGTTAAATATTTGCCTTCTGGCGCCAGAGAGGATTGTTAGGACGTAGAAGAGCCAATAACGGCGCTTAATGACCACGCCGCGCTTTTGGACGGGCAGGCCCGTGCGGTCGGGGCGGTGGAAAAGGGACCAGATGCCGACCAGCAGGGCGACCGAGCCGGCGAGGCCGAAAAGGATCTTGTAATCAAGCCGCCCGGCCAGGAGGACGATGACCAGGCCCATGGAGAAGCTGCCCATGGCCGTGACCGCCCGGAGGCGGCTCAGGACAAGGGGGGTCTCCTCCAGGGTGAAGTACTGAAGGCCAAGGCTTTGGTTTATGGCCTCGAAGTAGTGGAAACCGGCGCTGAGGGTAAAGGTCCAGATCAGCTGGCCCCAAAAGGTCGGGAACCAGCCGGTGATGATGACCCCGAGGCCGCAGACGATCACGGATAGCGAACAGAGCGTGTTCTCGCTCATCAATAGGAGGAGCGCCACGGCGCCGATGGAGAGCAGGCCGGGAAGTTCCCTGAAGGACTGGATGATGCCGTTTTCCTGGCCCGTTAGGTGGGCCACCTCAACGGCGAAGTTGGTGTATAAGGCGTTCCAGCCCAAAAAGGCCGCCGCCTGCCCGAAGGTCAAGACCATCAGGTAGACGTAGATAGGCCTTTTTTTTATTACGCTAAAATCCGCCACGGGTATATTTCCTTGCGACCCATGGCCCCGGCCGGGGCTGGGGCAAGGGGAGGGTGTTTTTCATTTGGCCCCGTGGTGGAGAAGGCGCCTGGAGAGGGCCATGGCCTCGGGGGAGGGTTGGGCCCCGTCGAGCATCCTGGCCAGTTCCAATTCCCTTAGGCCCTGGTCGAGCTCGGTTATGGTCGTTTCCGTCCGGTCGCCGCTTTGGTCCGGGCTTTTGGCCACCAGGAAGTGGCGCCCCTGGAGGGAGGCCATCTGGGGCAGGTGGGTGATGACCAGGATTTGTTGCCGGCCGGAGAGTTCCGACATCTTGAGGGCCACGGCCTCGGCCGTCTGGCCGGAGAGGCCGCTATCGATCTCGTCGAAAACGAGGCTTTGATCGGAGCGGGGTTCCTGGGCGATCTTGAGGGCCAGCATCATCCGGGAGAGCTCGCCGCCGGAGGCGATCCGGGAGAGGGGCTTGAGGCCCTCGCCGGGGTTGGGGCAAAAGAGAAAGGAGACCGCGTCGGCCCCCTTGGACCCGGCGGCCTCCCCGGGGCCCTTGCCCTGGGCCTCGAGGGGCGAGACCTCGATCCTCATAGTGAGCTTTGGAAAACCCAGGACCTTGAGGGTCTGGGTCAGGTTTTTGGCCAGCGACAGGGCGGCTTTCTCCCTGGCCGCCCTGAGGGCCAGGGCCGCCTCACGGGTTTTGGCCACGGCCAGGGCGTGTTCCTTGGAGAGCTTGCCCAGCTCGAAGGAGGCCGAGTCGAGGCGGGCCAGGATCTGTTTGTTGGCCTCGCCCTTCTCCACGACCTCGGCGAGGCTGGGTCCGTATTTCCGCTTAAGCTTGGCCAGCAAGCTTAAGCGCTCGTCCACGTCCTCAAGCTCCTCCGGGCCGGGCCCCAGGTCCCGCCCCAGGCGGAAGAGGCCCTCCGAGAGGTCGGCCACGGCGGTGGAGACGTTCTCCGCCGCCTCAGAGAGGGCTATGGCCCGCTCGTCCAGGGCCGAGGCCCGGGAGATCAGGCCGCCCAGGCGGTCGAGCTGGTAGGCCAGGCCCCCGCCCTTGGCGCCGTTTATGAGCTCCATGGCCTCGGCCAGGATCTTGGAGAGCTTGCCCGCCGACTTGGCGGTTATTTTCAGGTCCGTCAGCTCCTCGTCCTCGCCCTCGCGGGGGGCGGCCGCCTCGATCTCCTTTAGCTGGTACTCCAGGAGCTCCCGGCGCTCGGTACCTTGCTCGACCTCGTTTTCCAGGTCGGCCATGGCCGAGGCGATGGCCTCGCGCTCCCTGTGGGCCTGGCCCATCTTGGCCAGAAGCTCCTGATGGCCACCAAAGACGTCCAGGAAGTCGAGCTGCTTGGCCTCCCGGACCAGGCTCTGCTGGTCGTGCTGGCTGGAGACGGCCAGGAGCTCCTCCCCTATGGCGGCGAGCTTGTTAAGGTTGATGAAGGAGCCGTTCAGGTAGATCCTGGAGCGCCCGTTGGCCCCGATGACCCTCTGGATGATGATCTCGTCGGTCGGCTCAAGGCCCATCTCGGTCAAAAGCGGCCGGAAATCGTCCGGCCTCTCCAGCTGGAAGAGGGCCTGGACCCTGGCCTCCTCCTCGCCCGCCCGGACCAGGTCCGCCGAGGCCTTGGCCCCGCGAATCAGGCCCAGGGCCCCGGCCAGGATGCTTTTGCCGGCGCCCGTCTCCCCCGTCAGGATGTTGGCCCCTGGGCCGAATGAGAGGGTCAGGTTTCGGATCAAGGCGAGGTTAGTGACTTTCAATTCCGCGAGCATCTGTTCCGTTCGCTTTTTGTGAAGACGATTCGACCGGGAAAAAATTTTCGCCCCGGGCCAGGCCCGGGGCCCGGCCTCAGTCGGGCGCCGTGACCCGCAGGACTTCCTGGATGGTGGTTTTCCCGGCCAGCATCAGCTCCAGGGCGTTTTCCCTGAGGGTGGTCATGCCCTCCTCCCGGGCCATGTTCTTCAGGTCCATGGCGTTTTGGTTTCCCTCCAGGATTAGGGTTTTCAGGGCCGGGGAGAAGGGCAGGACCTCCACCGTGGCCAAGCGGCCGAGGTACCCGGTGTTGCGGCACTCCTCGCAGCCCCGGCCGTACTTGAGGTTTAGATCCCCCTGGGTGATAAAGCCAAGGTCCAGGGCCATCTTTTCGGTCATGACGTAGTCGTCCGAGCAGTAGGGGCAGATGCGCCTGACCAAGCGCTGGGCCATGATGCCGATGACCGTGGAGCTGACCAGGAAAGGCTCCATGCCCAGCTCCACGAGCCTTGTCACGGCCGAGGGGGCGTCGTTGGTGTGGATGGTCGAAAGGACCAGGTGCCCGGTCAGGGCCGCCTGGACGGCGTTCTCGGCCGTTTCCTTGTCGCGCATCTCGCCGACCATGATGATGTCCGGGTCCTGCCTCAAAATGGTCCTGATGATGCCCCCGAAGGTGATGCCGACCTTGGGCTGGACGGCGATCTGGTTAAATTGCTCGTGGATCATCTCTATGGGATCCTCGATGGTGGTGACGTTGACCTCCGGGGTGGCCAGCTGCCTCAGGGTCGAGTATAGCGTGGTCGTTTTGCCGCTGCCGGTGGGCCCGGAGACCAGTATGATGCCATGGGGGTTCGAGGAGAAATCGGTCCATTTCTCGTAATCGGCGGGATTGAAAAACATCGACCGCAGGTCCAGAAAAATGGCGTCGGGGTTTAATATCCTAAGGACGGCCTTTTCCCCGAAGGCCACGGGCACGGTGGAGACGCGGATCTCGGCCTCCCTTTCCTTATGGGCGATCTTGATGCGGCCGTCCTGGGGCCTACGGCGCTCGGCGATGTCCAGCCTCGAGATGGTTTTTATGCGGGAGATGATGGCCGAGTGGATGACCCCCGGCAGCCGGTACATGTCGTGGAGGATGCCGTCAAAGCGCATCCTGACCAGGAGGTGGTCCCTTTTGGGCTCAAGGTGGATGTCGGAAGCCTGGCCATCGAAGGCCTCGCCGAAAAGAAGGTCCACGAGGTTTTTGATGTGCTGGTCATCGTCCGAGATTTCCGAGGCGTTTTTCAGCTTTACGAACTGCTCGAGGTTGGAGACCTCAAGGCCCACCCCGGAACCCCCGGCGTATAGCCCCGTGGCCCCCTTGACCGACGTGTTGAAGGCGTAGATCTCGCCTATCAGCCTCCTTAGGTTGGTCTGGCTCAGGATGACCGGCTGGGTCGTTACGTTGGCCACCCTCCGGACGTCGTCCAGGACCGCCTGGTAGAAGGGGTGGCGGACCCCGACCTTAAGGACGCTTCCCTCTATGCCCAGGGGCAGCACGAGGTGCCGGTAGGCGAAGGAGCGGGGCAAAAGCCTGGTGACGTAATCGATGTCGAGCTCCCGCTGCTCGACCCTTAGGTACTGGAGCCCGCTGTCCTGGGCCATCAGGTGGGCCAAAACGTCGTCGTCGATCAGCCGCCCGTCGGCCGCCCCGATGAGCGGGAGCTTTAAGCTCACGACGTAATCCAAGGGGTCCGTCTGGGGCAGCAGGCGGGGCTCCCCGCCCCGCTTGACGTTTTTCAGGGCCGTCCCGTAATCCTCGGCCAGGGACAAGGTTTGCCCTTGCCCGATTAGCCCGGATTTCAGAAGCAGGTTCAGTAGGTATTCAACCGAAAATTTGCCCTTGACGGCATGGGCCATGGAGTTCTCCAAAAGAGGAAGGTCGATTTCGCCCGGCGGCCAAAACCCCCCCGGGCTTGGCCCCTGGGCCAAAACCGTGGCCGTTGGGTTAACCCGGCTTTAAAATCTATCGCGGTGAGGCATTCATCCCCCGCATGATATTACTATAATTCGCGACTATTTTCCACGATAGCCCAAAGATCACAAGATCATGTACTCTATTGGACTTAAGTAAAACTTCTGAATCCCCAAAGGCCCAAAGGCCGGTGGCCAGGCGGTCGCGACGGGACTTTCCCCGGCCTGGGGGACCCCCCAGGCCGGGCCGCCCGGAAGCGGGACGGCATGGTCAATACGGCGAGGGAATTTTTCCCGTTAGTTTTTTCCGCGATCATGTCAAATCGCCGCCGAGGCTGTGTCCGCATAGGGGGCAATGAAAAACGAGTTTATTTTATAAATAAGTGTATAAGATTTAATGTTAGGCATAATAAATTTAGGCGATAAAAATTTTAGAATCAAGAAATATTATATTTAACCAGAAAATTTATATATAGAAAGCCGCTTATTGCTTGATAGAAAAGATAATAATTACTGAACAGTATTTTATATATAACAATGCAAGTCATAAAATGAAATGCTACTTGCTAGCTGCCGTAAGTAAAATTTTAAGTTGCCGTCTGCGGCTTTTTGTCCATGATACATTTTGAGACTTTAGAGATCTTATTTTGATAAAAACGGTTATTTTGATAAAAAACTAACGATGATGTTGAAGTGAAAATTATATGCTATGGGGAACCATAATACAGAGTTAAGATATTACCATATGCAAGATTTTCTGACTAGTTTCTTATGTTACGCTTTTATTTGTCTAGGGACATAAAACGCTTGATTATTTTCCCAAGTTGGAGGAAAATATAAAAACGCTTGACATGCGAAGACCTTTGGGTCAGGTACGCCAGTTCACCCGGGACCGTTCCTGGGCCGATAGCTTTATTATGCGCCTTAGGCTGGCCGGTTAAAGGCCCGCCGTTAAAAGCGAAACCGGTTTCGTAGAAAAAATCCTCGCGCGACCCCACGTTTCAGGTGACCAACGAGTGACCTCAGCCCGAAAGAACCATACCGCAAGCACCTAAGCCAACAACCAAACCAAACAAACGGGCAGCCGTTCCCACCCGATCCCAGGCGATCCCTCCGATCCCAGGCGGTTCCGCTCTTTTCCCGGGCCCCGGCCCAGTCGTGATCCACAATGAAATCCATAGAAGTTACCACTTTGGAGAGGCCAGAAGACTTACTGGAAGTGGCCTTTGAGGCGGCCAGGGCCGGCGCCACGCATCTATTGGAAGGCTACGGCCGAGTCTATGACGTCAAGTTGAAAGGGACCCTGGAGCTGGTCGCCGAATATTTCGCGGGCACCGAGGGGATTATCCGAAAAACCATCAACCGCCACTTCCCAGGCCATTCCATCCTTGCCGAGGGGGGCGGGCTCCAGGAGGCCAAATCGCCCTACCGCTGGTACTTCGATCCCCTGGACGGCACGACCAACTTTTCCCGGGGCCACCCTTTCTTCGCCGTCTCGGTCGCCTGTTGCCTGATGATCCCCGGAAGGTCGCCCAAGCCCTTGGCCGCGGTCACCTACGCCCCCGTCCTGAGGGAGACCTTTTGGGCTTCCGACGGCGGCGGGGCCAAAGCCAGCCAGGACATCCAGGGCCGGGGCCTCATAGAGGATAAAATAAAGGCCTCCACCGGGACCAACCCCCTGGAGGCTTTGGTCTGCGTCGGCTTTCCCTTCGAGGCGGAAAAACGGGACGAGAAGGTCCTAAAGCCCATCAACAAAACCCTGCCCAAGGTCAGGGATCTGAGGCGGGCCGGGGCCCCCACCCTGGACATGGCCTACGTGGCCGCCGGGAGGGCCGACGGCTATTTCGAGTACGGGCCGATGCCCTGGGATCTGGCCGCCGGGTCCCTTTTGGTCACCGAGGCCGGTGGCGTGGTGACCGACATGGCGGGCAAGCCCTTCGTCCTGGAACGCAGCGAAAGCGTCTGCGCGGCCAGCGCCAAATTCCACCCGGTGCTGATGTCCCTTTTGAAGTGAGGGCTACTTTCCCGGAAAAAACGGCCGCGGGGGCTCGGGGTTGCCGTTACCGGGCGGTTTTTTTTCCCCACGATCGCAGAAAACCGCTAGGCTACCGCCTAGCGGTTTTCTTTTCGTGGCGGCTGAGTTAAGGCTCTTACCAACCATACGTTTGGGAATCTTTGGGACCGATCGGCCCCTGGGCCGAGAAGGCTTAGAAAAGCCCCAGCCCAGACAAATCCTCGCCGGCCAGGATCCTGTCGATATCGAGTAGGATTTTCACGCCTTTCCCGATTTTCGCCATGCCCAGGATGTACTCCGTGTTTAGCCTCGAGCCGAAGGCCGGGGCGGCCTCGATGTCATCGGCCTTGATGTTGACCACCTCGGAGACGTAATCAACCACGATGCCGATATGGATGAATTTTTCCGGGTTTACGGCCACGTCGACGACGATGATGCTGGTCCGCTCGGTGTACTCGGCCTCGCTCATGGCGAATTTAAGCCGCAAATCGACGACCGGGATGACCTTGCCCCGAAGGTTGATGACCCCCTTGACGAACCCCGGCGTCTGGGGCACCGACCTGATTGGCATCATGCCTATGATTTCCCGAACCTTAAGTATCCCGATGCCGTATTCCTCATTGGCTAGTGAGAAGGTCAAAAACTTGCCTTCCTGTCCGGCTGCCCGGCCTTTGTTGAGCTCGGGTTGGCTTCTCGCTGAAGTTGCTGCGCACATAAATTAACCCTAGTTAAGTCCCCGTTTCCCCGGGGGTAGAGTTGGAATGGTTATAATATCTCAAAACCGGACACTATCGCCGATGACCCTAAAAAGAGCTTAAAATATCCACACCTTATAAGCCGTCAAAGGTGACGCACTTATAGTCACTATACTATAATCGAGAATTTATTTCAAATTGTGCCTAGTTTGGCCAAGTTAAACGAGCTTTTCAGAGCTTAACTGGGTCAATCCAGACACATGATAAAATCATTTTTCTGATTATGCAGCGGCTAAATTTTAAAAACGTTTTATTTAAAACTACCAAGCTTAAAATTTATTAAAATAATATACGTTTTAATGATCAATTTCAATTTCCGTTAGAGTCAACAGCCTAAATTACTTGTATTTCAAAAATTTACATATCTATTAATCCCCCAAGCAAAATTTTACGTAACAAATCAGCCATATAGCTTAATATTGGCTTGTGAATCAGTGCATTAAGCGTTACTTATAATCTATATAATGTCCAATCTATTTAAACGATAAAATATATTATATAAATGAAGTCTTGTTTATGACCGACGTTATTATGATAGACAATCTCATTTGTCCTTATATGGTAGGAGCTACGTAGGCTCTTGACTCCCGCCGGACCAATGAACCTTCCTTTTTTGGAAGTAGGTTCAGTTTAGCCCACTTGAGAACCAAAGTCCAGTGCCATAAGGTTTTAGGGGAAAGAAAAGCCGAAAAAAAATAACCGGCCATTTTTGGCCCCACAAAGGCACCCCCAAAGGCATCGCTGGACCCACCGGCGGCCGAACGGGCCCGTCCCACGATTTTGTGGCCCGCCGAAAGGGGCCCCGAAACCGCGTCAGGGATAACTTTTCGATGAAAGGTGTTCGCCCGGGCCGGAATGGGCCCGATAACGGCTTACCTACGCGTCGGGGGGCTTATGGCACCAGATGATGGCGGCCCCGCCGAACGTGTAGGCCCGGAAGCCCGGGTTGACGAAACCGGCAGCCAGGAGATCGTCGATAACCCGGTGGGGATGGGGGAAGTCAACCACCGAGTCGCATAGGTAAGCGTAGGCCTCGCCCGAGCTCTGGAAGATTTGCCCGGCCATGAACGGGATGACCGTTTTGAGGTGCCAGAGGTGTATGGGGGCCAAAAGCGAGCGGGGATCGAAGAAGACCTCAAGGGCCAAAAATCGGCCGCCGGGCCTCAAAAGGCGCAGGATCGAAGCGTACAGGGCTTTTTTCTCGGCGATGTTTCTGAGGCCGAACGAGATCGTGACGGAATCGAAGGACCCGGCCGGAAGCGGCGGCGTAAGCGCGTCGCCCCGGACCAGGGTCGGCATGGGGTCGCCAAGGGAGCCTTCCGCCGAGGCTACCCGCAATTTTTTCTGGGCCAGGGCGAGCATGGCCCCGGAGAAGTCGAGGCCGGTAACCTCGGAACCTTTCTGGAATTTTTTTATCGACAGGATTTGATCGCCCGTCCCCGTGGCCAGATCGAGAAATCTGCCGGGGGCACCCAAAACCAAGAGGCGCCTGCTCAGGCAATCCCTCCAAAAGCGGTCCCGCCCCAGGCTCATGAATCGGTTCAGGGCGTCGTAGCGCTCCGATATCTCCGAAAACATGGACTTTATGTCGGGCCGCTGGCCGGGATACGTTTCTGGTTCGGGCATAATGTCGGCTGGGGCCAATGGGCCAATCAAGGGGGTTATGCGCACCGGCGCCAACGGGGGGGGGACCTATCTGCCAAACGGGCCAATTTCCCCTCCCTTAGGGTAAACTTTTAGCAGCCAAGGATGTCCCGGCTTTGGGCCAAGGACGGGCGAACGAAAGAGGCCCCGGCCCGGTAGAGGGCTTCCGGGGTGGCCCCGCTCTGGGTCAGCCCCAAAGCCTTGATCCCGGCCGCCTTGGAACAGCCCATGTCCACGGTCGTATCCCCGACGTAAATGGCCTCCTGGGCCGTGACCCCCAGTTGCTTGAGGATGGCCACCAGCATGTCCGGTTCCGGCTTTGGCTTGGGAACGTCCGAGGAGCCGACGACGGTATCGAAATACTTGGCCAGGTTCAGATCGGCCAAATCATGCCAAGGGTTGACCCGGTTTGAGGCCACGGCGAGCAAAATGCCCTTGGCCTTGGCTGATTTTAGGATATCCTCACCCTCGGGGTAAAGTTTCGTGTGTTTGTTGACCATGGGGACGACGTTGGATTGAAAGTAATCCACCCATTCTTCCTTAAATTCGCCCCACAGGTGTTTCCAGAATTCCTTGGTTGGCAGGGACACGTCGGAGAGCACGTCGGCCTCGGTTTTGCGCGGCAGCCCAAAACGATCGGCTATCATGTTGGCTCCCATGATGGTGGCGTCCAAAGTATCCAGTAGCGTCATGTCTAGATCAAAGATAAGAGTGTTTATCATAATTGAGTCTTAATGCAAATAATCAACGAGCGAATTGCCTAAAAATATAGACAAAAATAGGGAAGAGCGCCCTCCCCCTTATTGATAAAAATAACATAAAATCCCTTTTTTTTCAACCTTCCTCGGCGCAATAAAGCATTTAGACGCTTATGTATTGAGTTTACAACGGAAAATTTTTAATATCACGAAAAAACTACCTTAGCCCGCATGATTTGCCGTTACTTTTTTGCCCACCACCCTAGATAAAATTGTGTCAAAGGCCTATTTTATCACAATAAGTTTACATGAACCTAACCAAAAGTATAAACGGTACTTACCGTTTAATATACCTCGCAGCCTTGATTCACCGATTAAACCGACCCGCCGATTCAATCGCCAGCGCGCCCTAAGCCGCTTGCCTTGCGCCCTTTGTCCCCCCCCAATGGTCCCCCCCCAATGGGGAACGGTGCCGCGGGTTAACCATTTATGTATTTATGATAGTTTTAGGGAGTAAATAATTTTTGAATTGCTTGTTTAAAGCTGGTAAAAAAATGTAACGTCCCTAGGAGGCTACAAAAATCCGCAACTGATTTCGCCCTTTCCGCACAGTTTTATGGTCTAAAACGGTCCCAATAAGAACCGCCAAGCGGCCCCACGGCCGCGCGATTGACCAGGTGGCACCAGCGGTCCCAAAATAAACGTAGCCGGTTTGGCCCCAGCCGCCCCGTGGTCGGCCTTCCAACGCCCGGCCATGGCGCCGCCGCGAGCCACAAAGGGAGGCCAAACTGCTTCCCCGGGCGCGTCGTTGGGCCGGCGAGACAACCGGGGATGGACTTTCTGTGCGCGTAAGCCTTTGATTATGGGTGGGGGGCCGTGGAAAGATCGTTTTTTTTGTGGGATGGATGAACTTTTTATAACTAGAAAAATTTTCTTTTCGCCCGTATCGTGGGTCAGAAAACGGACTTTAAGTATGGTTTTATTTAATTTTGTTAAAATATTTTCCAAAGAAAAATTGTAACACCCATGCATTTTTGTTATAATTATTAGCGAAAACCTGGGGTTGGTTAGCCCGTTGGCTTGAGCCGCCCCGGTCGTTTCGAAAGATCGATTCCGTTGGCCGCCATAGTCCATTGGCCAAGAGCGAGGGGACATGAGTTTTCTATTATCGCCGTGATGGCTTCGCGTCAGGAGGGCGTTATTTCATTGGATCAAATAACAAATACCAAAGGTTTAGGCGGAACCGATTGGTTAATTAGATGTTTTTAGGGTTTAATTAATGTATCCTATTAACATATTTAATTCCTTTAATAGCCATTTTTTTCCTTGATAGGTGCGAGGAACAAATATGTTTAACAATTATTATTTTAAGTTATTGTGCGTTGTTGTTATTTATGCGACTTTTTCTGCCTGGCCAGTCATGGCTCAGCAAACCTCCCAGACGGGCCCTTTGACCCAAGGGGACATCGACAAGTTCGTCAGCATATACGGTCACGAAAACCCCTCCGAGGCCGTAAGCTCGGTCACCGATGTGTCCCATGAGCGCTTGAATTTGGTCGTTAGGCGCTTGGCTAACGTTTACGTGATGAAAGGCCAGCATGAGGATGAGGAGTCCATGCTCAAAAGGCTCGCGGAGATACAGGATAATGGGGCCGTAAGCCCGGAAGAATATAACCTGTACCAGGCCAACGACTCGAGCCTCAAACCGGTTTTCGTTAAGTACCTGGGCGATTACACGCTTAGGCTCCCAAACTCCGTGGCCGATCGGGTCCCCGCCCCGGCCGCCGGTGACGAGGATCCCGGGCAAGACCAGGCCGCAACCCAGGCTTCTAACCAGACGCCTCCCGACGCCGCGGATACGTCCGGTCAGGGCGCCCAGGACGGTGAGCCCATGGCAACCGGCGGGACCCCGGCGCCCTCCCCGACCCATGACCCCGCGGAGCCCACGGGCGAGAAAATACTCGGCGCCGAGGACCTTCCCTCCGTCGGGGCCGATTCCTGATCCCAAACGTGGCGAATACCCCCGATAGCCGGGGGGACCTCGCCGGAAACCAACCCGGCCATCAAAACCAAGTCCCTTGGCGTTGATGGCCGGGTTTTCTTTTTAGCGGGCCGGATCCTGGGGGCCCTGGGCCCCCCATCGCGGGCGTCCTGGCCAAACCCAAACCCCCGTGGCGGTCACCGGGGCTTGGGTAAGGTCAGGCCATAAGCGCTCGCGTAGACGGCCGCGATTTCCTCGGCCGTGGCCAGCCCCTCCGAAAAAGCCGTGGCGCTTTCCGCCGCCGCTCCCAGGGCCAAGGCCTTCTCGGTCGGGAAATCCCACATCAGCCCCGAAAGGTAGCCGGCGACCAGGGAATCGGCCGCCCCGGCCAGGCCCTTGATTTGGCCTCGCGGGAAATTGACCCTGTGGGTCTGCCCGTTGGCCTGGACCAGGAGGGCACCCTGGCCGGGCATGGAGACGAGTACGTTTTGGGCCCCCATGGCCTGGAACCGCTTGGCGTTTTCGATTATCTCGCCATCGGTCACGGCGTTTTGGCCGCAGATTTCGTTAAGGTCGGCAAGGGTGGGCTTGACCAGGGAGGGTTTGTGTTTAAGGACCCGCCTTAGGGCCTCGCCCGAGGCGTCCACGACCACCATGACCCCGTGCCCGCTCAGGGAAGTCAGGAGCCGCTCGTAGATGTCCTGGCCCACGTTTGGCGGCACGTTACCGGCCATGACCAGGACGTCACCCTGGTTTAGCCCGGTCACCCTGCTTATCAGGGCCTCAACGGCCTCCGAGTTCACGGCCGGGCCCGAGCCGCTTATCTCCGTCCCTTCCTTGGCCCTGACCTTAACGTTAATCCTGGTCAGGCCTTCCTGCAGCTCGATGAAGTCGGTCCTGATGCCGATGGCCCTAAGGCCCTGTTTAAGGGCCTGCCCGGTAAAGCCCGCGATGAACCCCAGGGCCACGGTATCGAAGCCCAGGCCGTTTAAGACCCTCGAGACATTGATCCCCTTGCCGCCCCACATGACTCGCTCGCCAAGGCCGCGGTTGACGGCCCCAGGCGTCAAGGCGTCCAGGTGGACCAGATAATCCACGGCCGGGTTAAGGGTCAAGGTGTAAATCATCGGAATACCCCGCGGTGACCCCTGGCACTGGCCATGGGGAGGAATTGGGCCGACTCCCGTAACCGCCGTCGCGTCGGGAAGATGGCGACCGCCGGGGCTTACCGTCTCTTTTCGCCCCCCTGGCGCCAATCGACTAAGCCAAAAAAACCGCCGCCTACCGCTAAAAGGGCGCCCAGGAATTCCCTCCCGATAGAGTCAAGTCGGAAGAAGGGGGCCAAAAAAATTAATATGGGGCTTTGTTTGGCCATCCATCGCTTTGCTTTCGCGAAGAGCCATAAAACCGCGACTGAATCGAACGAATTTTGGCAAAGCCGGCGACTTTTTCCGTCAATTGCCAAGCAATCCAATTCATTATCCACCAGAGGTTTAGTTTTGTCCAGAGGAGATGAGACAAAACGTCGCGAATCGGGACCTGGCTTGGATTTTTGCCGATCAATGCGGCCACGCCTTGCCCATTGGACCGGGTCGGAGGGCCTCGGTAACCCCCTCCCGCCATCCGGCGGGGCCCTAGGCCCCCAATCCTTACGGCGGGGGAATCCGGGGGGCCATTATGGCCCGGGAACGATATCCATCCCCAATACGTAACGACCTGGCCGTTTTACCCTCAGGCTTGCCGCATGGGACATGGCCCCCTGCCATGGCGTAATCGAAATGACCCATGGGAAAAGATCATAAGCCGAGCGCGCCAAGGGAAGCGATAAGCCGTAAGGCCGGGAGCTAACCTGGTTTAACCATGCCAAGGCAATGTGGTCAGAAAACCGGGATTGCGACACGGCGCGCCTTACGGCGCACCTTAACGGGCCAAGGCCCAACTTTCAAGGCCATGATTCAGGGTTTAGCTGGAAGGTGGTGACTCGTGGGTAGAAAATAGTGGCATCGGGGCAGGCGGGAACGGCTTCGCCGCCGGCGGCGGCGCCGTCCGGGGAAACGGTTGCGGGCCCGTTGAATTAATCCCAAATCCTGGGCGCCAAGGGCACCCATGGCTTAAACGTAGGCGTCGATGGATTTCGTGGCTTTTGAATTCGCGTAGTCCAGGAATAATTGGTCGAGATCGTAGGCGACGGGCACGACATGGGTGGCGCCGGTCTCGGGGTCGGTGGAAACATAATTGGCCAGTAGGCCCAGATGCCGCTTGGCCTTATGGTTGGCCTCCGCGTCGGCGTCGCCCACCCGGAAACCGCTAAGGGGCCCTTCCGATGGCTCGCCGGCGACCTGGTTTTCAATGCCCGGGGCGGAATAATCCTGGCCGAGATTCCATCCGGCGAAACCGTAGCTCCCGGAGTCAACGCCGGGAGCGACATTGGCGTTTAGGTATTGGACGAAATCGTGGGCGGCCTTAAGGTCGTTTTCCCTGGCCAGAATGGCAACCGCCGTGGCTACGGAGGAGCCTTCACCGCTTTGGTAATTCTCCTCCAAAAACCGGGCGGCGTTTTCGTTTCCGGCCGTTTGGAGCAGCCAATCGACGGCCTTGAGGGTTTCGCCCCCGGGCATGCCAAGGGCCCCGGATTTGGCGCTTTCGGTGTCCCCCGAGGAAAGGGAAAGGACAAGGAACTTGTCGGATTCCGCGCCCCCGGCCCCGTCGGTGGGGACGCCCACGGTTACCCAATCGAACGACTCGTTGAATTCCTTGTCCTTTCGGGACGAGCCGCCGGCCGGCAATTGCCCGAAATAGGCGTTCAGGGCTTTGGTTAGGCTGATCGTGTCCCCGTCGCCGGACGGGTCACCGGCGTCGTTCAGATATTGTATCGTTTTTTTCAACCTGGTCGGGAAATCGGCCGTCTCGCCCGTGGTCCCCTCGAGGGATCTAAAGAAAAAGCCGATGGCGTTGGATAAAGAGCCCTCGTTGACCTTTCGGGCCGTGGCGTTCAGCATGGCATTCTGGAACTGAATGGCGACGCTTTTCCCCAAATTGTCAGAGACGTAAGACGCGACCTGGCTCAGTTGGTCAGCCAGCGTGGCCGCCGCCTCGGAATCGGCCCCGCCAGCGGCCTCCAACCGGGATTGAATTACCCCGGAAAAAGTCAGGGTCGCCCCGTCGGAATCCTGGGCTTTGGAAACCGCCCCCGTTTCGCTTGCGGTCTCCCCGGTTACGACCTCTTCCGGCTTCTTTCCCGCGATCCTGAGCCCATCGTGGACGGCGGTGTCGCGTTTCGTCGAGAAGAACCCGAACGTCATCTGGTTAACGATCATCGCCTAACCCCTTTTGGGAATGAAATTGCGCATAGGGATCTAAAATTCGAAACCCCTTGCCCATAATTATTATCGGCGTAGGCGATGGATGCCTTTAATCCGGCCGGCCCGCATGGCCGCCATCAAAACGGGACGGTCGACGAAATTCCTTACCCGTGAAGGCGACAAGTCGCCCAATGGCTTTGACCCAAAGGATTTGATAAGATAACGCAACCGAATGTGACCCCTTCTTCCTCAGCCTTGCCCCATGGGGGCTTGATGGCCAGGATCGCCGGCGGCGAAAACCGGCCGTGGCTTATCAATCGTGATTTGCGCCCTTTCGTCATCCAGGGATGACCCCGGGTCGGAAGGAAAATCAGCTCCCTTTCGGTATCAACCCGGCCAAATCGATAATTTTTAGGCCTTTGTTTGCCGCATAATTGACCGTGTGGGCCGTGCCCCCGGTCATGCCGGCGCGGTGGCGAATAAGCCGGCTGGAGCGGTCAACCATCAACCGGTTCCGTTCCGGATAGGCGCCGGGGGAGAATTTGTTCGCGACCGTTATGACCTCGTCGGCCTTTTCCGACACCTCCCGGTGGATATCCAGCCAGCCCTTGGAAGGCCGATGACCCTTAAAGGGGACTACCGCGATAAGGCGGGCGTTATCGGGGATTCGTTTGGCTTCTTTCGATTCAAGGTAAACCATGGCGGCAATAAGG
>JAITKA010000139.1 GCA_031278635.1 Deltaproteobacteria bacterium | reverse complement strand
ATATATATGTTTTGTTAATCATTATTTATTTTTATTGTCAATATAAATTCATTTTTTCTGACAATAATGCTATATGTTTATGAATAGCCATTAACGCCAAGTTTTGGGCATGACTTCTGACCTTACCCGTCGCTCTCGCGGCTTAGCGTTTAAACGGTTGAATTGGAAGCTCTGAGCCTATTGGAACGGCTCATATTGTTTATACCTCTACTATATTTGATGTCTTTATGCGCTTTGAAAATGTATGACATATTAATACTGTATAATAGAATTCTTAATTATTATTTTAATTATAATAAAAAAGCTATATTTACTTTTAGGTAAATATAGCTTTCATAGCTTAAAATAAATATAAAATAATAAAATAATTGAAGAGATAACTTAAAGATGTTTAAAATAATGTTTAATAGATTTATTATGTCAGTTCAGTGATTTTGGGTAGTAGTTTGGTCTAGAGACACTCCTTGGCTAAACACCAGATACAAAGCAAGTGTGGACAAGGAAGCTAACCTTCATGGTTTTAGGAAATTCTAACAGGTATGATATTGCTAGTCAATAGCTTTCTTTGTCAAATTATTAATTGATATAGCATGGACAACTATCTAATTGGGTTTGTCCTTTCGTCAGACAGTTTCTTCCGACGAGAACAAAATCTATTGGCTAGATATTATTTAACTTTTTCACCCTGTGAGCTGTCCAAAATTATCTTTGGGTAAACATGAAAAATGCCCGTTACCCCGGAGGTAAATCTTAATCAATAGTTTGGCAATCTTATAGGCGTGGATAATATCGAGGCTATTGGCCAGTCAGGGTTTTTGATGCGTGTATCGATGTACCCCACTGCCAAAATCGGTACGGGATTGCTTAAGGGGATATAAGTCTCGAAGTGGTTCTTGTTTCCTGCCTTGAAGTGGATGTCATTTGGGATTTCTGCGAGGAAAGAGCTTGTTCGCAAGCTAACGAGGATCGGTCAGCCGCTACGATAAAAACCGGCAAGACTTTGCCGGCATTTTCCCCAAAGCCGCCAGTATCATATCTTGATTGGTCCCCAAAAAGTTGCGTTTCATTGGACCGATTGGGTTGCATTTGTTTGGATCCCCCACGCCCGGGGGAAAATAATTTGAAGGCGGTTTTTGAGACAGGGGATCATGGCCTTCACGGATTCCCGCTCGCCATGACCGAGGGATTCAAGGGTGGATTTTGGGTCACTTGAAGTTGGGAATTACCGGGGTTAGGCATCACCAATGATTTGTGTTTTTCCTATGTCCGTAAGCCGATATTTCTGGAGCCTACTATTCGGTTTGTCCGGCACCGTCATTTCTATTAGCCCATTTGACAATAACGGAGCGACGTTTCGATTGAAAGAGCGACTATCTCCGCACATACCGATTCGGGCGATAATCTCTTTGCGTGAGAGGTTAGCTGTTTTGAGGGCTTTTGATATCGCTAGGTGGGTATCGGGGAAGACGACTTGGTGCTTATCTTGGCGCTCGACTTGGTGCTTTTCCTGCGCCTTTATGGTGCCAACAACCGCCGACAGCGTGAACTCGATGAATACGGCGCTATCGTTGGATTTCTTGGCATCAGCGATAGCCTGGTAATATCCCCGGCCTGTTTTCGTGCAAGGCCGATGCCATCGGTATCCACTCAAAAAGAGGGTTCCATTTGGCGAGCGTGAGTGATTGCCACAGACGAGCCATACGCCCGTTACCGTCGGCGAAGGGATGATTACGATTTCATAATGCAGCGCGGGGCTTTTGATAATGGGGTGCAATGCGGTATCTTGCGCCCATTGGAACAGATCTACAACCAGTTTGGCAACGAACATCGGACTGGCGCCTATATGAATGACCTTTGCGCCATCAAAAAGGCCGACGTCACCGCTACGGAATCTGCCCGACTTTGTTATGAGAAGGTCCAGCGTCAGATTGTGCGCTTTAAGGAAGCCTTCGATGGTATACGGATCGTATATCATGAGCTTGTCACAAGCTTCATAGGCGTTCTTAACTTCTTGGATATCCTCATGCTTTCAACTGACCAACCTTCCATCGATCACGGCCTTTACGTCGTCAAGGGAAAGGCCGTTGCCCACGATGGCAAGGGACGAGTGAATGGCCTTCATGCGGGTTTCCCCGTGGGGTTTTGTGTCCCGGGATAATCCCGTTCCTAATTCGAGCTTGGTTGCGGATTCGACGATTTTCGGCAAGAAATCCGCGGCTTTCGGCGTTATTGTGTAAGGCGGGTTTTGAAGCGGGTTATTATTCATGGTCAATTGGATGCCTCGTCTTTGTTTAACCAAGTAATGTAGGGAAACGGAGGAGGGGGACTTAGGCCAGAGACCGATTGCGTCATTGGCTGGCCATTTTGTCGATATTTAGACGGCTTGGTTTGTCGTGAACTTGGCAAGTGGCCTTTCCCAGAGGTTGGAACATTTTAAGCGTCAAAGTTTTAAGGCGTAAAAAGGTGTCATTTGGCTTAAATAACGGCAAGAATGGCTAGGTGGATTTGTTACGTCAAGAAAATGTTTATGGCAAATCATGGGTTTATCTTACCGGTTGTCACTTGATAATTCAGGAAGTTTTAGGCCGGCGTGATCGTTTCGCCGGGGGTCCGGAGCCCATTTTGGGGCCCTTTTGATTGAGAGGCGGCGATATCGGGGTGACCTATTTTGGCTTGAGAGATCCAGGCCAAAATGGTCTAGTTTCTGAGATTATTTCCGGTTATCATACCAATGCGCAGAACCGTGGGGTCCATCAAGGAATTTATTGAACCGGCGGGTTAGCCATACCTGCCAACCGGTTAACCGTGCGAGATTATTGAAAGTAATCCCCTTAACCGGGATGAGACAAGGCTTTGGCCAAAGGGCGGCTTCGGGAGTGGCCGGGAGTCCCGCGCGCGTAAGGCCATGGGTTAAATCGATTCCCAAATGGGGCGACCAATAGGCGCCGCGCTGTCGCGCGGAGGGCGCATCGATATCTTTCTAACCATGTGAGGCGGCTAATATGAAAACGTTACTTTTGATCGTACTGACATTTATCGTCGTAGGCGTAGTTTCCGTCCCTGTTTACGCTCAATCGGATGCCTTTTACGGTGCCGGTAACCAGGAAAGCTTTTTTTGTGGCTCTGAAGAATCGGAAGGTGGTTCTTATTTAATTGCTATACGTAATTCCGTAGGTAGATTTAATATCGAAATAGATGAACAAAATATACCTGATTCTATCAATCTAAGTAGTATTGAAAGTGGTACGCCGATAAAATTCGATATGGTTATACGTTTGGTTCCGTATGGAAATAATAATTGCCATATGACGACCATGCAAATCTATAACTTTCAAATAACCGGCGCCCCGCAACCTGGCGCTTGCAACCGTTAATGGGCACCGTTAATGGATGGCATGAGCCAGGGAAGAAAAATAGCGCTTGGGGCAAAGGCCAATTAATCCCGATAGTTACTCCCATGGCTTGAACCCGGAAGGCGTAATGGCGGCGATTTTTCCAGGGAGCGTCGAAAGCCCGCCCGCGCCCGGCAAGCTTTCGATTTTAAGCCGCAGGGGCAGCCCGTTTTGGGGAACCCCGACGAAAAGGGTATCAAGGCCCTTTTCGCCCATGCCATACCCCGGGCGCCCCTCCGGGCCCCTTCCGAGCCACCTTGCGACTCCCCTTGGGGCGCCCCCTCGGTGCCCCAAGGGGAGCTTTTTCATCGGAAATGGCCAAACGCCGCAAGCCAGGGGGCCCGATGCCTGAGAGAAAAACGCCACGGCCGGGAAAACAGGGGCAAAAGCCCCAGGGCCTTGGAAGTGATATGGGCTACCTTCTTGCCGCCTGGACGATGATAAGCGAGGACTTAGGCCATTATTTAAATTGTATGGAGATGATTAAATTTAGTTAATATTTTTCGGTAATTAATAGGCTATTCAATGTGTCAAGAGATCACTATTTAAATCAGTTCAGTGGCTCGTTAAAATACCTTAAGGATTACAAAGGAGTTAAAATCTAGTCAATGATTGGTAGGGGCGTATCTTTGTCGGCGACTTTGGGGGAGTCCTTTTCGACAACCGTAAACTCGCTCCTGGCCGTCATGTTCAGGGAGTCCATGAGGCTGACCTTGTGGGGACCGGGGCCCGGCTCAATCGTGATCGTGGCCCGTTTATCGGCCGTCCCGACGAAGCGGTCGTCCAGGTACCAGTGGACCAGGCCTACGGCGCCCTCGCTTTTGAGCTGGAGGTGGGGGTTTTGGCCGTCCATGACCACCTGGGCCCCTGGCTTGGGCGAGACCACCTGGGGGCCAGGGCCGGGCCGGACGGGGAAATGCCCGGGGCCGCGGGTGAGGCGGGAGAGCTCGGGGGGCCAGGCGGTCACCGTCTGCCCGTTGCGCCTAAGGTGGAGGCGGCAGGGGTGGCTTTTGGCCAGGCTTTTTATCCTCCAGGCCCACCTGGAGCCGGGGCAGAAGGGCGAGGCCGGCTCCCCGGAGACGGGACAGGCCCGGAAACGCTCAAGGCCGTCGGGCGGATCGGGCCAAAGCGGCCTTGGGCCAAGGTCGTGCATAAACTGGACGCCTGCCGCGGACAAGCTGGCCAGCCCGGTGAGGCCCTTGTGGGAGCGGCCCGAGGGATCCCCCAGCCATAGGACCAGGGTGTGGGCCGGGTCGTAGGCGGCCAGCCAGGCGTCCCGGAGGCTAATGGAGGTCCCGCTTTTTATGGCCAGGGACTCTCCGGAAAGGCCGGGGCCCAGAAGGCGCGGGGACAAAAGGCTCTCGTTTATGAGCCAAACGGCCTCGCCGGAAAATATCCTGGGTCCCAGGTAATGGCCCCCGGGATCAAAGCCAGGCCGCACGGCCTCGCCCCCTCGGGCCAGGGTGGCGTAGGCCCCCGCCAGTTCCAGCATGGAGGTCTCCATCCCGCCCAATACCAGCGAATCCCCGAAGGCGCGGCCCTCGGGGACGGTGAAACCGGCCTCCCTTAGGACCTCCAGGGCCCTCTCCTCCCCGATCAGCCTAAGGACCCTCACGGCAGGGACGTTTAGCGACTCGGAGAGGGCCACGCCGGCGGCCACGGGGCCCCGGTATTCCCCGTCGAAGTTCCTGGGGGCGTCGCCCCCCAGCCCCAGGGGGCTGTCGGCCAGAAGCGAGGAGGGGCCAAGCTTGCCGTCGGCGAAGGCGGCCAGGTAGACGAAGGGCTTTAGGGTCGAGCCGGGCGAGCGCCTCGAGCGGGCGTTATCGACGTGAAAGGTCGGGCCCTCGCGTCTCACCCCGCCCACGTAGGCCAAGACCCTCCCGGTACGGTTGGAGACCAGTATCCCGGCCCCGTTCACCTCCCCGGGGAAGGGTCCCAGGGCGACGAGGAGCCTCTTTTCCAGGTTTTCCTGGAGCGCGGGGTCAACCGAGGTCGGCACCCCGGCGTAGCCCTCCGCCCCCCAGCGCCAGCGCGGCGATTCGGCCGGGTCGAGCAAATAGGCCGCGAGGTGGGGCGCCTTCCTGGGCGGCGAGAACCTCTTCCCGGTCACGGGCTCCAGGCGGGCCCTTCGCTCGTCCCCCTCGCTTATCGCGCCCTTTCCCCTCAGTATGGACAGGACCATGTCCCTTCTGACCTTGGCCCTCCCCGGCCAGCGATCCGGCCTGTAGATCGATGGACCCCTAAGGAGGGCGACAAGCACGGCGCTCTCGCCAAGGGTCAAATCGGCCGGGCTTTTACCGAAATAGATGGCCGCCGCGGCCCCGACACCCCTCACGTTCCCGCCGAAGGGGGCCCGGTTTAAATATACGGTCAAAATCTCGTCTTTGCCGAGCTCGCGCTCAAGCCGCAGGGCCTGGAAAAACTCGACCATCTTGGACCAAAGGTTTCTGGGCCTGGGCTGCGAGAGCCGCACCAGCTGGACGGTTATGGTCGAGGCCCCCGAGATTACCCTCCGGTTTTTGATATTCTGGAAGGCGGCCCTGGCCAGGGCCAGGGGATCCACCCCCGGATGCGAGAAAAAGCGCTTGTCCTCCACGGCCACGGCTATCCTGGGAAATATCTCCCCCATCCGGTCAAGGGATAAGGGGATGGCCAACTCCTGGTCCGCGGATATGCCCACGTATAGGGGCTCCCCGTCGGCGCCCAAAAGGACCGGCGAGACGGCGAACCCGTCGTAACGGGGCGGCGTGGCCAAGATAAAGCCCACGGCCAAAAAAATCACCCCGAAAAGGCCCAGCCCAATCGCCGTCTTGGCGGCGACCCTGGCTAGCCCCCGGAGCGTGATTTTTTTAACTTTTTTCCCTACCTCGGCCATCGGACCTCGATCCCAAACCCCAAAACCAAAATCGTCCCCCCTTCGGGCCAGGCGGGCCCCGGTTGATTTCCGGGCCGCCGCTGACCATGCTTAAATTATACCAGAGTTTTATGCAAGAAATTATGGAGGGAATATGGAATTTACATCAATACTTAGCCACAATCCGGGCCATCACGCCACACAAAGCTACCCCGGCCGGGGGTAATCGCGGCAGGGCCTAAGGGGCCTCGCGAACGGTTACCGAGGCAGGGGGTAGCCAAAAAAAGGCCCACGGGCGGCAGGTTAGCCGCCCGTGGGCCCTAAGCGTTATCCCGGGGCCGTCTCGGGTCCCGGGGGAGGGGTGTTTTTAGGCCCAGACCTTCTCCGGGTCAAAGGTTGGCGCGCCGTCCAGGGGCTTGGCCACCTTGGTCGTGTTCATCAGGTGGCGGTAGGTGACGTTTTCCGAGAGGCTGTTGTTGCCCCAGGAGCCGCAGCCAAGGCTCATGGTCGGGGGGAAGCCGACTATGGGGGAGTTCCCGCCCGCCAGCATGTTGGCGACGTTAACGGAGAGGCGGGAGACGGGCCAGGTCTTGGCGACCAGATCGATGTGGGCCGGGTCGCGGCTGAAAACGACCGACGAGTGGCCGGCGCCCTCGTGGGACAGGTTCGTGAGGCCGTTTTGCACGCCTTCCTCGAACTTGTCCCAGGTCAGGAAGGTGACGATGGGGCAGAGTTTCTCCCGGCAGAGGATCTCGCCGGGCAGGGTGCCCTTGCCCTTGACGAGCAGGATTTTGGTGGACTCGGGGATATCCAAGCCGACCTCTTTGGCGACCTTGTATGGGAAGAGCCCTATCACTTTGAGGTTTATGGCGCCCTCGGGGGAGAAAAGGAGCTTCCGGATCTTGTCGATGATGGCCTCGTCGTGAAGGACGTAGCAATCCTGCTTCTGGAACTCGGCCAGGACGGCGTCCCTTTCCTCAACCGGCAGGTGCAGGGTCTGCTCGCCGTTACACTGTATGCCCTGGTCGGTGGTGCGGCAGCGGATCGTGCCGTCGACGTAGGCCGGGTAGAGGTCCTGGCAGCCCCGGTCCATGATCGACTGGCAGTTGCCGGGGCCGACCCCGAAGGAGGGGCGGCCGCTGGCGTAGGCGCTTTTGACCATGCCCGGCCCGCCGGTCGCGATGGTGCAGTCACAGGCGGCCATCAGCTGCTTGGTCAGGTCAATCGTGGGCTCCTCGATGACCTGCATCAGGTCGATGGGCGCCCCGGCCTTGGCTATGGCCTCCCTGATTAGGTTCACGCCGTGGGCGGTCACCTTCTTGGCCCTTGGGTGGGGGGCGACGATGATGGCGTTACGGCTCTTGATGGCGTACATGCCGTTCCCGCAGGCCGTGGACGTCGGGTTGGTGGTGGGGGTGATGCAGGCGATGACCCCGATGGGCTTCGCGTAGACGGTCACCCTGGAGGCGGGGTCGTCCTCGATCACGCCCACGCTTTTCTTGTCCTTGATGTAGTCCCAGTGGCTCATGGAGATCGTGCGCTGCTTACGGATCTTGCTGGCAACGTCGCCCATGCCGGTCTCGTTCACGGCCTCCTGGGCCAGGATCTCCGCGTTGTCGAAAATGGTCTTGCCTATGGCCTTGCAAACCTTGTCCACGTTTTCCTGGGAGAACGATTCGAACTGCTTCTGGGCCTTCCTGGCCTTTTCCAGCAGTCCCTGGATGTAGGCCTGGCCGTCCGACGGTGGTGATTGGCTAGTCATGTGGATCCTCCGATTCGTTAACTGGCTGGTTCTAGTTACTTCTTAGGGCATAAAAAAAGTGCCCTAATGTCGAAAATTATTTGGATGAAGGCGTAAAACCTTGGCGCCGGGTCAGGTTTTGCTCCCAAAACCCACCGCCAGGGAATTTCGCCCCCATCGCGTTAAACCCATTCCTTGTCCGTAATGGACTATTGGCCGCCCGGGCGCCCGTGAGGATGCGGTTGCGCCAAAGGCGGCCGAGGCCTCGTTCCCAAACTTCCTGGGCAGGGGAAAACGTGACCGAATATCTACGAAAATTGGTAACGGCATGAACCAAGCCGTGACTTAGGCCGTCCCGCCGAACGGTTAGGATAAAGGCGAGTTTGGCTAACCTTAAACCTTTCACGGGAAAGGTTTTGGCGGCTTGGGTTTGGTTACTTTCTCATGGATGATCAATACATATTATGCTAAAACCATGCCAATCGTTAAAACCGTGGGATATATAGTCTTTTATAGCTTACCGGTTAAAAATTCTCATTTTTATCAACCGTTAGCCGAGAAAACTGGGAAAATTGGCTTAACTTCGCACTTCATGCGAAAATCCTAACCTCGCATGAAAACCTTGCCATTGCCGGTACGATTATTTCGCCGGTAAGGGTTTATTTTTCAGATGCGACGGAAAATTTATACTCGAACAGGAGGGTATGGATAGCGCCGGTGGGTTTGAGCTCGCTTTTGTAAAGACCGAAGGAGGTGGCCGTAAAGGGAGGGGCTAGGACCTTTTGATACTCTTTGGCCTTAAATTTTAAGTCTTTCCGGTACCTTTTGGTCCTGGCCAGGGTGACGTGGGGAAAGAACGGGCCCTTGGATCTCCCGATACCAAGCCCGTTAAAAAGGGAATCGTCCATCTCGGCCACGAGGGGTTTTAGGTCCGGCTCTGACCTTGCCCCCGCCCAGAAGATCGCGCCATTGGGGCGCAGGAAGGCCCCCAGCCCGGTAAACCCGATCTCCCTGGGAGGGCCGCCGAGGCCGGCCAGCAGGGAATCGAGCGCGGGGAGCCGTTCCTTTTCGAGGTCGCCGATGAACTTTAACGTGATATGCGGCTTCCCGTGCCCCGCGGGCAGGACCCTCAGCTCCGGGAAATGGGGCGAAACCTCCCTCAGGGCGGCGATGACGTGATCGGGCAGCTCGATTGCGGTAAATAGGCGGAGGGTCTCAGGCATCGTTTTTACTTTCTTGGTAACCCGCTAGCGATTAATGATTAAGTTTAGAAAAATTAGGTAGTTAAAAATAAGCGATAGGCAAAGGGCGGCCAACGGGAACTGAGAATTATCATGGTCAGGCTTTCGATGAGAATCGCCCGGGACAAATTCGCGCGTCGTAAATTTCCCGACGCTAATTTTCTCAAACCTGGGAAACGCCCAAAGCGGTCAAAACGGCATATTTTATCGGGCCATTATCAGAAAATTATTTTGGTTAATCCCCGATGGTGGACTCTTCGCGGGTCGATAGGATATGGCCCGTGGTTAAGGGAGCAAATTGGCCAATGGCAAAATTCTTGCCCCCGATTTTCCGCCGTGACCCGAGACATTTTTTGAAGGACGTCGCTTTTGAACGTAAGGAGAAATTTTTAGAAATTACGCCATATTGTCTAAGTACGGCTTAGGTAAAATTTAGCGGGTATTTTTTGCGGGCACGGTGACGTAAAGATTAAACGTCGAAATCGCTAATTTGCTAGATTATTAACTAGATAGTTAGCATGATTATAGTATGTTGCGATTGGCAAGTAAAATATACTGCAAGAAAATTATCGTGATCTCGGTAAATTAACGAAGCCTGATGAGCGGCAAGTTAAATATTATTAGGCTATTAAGGAAGTTATGTGGTTTACGAGGGCGAAAAAAAGCCCTAATCGCGAATGAATCAGGCCTTGGCGGATGGCGGTCAAAAGTCTTGCGACGGTACCTTAATGGGATAACTTATGGTTAATAATAAGGTGAAAAGGTTAGCGTTTAAAGCCTAGTTACTTAAAAAGCTTCATGAATTTGTTTATCAAATCGGTTACTTGGTGAGGGATGACGTCTTGCAAGAATGGCGGGACGATGGGGCCGCCGTAGATGGCCTTGTGGATCAACCAACCGGCGATGGCGAGGAATAAAAGAATCGTTATCGCGCTAAATAAGTAGCGAAAAAAACCGACCCTGGGTTTTTTGGGGGCGGTGGCTTCCTTTAAATCGACCCGGCAATAGGGGCAGTCCAGGGCCGGGAGTTGTACGAGTTTGCCGCATGAGGGGCAGCGAATTATATCGCCAGCCGGGGCGTGATATTGGTTTCGCTGAGACATAATCGCTTTTCCTTGCGGAATGGTTACGAAAATGGATGAGACGCGGCCTGGTGCTTGGTTCAGTAAAATGTACAGAAAACGGTCACCTAAGTCAAGGTTGTATTCTTAGGTTCACAGGCGGGGGCAGGGATTTTTTTGTCGCCCGCGTATCCCGCCGGGGGTAGGTCCCAGGCGGCATTTGGGGTTTTGTGGGCGCCCTGGATAGGGAATCGACCAAGGTGAGGATAATTTCGCGGGTGCGGTAGTTTCGCATGGCCGGTGGTTTCGCATGGCCGATAATTTCGCCCGGCCGATAATTTCGACAGACCCAGATTGGGTCAAGACGGGATTTAAGATTAGCGTATGGTAGCGTAATTTTGCGACTTAACGGTAATTTATGCTCCATAAGATGGTCTTTCCGTGAAAAGATTGGCTTGACAGACGCCGCCTCCGCGGCTAAAGTATTTTAAATCCGCTGGCACGTAATCGGGGAGAGTGGCTTTCGTTAAATCGCGATGCCATTCGCCGCCGGTCGGGGAGCACATGGTCCCCGCCCCGCCAAGGCTTGCCGCCCGGGGACCGGCGGGGGTGGTTTTTGGGCCCTCTCGCGAGGGGGCCGATCGATTGGCTCCCTTACCCGAAACGCGGTTTTAAAGTGCCCCATGGGAGCGGTCGTCAGGGGATGGCCGGGTATTTTCCGGGCCATGGCAAAAGCGGCGGGCCCGCAAGTGGCCCATCCCCCGTAAGGGTCGTATCGGGAAACCAGCGCCTAGATAAGGGTTGAGGCGAAAAACGCCAGGCCATTAAGGTTTTTGTCCCCAAAAACCTCGGGCCTGGCTCTTTTGTCTATCGTTCAAGGCATGCGAATCTGCCAAAGGTTATGGCGGGGCGTTGGAAATGGTTACCGAATTAAGCCACATAGGGGATTTGATAAGGGTCAGGGCGCGGGACGGGGGCGAGGGAATATTTCTCTCGGAGCCCGACACGGGCCTGGCCATGAGTTTCGCGGGGTTGGCCGGGATTGCCGGGAGCGTCGGGGAGGTTTTGGCCCAGAACGGCCTGGCCAGGGGCGACAGGGTCCTGGTGGCCGGGCCCAACGGGGTGGCCCTGTCCGCGGCCATACTGTCCTTGCTCGGGGCGGGCCTCGTGGCCGTGCCGGTGTCCCACGGGGCCAGCGGGCCCGAGATGGCCCATATTTTGAGGCATTCGTTGGCCAGGGGCCTTTTGGTAAGCCAGGGCCTGGCCGGGGAAATCACGGAAAAATTAGCCGCCCGCGACGCCGGGGAAGGGGGCGGGATAGGCTTCGCCGGGAAGGTGGGCATAAAACTCGAGGCCCAAAGCCTTGGGGACCCCGGGGTTGGGGACCCCGGGGTTGGGGAGGCCGGCCTGGAATTGTTAAGGCTTAAGGACGCGCCGTGGTTAGGGGGGCCATTGGCGGCGGACGATCCACCCGTGCCGGATGATTTGGCCATCATCCTCTACACCTCCGGGACGACCGGCAAGCCCAAGGGGGTCATGCTGAGCCACGGGAATTTGTTGGCCGAATGCCGGAACGTCGAGAGGGCCCACGGGCTCACGGGTGAAGACAAGGCGCTTTGCGTGCTGGTCCTCAACCACGTTAACGGTTTGGTCGTGACCTTGCTGGCCCCGCTGTACGTTGGCTGCCAGGTGGTCATGCCCGGGAGGTTCAGCGCCAGCCGTTTTTGGGACTGGGTGGAGCGGTGCCGGGTCACTTGGGTTAGCGCCGTCCCCACGATCCTCTCGATCCTTTTGGCCCAGGGGCTGCCGGACCGCCCGACGGGGAAGGGGAAGGCCGCAAGCGAGGGCAAAAAACGGTTGGGGAGCCTTAGGTTCATCCGCTCGGCCTCGTCGGCCTTGCCCGTGGCGGTGTCGCAAGAATACGAAAGGAAGCTCGGGCTTCCGGTCATCGAGTCTTACGGCATCACCGAGGCGGCGAGCCAGGTGACCTCCAACCCCTTGCCACCGGGGAGGAGAAAGGCGGGCTCGGCCGGGATTCCCTTCGGGCTTGAGGTGGCCGTGTTTAAAGGGTCCGGCCGGGCCGGGATTGGCGAGGTCGGGCAGGTGGGCATTAGGGGCGATAGCGTGTTCACGGGTTATTGGCGGGACGGCAAGGCGACCGGGGAGGCCTTCGTGGGCGGGTGGTTCATGACCGGGGATTTGGGCAAGCTCGACGGTGACGGGTACCTATTTTTGACGGGCCGGGTCAAGGAGCTGATAAACCGGGCCGGGGAGATGATTTCGCCCCAGGAGATCGACGAGGTGCTGTATAAAATCCCCGGGGTGGAATCGGCGGCCTGCGTCGGGGTGCCGCACCGGCTTTACGGGGAGGAGATCGTCGCCTTCTTAAACCTCGCTCCCGGGCAGTCGATTACGTTTCCGGTCCTGAAGGAAGTTTGCGAGAGGCATTTAAGCCCGTACAAAATCCCCAAGCGTTTTTATTTTGGGCTCGATCTCCCGAAGGGGCCCAGCGGTAAGATCCAGCGCCTGAAGCTGGTGGACTTGTATCTGGCCCTGGCCGAAAAAGGCCATGGGCTGAAGGAATAGGGATGAAAGAGGCTTTTTCCATAGAGCTTGATTTTGACGCCTGCAAGGCCTGCGGCTATTGCCTGGAGGCCTGCCCGAAGGACGTGTTCGATCCAGGGGCCGCCCATAACGCCAAGGGTTACCGGCCGCCGGTGGTGGCCCGCCCGGATGACTGTTTGGGTTGCCGGGGTTGCTACATGGTCTGCCCCGATTTCTGCCTGGAAATCACGAGGTCGGTTTAGTGAGGCGAGTGGCTGTAAGCCCCTGTGGGGGCTCAAAATTTTCGTCCGTTGACGTCAGGGTTAATTTCGCGGTGGGGTCATGAGAAAAGTCTTCGATACCGGGAACGCCGCCATCACGGAAGCGGCCATTTTGGCCGGCCTTAATTTCTACAGCGGCTATCCCATCACCCCGGCGACCGAGATCGCCGAGAACATGTCCAGGAGGCTGCCCATGGCCGGGGGTTATTACCTCCAGGCCGAGGACGAGACGGCCGCCTTCCACATGGCCGTGGGGGCGGCCATGGGCGGGATGAGGGCCATGACCTCGACCTCCGGGCCGGGCTACGTCCTCTACGCCGATCCTTACGGCTGGGCCATCGGGAGCGAGATCCCCGTGGTCATCCTGAACGCCCAGAGGGTGGGGCCGGTCAGCGGCATCACCGGGGCCCCGGGCCAGGGGGAATTCTATCTGTCGCGGTACCCGACCCACGGGGGCAATTTCGAGACCATCGTTTTGGCCCCGGAGGGGGTCCGGGACGCCTTCGAGCTGACCATCGAGGCCTTCCGGCTGGCGGAAAGGTTCAGGACCCCGGTCACCGTTCTGGCCGACCAGTTGGTCACCGATGGCTGGGAGGCCTTCGAGGTCCCGGAGGACGCCTTCGAGCTCGAGAGGCTCGGTTTGCCCCTGCCAAAGCGTAAGGCCCACCAGGGGCCGGATTTCTACCCACGGAGCGACGGGATCGACATCCCGCCGGTGGTTTTGGGGAGGGGGACGGGCGGGGCCTGTTCCGACTGGACGCCCACGGAGGAGGGCTACGACACCGAGGAGATCGAGGCCCAGATGAAGCACTCGTACCGGCTGATTTACAAAATCAGGAACAATCGCCAGCTGATCGACCGGAGCGTCTTGACCCGCATGGAGGACGATCCGCCGGTGGTGCTGGTCAGCTACGGGAGCCCGTCCAGGGTCGTCCGCAAGGCGGTCAAGGAGGGCCGGGCCAAGGGCCTGAGGGTCGGGGCCATAAGCCTGAAATCGCTGTGGCCTTTCCAGGACGCCCTCTTCAAGAAGGACAAGATCCACCTGGTGGTGGAATTGAACCACGACGGCCAGCTGGTCAGGGAAGTCCAGAGGGCCTCGGGCGGGAGGGTGCATTTCCTCGGCCGCTGCGGGGAACTGCCCACGGTCTCGGAACTATTGGAGATCGCCCGATCGCTGTTCGGCGGCGGGAGGCCCCGGCCGATAAAGAACGTCCGGGAGGCCTGGTGAGGGTCGGGTTATTTTGTGGCAAGGCGAACGGGGGCCCGGCCAGGGCCGGCCGTAAGGGAGGGGCCAGGGGGCCGCGATGGATAAGCTTTCGGAGAAATATTTAAGGCCAAAAAAGATCCCCAGCACGGCCTGTTCGGGCTGCGGCCTGGGGCAGGTCCACAAGCGGGTCCTTTTGGCCATGGACGAGCTGGGGCTCAATGTCCATGACGTCGTCTGGGGGACGGGCATAGGTTGCGCCGGGCGGCAGACGTTTAACACCTGGAAGGGCGACAATTTCGCCGGGACCCACGGCCGGGTCTACGCCCTGGCCGCGGGCCTCAGGATGGCCCTCCCCAGGGAGAAAAAAATCGTCCTGACCGTGGGGGACGGGGACGCCTTCGGCATAGGGCTTAAGCACCTCCTGCACTGCGCGAGGCGAAACCTGGACATGACGGTCATAGTCGCCGACAATTTCGGCTACCAGTCCACGGGCGGGCAGTTCGGGCTGACCACCCCGCCCGGGTCGGTCACCGACAGCAGCCCCTACGGCCTGGGGGAGACGGGCTGGCTGGGGCCCGAGCTGGATATTTTGGAGATCCTGAAGGCGGCGGGGGCGACCTTCCTGGCGAGGCACCTGAGCCTGGACGGGAAGGCCTCGGTGGAAAACGTGAAGCGGGCCCTCCTAAACCCCGGCTTTTCCCTGGTCCATTTCATCTACCCCTGCCTTACCCATTTCGGGGCGGTCAGCCTCTCGGAGCGGGACAAGGGCAAGGTCATCACGTGGTTCAAGGGCCTATTCGAGCCCGGGGCCGAAAACCCCGATCTCGAGCGGCTGAACCGGAGGGTCGACCCCGGCTTCCTTAAGCTTAAAAGGGGCCTGTACGTCGACGCCTCGGGCTCCAGGGCCGATTATTCCCAGAGCCTGAAGGACTGGACCAAAAACCTGAACCGGGACGGCCCCGATCCGGTCGGTACCGGCCAGGGGGCCAAGAAATGAATAGCTTCAGGCGGGAGATTTTAATCAGCGGTTTCGGGGGCCAGGGGGTGGTCCTGGCCGGCCGTTCCCTGGGCCTCGCCGCCGTCCACGGCGGCCTTGAGGCCACCATGCTTATCAGCCACGGGACCGAGACCAGGGGCGGGTACGTCAGGAGCCAGCTGGTCATATCGGACGGCGAGATCGATAGCCCCGTGGTCGAAAGGGCCGACGTTTTCCTGGCCCTCTCCCAGGCCGCCTACGAGCGCTTCAGGGGCATGGCCCTGAACGGGCTCACCCTCTACGATAGCGACCTCGTTGAGCCCACCGAGGGCCTGACCCACCAGTTGGCCTTGCCGGCGAGGCGGATTGCCATCGAGTCCCTGGGGACGGAACAGGCCGCCAACATGGTCGCCCTGGGCCACATCGCCAAGCTCTTGGATTTCCTGCCTTTCGACTGCCTCCGGCAGGCGGTGACGGAACTATCCAAGCGGGGGCGGGAGGTGAACCTGGCCGCCCTGGAGCTGGGGCGGTCCCTGGAGCTGGAGTGACCGTGGCCCGCAAGCCCCCCCCATGAAAATAAGGTTTACGCTTTCGCCCCGGGGGCGGGCGGAAACCTTGGCCAAGGGCGGGGGCGACGTGGCGGATTTTTGTTGACGTTCGCTTTTTTTGAAGTTAACATAGTCCCAATGTCAAGTCGTCCAGGCCAAATCCCCACCGGCGGCGCGAAGCGTCCCGGGGTTAAGCCGATTGGTTGGGCGTTAGCGAGTAAGGTTCCCAAGCCGGCCGCGAAAAACCAAGGCGTTCTTTCGCGGGCCCGTTAAAAAAAAACGATTTAAGCCATTGGCCGATCAAGATATTGAAGGCCGCGAGACCTAAGGGTTTCGCGGCCTTTTTTTATTGCCAGTGGGCTTGGGGGCGAAAGGGCCCCCGGCCGGGAGGGCGGGGGCCTGGGTCCAGGGTTAGGCATGTCGTAAGATAGCATATATTGGCAGGTGAAAAGTGTTTTTGTCTGCTTATATAAGATAATTTACGATTTGTATATTATGGATAATTTTTTTATCACTTTTTCGGAGGACATGATGAAAACAAGGTTATTTTTCGTATCTGTTTTGGCGTTTTTGATTTCCCTGGGCTTGGTTTTTGGCAAGCCCTCGGAGGCCCAGGACAAGAAGGTTCGCATCGGCTACCAAAAGTCGTCCACCCTTTTGATCCTTTTGAAGGGGCAGGGCACCCTGGAAAAGGTCCTCGGGCCCAAGGGGGTGACCGTGGAATGGAACGAGTTCACCTCGGGCCTCCCCATGGTCGAGGCCCTGAACGTCGGGGCCCTGGACCTCTCGGCGGACGTGGCCGACACGGTGCCGCTGTTCGCCCAGTCGGCGGGGACGGAGTATACCTATTTCCTGCAGGAAAAGCCCTCGCCCACGGCGGAAGGCATAGTGGTGGCCAAGGATTCCCCCATCAAGACGACCAAGGACCTTAAGGGCAAGAAACTGGCCGTGGCCAAGGCCTCGGGCGCCCATTACCTGACGGTCCAGGCCCTGGGGCAGGCCGGGCTCGTTTTCGACAAGGACGTGGCGATATCGTATCTCCAGCCCGCCGACGCCAGGACGGCCTTCGAGTCCGGGGCCATAGACGCCTGGGCCACCTGGGACCCGTTCCTGGCGACGGTGGAGATCCAGTCCGGGGCGAGGAAGATAGACGACGGCTCGACCACCGGGGTCACCTACACGAGGTTTTATCCCATCTCGACCACTTTCCTCGCGGGGAACCCCGAGATCGCCCAGACCATAGCCGAGGAGCTGACCAAGATCGGCCAGTGGGTTAAGGCCAACCCCGACGCGGCCGCCGACGTCCAGGCCCCGCTGGTCGGCCTTGACAAGGAAATCGTTAAACTGGGCAACAGCAGGCGTAGCTACGCCGTGGCCCCGGTCGATTCCGTGGCCCTGGCCGAGGAGCAGAAAATCGCCGACATTTTCGTGACCGAAAAGCTTCTGCCCAAGGCCATAAAGGTCAGCGACGTCCCGGTTTGGGCCGGAAAGTAAGAACCCTGGCCATGACCGGTAACCCCCAGCCAAAGCCCCCCCGGGTAAACCCCGGGGGCGGCTTGATACTCAAAAAGTTCAGGAAGCGGCTAACGCCCTGGCTTCTCCCGATCGTCTTGATCGTCTACTGGCAGATAGCCGCGAACATGGGCTGGATAAACCCCAGGATCCTGCCCTCCCCCCTGAACGTTTTCCGGGCTTTCGTGCGGCTCCTCATGAACGGCGAGCTCCTTGAGAACGTGAAGGTCAGCTGCGCGAGGGCCGGCCTGGGTTTCCTGATCGGCGGGAGCATCGGCCTCACCCTCGGCTTGGTCACGGCCACCTGGCGCTTCATGGAGACGCTACTGGATACCACCCTTCAGATGGTCCGAACGATCCCCAATCTGGCCCTCCTTCCGCTGGTCATCATTTGGTTCGGCATAGGGGAGAAGGCCAAGGTTTTCCTGATCGTCTGCGGGGTGACCTTTCCCATCTACCTGAACACCTTCCACGGCATCCGCTCGGTCGACCTTAACCTGATAAGCATGGCCAGGGTCTACGGCCTGGATCGCCTGGCCCTTTGGCGGCACGTCATCTTGCCCGGGGCCCTCCCGTCGATCCTTGTCGGGGTCAGGTTCTCCCTTGGCGTCATGTGGATGACCCTGATCGTGGCCGAGACCATAGCCGCCTCCAGCGGCCTGGGCTACATGGCCTCAAACGCGAGGGAGATGATGCAAACGGACGTCATTGTCCTGACCATCCTCATATACGCCTTTTTGGGCAAGCTGGCCGACGTGGTGGCCAGGGCCCTGGAGAGGCGCTTTTTATCCTGGCGGGCGGTCAACGCGGCCTAGCGGAAGCTTACGGCTTATCGTTTCTAATCGCCCGAACCCATTTATCCGGGCGGGCTGGCCGCCTAACCGCGCATTTCCCCGGGAAATTTCGCTAACCCAGAATGACCCGTAATTTTAGGCCCAGGCCCCGGCGGGCGCCGGGGCTGGCCCCCGGCGGGAGCCGCGAAAGGGCAAAGCATGGAATATGACATTAAAGGCCCTGGCGGGGGAGCGGGGGTAAGGACCGAGGGGCTGTCCAAGGCCTACGGCCAGACCTCCGTCCTGAACGGGCTCAGCTTCGAGCTTAAGGCGGGGGAGTTCACGGCGGTGGTCGGCCGCAGCGGCTGCGGCAAGACGACCCTGCTGAGGCTTCTGGGGTGCCTTGAGGCCCCGGACGAGGGGAGCGTTTCGGTCGACGGGGAGCCCCGGTCGGATCTGAACCCGGACACCAGGATCATGTTCCAGGAGGACAGGCTACTGCCCTGGAAAACCGTTTTGGAAAACGTCGGCCTGGGCCTCGCCGGGGACTGGCGACGGGTGGCCATGACAGCCTTGGGGGACGTGGGTCTGGGGCTCCGGCAGGGCGACTGGCCCAGGACGCTCTCGGGCGGCCAGAGGCAAAGGGTGGCCCTGGCCAGGGCCCTGGCCCACTCCCCCAAACTGTTGCTGCTGGACGAGCCCATGGGCGCCCTGGACGCCCTGACCAGGATAGGGATGCAGGCCCTGGTGGAAAGGGTGTGGGCCAGCCGTGGCTTTACGGCCCTTTTGGTGACCCATGACGTGGCCGAGGCCATCACGCTGGCCGACAGGGTCATTCTCCTGGAGAACGGCCGTATCTCACAGGATTTGAAAATCAGCCTGCCCAGGCCCAGGCAGCGGGACATGGACTTCGCCAAGCTCGAGTCCGAGGTCCTTAACTGGATCCTAAGCCTCTACGCCGGGTATATCTAGGCCCGGCGTAAGGGCAAAGCCTTTTGGGGGTTAATCGCCCATGGCCTCGCAGAGGGACGGGTCGGGATCGCCCGCGCCGTGCAGCTTATGGATGACCACGTTGGTCTTGGGGGCGGCCGAGAGGACCTCAGGCTCGCCAACGGGTTCCAGGACCGAGAAATCGAACTTGATGGGCGAGCCCACGGGAAGGTTGCCCAGCTGGTCGTACTGCTCCCCGATTTGCAGGCCGTTGTAAAAATTGAAGGTTTGGGTGTCCATCCTGACGCTCACGACGTCCGGGACATCCTTCTTTTCCGAGGCAATGTATTGGCAGATGATGCCGTCCTCGTGCTTGCCGATGGCAACCACCTTTGCTTTTTTATTGGCCTGGGCCAAGGCAAGGCCGCAGGTGGCGAATACGATAACCATGCTAAACGTAACGAGAATAAGTAGTTTTCCGCGCATAAAATTCCTCGATTAAGAATCGGTAAATAATTTTCGACGCCAGGTGACGGGCCCCGATTGGGATCAAACGCAAAAACCTTGGCGCGCAAATAAAATCGCTTCCACCGGCCCCGGCCGACGGGGCCAAAATACCCTTAAAATGTACGCCATTAACCCGCCCCGGTCAACGAAAAAAAGGGCGGGGCCAACCCATTCGGGTCGGTCCCGCCCTTTTGGCCTTGGGGGCCGGGATTCAGTCGCGGGCCTTGGAAACGGCCCAGATGGCCAAGAGGAGGAAGGCCAGGCCCGCCAGGGCCAGGTAGGCGTAGGAATGGAGGGGGGTCCCCAGGCCGAAGGCGGCGTTCCTGGCGGCCTTGGAGGCGTGGGAGAGTGGCAGGAGGTTCAGGGCGCCCCTGGCCCAGCCGGGGAGGCTCTCCAGGGGGAAAAACGTCCCGCCCAGGAAGGCCATGGGGGTGATGATGAAATTATTCAGGAGGGCCTGGTCGGCATGGGTTTTTACGAGCATGGCCATGGCCACGGCAAGGGAGGCGAAGGCGAAGGCGTTCAGGGCCAGGGCGGCCCAGAAGGCGGGGCCGTAATAGAGCCTCACCCCGAAAAGGTAGCCCAGGGCCAGGACGATGGCGATGGCCAGCATGGCCCGGGTCAGGCCGGCCAGGGTCTCGCCCAGAACGTAGGAAATCCTGGGTATGGGGGCGGCCTGGAACTCCTCGAAGACCCGGAGGTAGAACCGGGCCACGTTTATCTCGCCGGCCATGGCGAAGGCCTGGGTCATGCTGCTCATGGCGGCGAGGCCCGGGATCAAAAACTCGAGGTAGCCGCGCCCCGCGACCTGGACCGACCCGCCCAGGGCCAGGCCGAAGGTCAGGACGTAGAGGAGGGGCGAGACGCCCATGGCCAGGATCTGCCTTCCCAGCCTTCGCCTCAAAATAAGCATCTCCCGCAGGTAGACGGCCAGGAGGGCGGTCATGGGAGCCTCCGGCCGGTCAGCGAGAGGAAGGCGTCCTCGAGGTTAACCCGGCGGACGGAGCAGGCCAGGCCCTGGGACTGGATGAACGAGCCGGCATCGGAGCGCTCGGCGAAAAAGCTGGTGGCGTGGCCCCCTGGGCCGTAGGTATCGACCGCCCATTGGCCCAGATCGTCCATGATGGCCTGGGGCGGCCCGTCGGCCACCAGCCGGCCCTCGTTTATGAAGCCGACCCGGAAGGCCAGGAACTCCGCCTCCTCGATGTAGTGGGTGGTCAGGAAGACCGTGACCCCGTCCTGGTTGATTTTTTTTATCAGGGCCCAGATGCGGCGCCGGATGGCCGGGTCCAGGCCCACGGTGGGCTCGTCCAGGAAAAGCAGGTTGGGGCCGTGCATGAGGGCCCTCGCGATCATGAGCCTTCGCTTCAGGCCGCCCGAGAGGGTCTTGACCTGGCTTTTGGCCCGATCGGCCATCTCCACGTAATCCAGGTGCTCCTGGGCCCGGCGGCGCCTCTCCGAGCGCCCCAGGCCGTACAGGCGGCCGTGCAGGTCCAGGTTCTCCCAGACGGTCAGCTCGCCGTCGAGGTTGGTGTGCTGGGCCACCAGGCCGCACTGGCGCTTGACGGCCAGGGGTTTGGCGCCAATGTCGAGGCCGTCGATCATGGCCTTCCCGGAATCGAGCCTGGAGAGGCCGTTCAGGATGCGGATGGTCGTGGTCTTGCCGGCCCCGTTCGGGCCCAGGAAGGCGAAGAGCTCGCCCCGCCCCACCGTAAGGCTAAGGCCCCGGAGGGCCTGGGTGGGGCCAAAACTTTTGGCCAGGTTTTCTATCCTGAGCATGGACGACCTCCGCTGACGCCATAAATCTGGCCCATTATACACCGGACGGGGCGTTTATGCGGGCAGGGGAGGGCTTGGCGGCGTAAGGGCGGGAAAAGAGGGCAAAACGTCAGGCGTCGCTTTGGCCGCCGGGGATCCATTTGGACAGGATGGTCGAGAGCTCGTCTCGCTGGATGGGTTTGGTCAGGAAATCGCTCATGCCGCCGGCCATCAGGGTTTCCTTGGCCCCGGCCATGGCGTTGGCCGTGAGGGCGATGATGGGTATGTCGGCCAGGCGGCCGCCCATGGCCCTTATGTTGGCCGTGGTCTCCAGGCCGTCCATCTCCGGCATCATCTGGTCCATGAAAATCAGCTTGTAATCGTTGCGGCCCACCATCTCCAGGGCCTGGCTGCCGCTTGAGGCCTTGTCGGCCTTGATGCCGTGGATGCGCAGGAGCCCGGAGGCGACGGTCAGGTTGAGCTCGTTATCGTCCACCACCAAAACGTTGACCGAGCCGCCGTAGTTCAGGTTGGCCTTGGGTTTTTTGGACAAAGCGGGCTTCTCGCCCTCGACCTTGGGGATGGTGACCGTGAAGCAGCTGCCCTTGCCGTACTCGCTCGCGACGTCGATTTGGCCGTCCATGAGCTCGACCAGATATTTGCTGACCGAAAGCCCCAGGCCGGTCCCCTTGATGTGGCGGTTTTTGTCCGTATCGACCTGCTTGAAGGCCTGGAACAGGAAGGGCAGGTCTTCTTTTTTGATGCCGATGCCGGTATCGATGATGTCGAAGATCAATTTCGGGCCCGTGTCGGTTACCCTGAGGGTGACCGTGCCGTTTTGGGTGAACTTTATGGCGTTCCCCAAGATATTCAGGAGGACCTGCCGCAGCCTCACGTCGTCCCCGTAAAGGTAGAGGCGCTGGGTCACGGAGTTCTCCAAAACCACGTTAACGTTTTTTTCGGCTGCCAAAAATTTGGCCATGGTCATGAGGTTGGCGATGACCTGGTTGAAATTGTAGTTGACCGGCGTAAGGCTCATCTTCCCCAGCTCGAGCTTGGAGAGGTCCAAAATATCGTTGATGATGTTCAGCAAGGCCTTGGCCGCGGTCTGGATGTCGGCCACGTACTGGCGGGGCCCGCTCTCGAGCTTGGGATCGCTCGACAAAATGTCCGCTATGCCGATGATGGCGTTCATGGGCGTGCGGATCTCGTGGCTCATCATGGACAGGAACTGGGTCTTGGCCTCGTAGGCGGCCATGAAGCCCTTGGCCCGGCGCCGGTAAAAAAACAGCAAAAAGGCCACCCCGGACAAGACCAGGGCCAGCTCGATGACCATCAAACGGTTGACCGACCTTGTGTGGTTCCCGGCGGCGATCATGGCCGAGTCGGTGATATCCACCCCGGCGACGGCGATCACCTTCCCCCCCGGGTCCAAGACGGGGCTGTAGGCGGACATAAGCCCGTCCCATATCCCGGCGTACTTGCCCATGTCGGTTGCGGCGGTCTGGCCCCCGAAGGCCAAATGGACGTACCCGTCGGGCTCGGTCGGCATGCCGAGGGTGACCATGGTCTCGGGGTCGAGATCGTTATCTATGACGTATTGGAGCTGATCGCCCACGTAGCGGACGAAGTAGACGAACTGGACGTTATATTCCTTGGCGAAATCAATCAGCAAGGCCCTTTTGGCCGCCCAGAGCTCCGTCCCCATGTCCTCCGGTTTGGCCAGGGCCTTCAAATCCGACTCGTCCATCAACTTGGCCGCATGCGTGGCGGCCATTTTCAACCGCGCCGTTATGTCCTGCCGCAAAAGATTGGCGTACTCTTCCATGGACCGATGGGCGTTGTAGGTGGTGACCATTATGCCCAGGGCCAACAGCAAGAAGACGACCAAGAAGGCGACTTCCATAATGGTGAAAAGTCTTTGCTTCATATAAGAAAGAACTCAAGCCTTCAGTTAATTTTGGAAAATTTGGTTCGATTATACTTTTATTTTAGCTTTAAAAAAACGTATGTTACCGATAATGGATCCACCGACATATCCAGCGTCGTCGGAATTTCAAATCGATTCGGCATATTATAACACAAATCCGTTTTGACGTTGAATCCGAAATTTCAAGTTTCATCGTTATGCCGGTAAAATAAAACTCTTAGCATACGTATATGACGTGATAATTAAATAATTGCAGATTTTGTCACTTATGCTAGAGTAGAGTCAATGAATAATACAATAAGAATGAATTATTTGTTGTCAATAAGTCCAGTTTAGCTGCGTTGATAAAATTTATGTGATCCTGTCAAGAGATAAACCGCTAAATAGATGGCAAAAAATTGTTAAGCAAATATTTGGCAAAATTAAAATCATTCGATTGCCATCTGGACTGTTAATTACAAATTAATGCGGCCATTTCCCATTGTTACTTACCGTTCCCTAAACGTCCGACGCCGGCAAATTGTAAAAAAGGGCTTCTCAAAGACGGCGGCCAACCCGGGCTCCCGAATCGCCATCCCGGGTAGACAAAGCTTTGGCAATAATCTTCCCACCTTGTGACTGGGTAATCACCGACCCATAGGGCTATCCAGGATAAAGAAAATTTATTTGTCGGGATATTGCGGTCAGCAAGGCAAGCGTTGGTTGTCAAAAAACACTATTTTTAAGTTTAAATGTAAATTTTTATATAAGGCCTTTTTGTAAAAAACACAAATTGTCGAGTAATCACGTCTCACAAATCGGCTTAAATTGGTGCGATCATTGGTGGAGCCATCGGATTATTCCCGAATTACCCCACCCTCTAGCTGCGCCAAAATCAGTATACGAAAAAAATATTCGCCTATACAACCAAGAGCGATTTCGTGAATCTTGCGGTATCGCCGCCCTAGCCCAAAAAAATTTCCGTTAGGCAGACGGCCCGGACGGCAGATTGTCGGCTTAGATAAAGGGGAACGGGGGCTTTTCAATGGATAACTTGTAAACTTCCCCCAGGGCAATTCCCGGCCCGGTGGTTTTCCGCCTTCGCGGCGCCAAAACCGGAGGACCAAGGAAATTTGCCGGGCCCGCCAAAGGGTTTCGCCTAACGACTGCCGTTAAGGGTTATTTGGGGGGGGAGGGATTTAAGATTTTTCCGCCGGCAAACGAATACCAACCGGTGACCGGGGAGGGCTCACGATAGCGCCGAAAAAATTTTAAGTGCGGGCAAGACCCATAAATGGCAGTGAAGGATGCTAAATGGACCAATATAGTATGAAAGTGCTATCAATAAGCTTCAAGACAGGTAAAGATAGCCGAAGCGAAAAAAAGACGGATCAAGCGTATGCAATAGCCATGAACGGCATTGAAAGGAAAGGGCGGCGAAGGGTAGAATAAGGCCGTGAAGGGGCCCGAAGGGAGAGAGAACCTCACGAAAGGTGGGGGTTTTTGGCATTCGGTGGGATGGTAGGCGGTAGAGGATTCGAACCTCTGACTCCTGGCGTGTAAAGCCAGCACTCTAGCCGCTGAGTTAACCGCCCGTTCAGACCACCGGGGGGAAGGCGTAGGGAAAAGGGAACGCCGCATTGGGGTATTGCAATTTTGGAAATAATGATAATAATTAAAGTAGGAAGGTAGCCCGAGTGGGCCGGTCCCTGGTTCCCTTATGGCGCCTTGCAGATTTTACCTCAAATCGCGCGGCATTTCCAGGCGCGATATTCGCCCGGAGCGGAGGGGGCCAGGCGGGGCGCCCGCGGGGCGGGACTGGAAGTGACGATGGCGGGAAACCTGGAGGGACCCGGTGGTGGGAACTTGGGGGGCTGCCGTGGGCCGGCCGCGGTCGCGAGGGGCTGGCGAAAGAGAGGGACGAGTAAAATGATACGAATGGGATTTTTTGCGATAGGGGCCTAGTTGGCTTGGCAGAAATTTTGCTACATAAGTCCCCCCTTCGGTTGGGGGGTCATTCCGGTGAGTCGCTCTCACTTTACTATGGATGGATATATGTTTTATTATCCTGTGCGAAAACATCGCACTGGTTTTACGCTAGTAGAACTACTTACTGTCGTTGTAATAGTTGGAATATTAGGCTGTATTGCAGTGCCAAAGTATATGAATTACCGTAGATCGGCAATGGATTCTGTGGCCAAGAGCGCATGTGATTCGGTGGTTAAAGCTCAATTTTTAGTGTTAAATGAAAAGGGGACCTATAGCGCTGATTATACCGAGTTAGTTATGATAGGTGGTCTAACCATAGACCGGGACGTTTATTATGGTCCGATAACGTTGGGACAACCGACTGAATTACCTAAATTTTCGTTTACTGTTAACCATAAGGGCGCTAGGACGACCACATTTTTGTTCGATAGTGATGACCAAAGAATGATAGCCCAGGGAGGGCCAAGAATAGATTCAAATGATCCAACAGTGCCTAATTAAGTGATTTTAAATTAAACGACTTATAATTATAATTCGTGGGTCAAGGCTTGTGCCCAAGGTAAGTTTTTTGTAAAGGCTGATGTAACAAACGCCCGTTAGTATCAAGCCCTTCAATCCTACGAAATTGTAAAGAGAGAGTTTCGGGTGTAAAATGCCCGAGAAAGGCGGATTTTTTTACTTCAGAGGCAGTTTTTGTAAACCTAAACTTCAAATTGTCCGTCACCGCTACGATCTCTCGTTTGATTCCCTTTTTCCCACCTTTGATTTTAATCCAAGCTACTTTCGGCAAGAAAAATCTCATAACGGGGTGGAAACGCCTGAGTTTTGCCCATGGTGGCGCGTGGGGGCTATAGATTCGGCAAGAAAAGTCGAATAACCAGGCGGAAGCGCCTGAGTTTTACCCATGGTGGCGCGTGGGGGCTATAGTTTCGGCAAGAAAAGTCGAATCACCGGGCGGAAGCGAGGAAGCGCTTGAATTTTAGGCGTGATATCCGGTGGGATAGTATGGGTTTGAACCAATGTTGTTTGATGAGGGGAAATATTGCTAATTTATCCCTATCTTGGTTGATTAATGAGGGCAAAAACTTTACATAGCGGTGGAACGGTATGGCATTATCGCTATCGATATGTGGCCTTGCGTATGGCCTGGTTAAAAGTAAGCCATAATCGTTAGGTATTTTGATATTTTTGGGGCGCTGTTTGAAAGTCTTAACAACTTGACGTAGGTTATGGATTTTCTCTCGCAATTAATGTAGAATTCAGTAGATTCGGCGAAGACCAACCCTTAGGACAATGAGCCCGGGATTCGGGGGACCCGCCCGGCGACGGGGACGGGCGCCCAGGCCCCAGGGCCTGGGGCCCAATGGCCTGGCCGTAAGCGGGCGGGCGAAGCGGACGGCGAAAAAGTGTCACTTGCAAATGATAGCCAATAGCCAGAATCCCCGGATATTCGTCATCGGGGACATCCACGGCTGTCGCCTCAAACTGGAAGAGCTCCTGCTCAAGATCGATTGGCGGCCCGCGAACCAGGAGAAGCTGGTCTTCCTTGGGGATTACATCGACCGGGGCCTCGACAGTTACGGGGTGGTCGAAAAGGTTTTGGAGCTGAAGAACCGCTGGCGGGAGCGGGTGGTGTTGCTTAAGGGCAACCACGAGCAGATGTTTTTCAATTATATCAGCGGGAAGGAGAATTTGTCCCTGACGTCGAATGGATCCGAGTTTACCATAGACAGTTATCGCCAAAACGCCCCTTTTCCCATCTCCCATATCGATTTTTACCAAAACCTGGAGCTCTTCCACGAGACGGAAAGCCATATATTCGTCCACGCGGGCCTGAGGCCGGGTGTCGGGCTGGGTGACCAGGCCGAGGACGATCTATTGTGGATACGCGACGAGTTCCTGGAGTCGGCTTACGATTTCGGCAAGACCGTGGTCTTCGGCCACACCCCGGTCAGGGAACCCTATTTCGCCCCCGGCCGGGTGGGCCTGGACACGGGGGCGGTTTTCGTGGGCGGCCGGCTGACCTGCTGGGAGGCGGTCGAGGACCGGATAATTTCCGTTTAGGCCAAGGCCCCCGGGGGGTTTTTGGCCGAAAGGTTTAGGCGTGCGTAAAAGCAAAGTGACATGGCTCCCCCCGCGCCCCTGGGGCCCGGGGGGTTTATCGGGGCTGGCCGTTTCGTGGCTGGTCGTGGTTGGGCTGGCCCTGGCCCTGCCCGGGGGCGCGATGGCCCAGGGGCAGATAGGGCCTGGCGGCGGGACCGCCGGGGCGGAGAGGCCCAAGGCCAGGCGCCTCTCTGCCAGGGAACTTAATTACCTGTTGCTCCTGGCCAAGGAGCCCTTGAACGCCCTCAAGGAAGGCCGCGAGGCGAGGCCGCTCCCGGCCATCACGGCCCCGGCGCTGACCCAGGCCGTGCCCCTGGCCGTGACGCTTTGGCTCGACGGGCAAATTTTGGCCAGGGCCTGGGAGATCAGGCAGCCCCAGCCCGTGGGGGCGGGCATATTCGCCCTGTCCTCCAAGGTCCTGTCCGAGCCGGATCAGGGCCGGGCCCCGACCCTCGAGGAGTGGCCCAGGGTCAAGATCGGCGTGGCCGTTTTGCATCAGCTGGACGAGGCGGCCGACGACAAGGCGGTCGGGAAGGGCCAGGCGGTGGTGGTCCTTGAGGGCTTCACCATAGGCCTGGGCCTCCCCAAGGACATGCCCGGTAAGTACGAGAACTCGGAGCTGCTTTCCAAGGCCTGCCAGATGGCCGGCCTGAGGCCCAACTCGTGGCTCCTCCCGGAGAAGCTCACGATCTTCGCCGCCGACGTGGACGAGCTGGTCGAGGGCTGACGGGGCCCCCATGGTTTCCCCGGCCCCGCCAAATGATTTCGTTATGACGCGGACGGTTAGCCGTCCCTTGCCCGGACTTTCGCCATGAGTCGTTCTTTCGTCGATCTTCACATACACTCCCGTTACTCCAGGGCCACGTCGCCCTCGCTGGACCCGGTGACCATATCCCGGTGGGCCAAGACCAAGGGGCTGGATCTGGTGGGCACGGGCGACATGACCCACCCGGCCTGGCTGGGGCGGCTCAGGGAGGCCCTGGAAATGGGCCCGGACGGCTTTTACCGGCTGGCGGGCGAGCCAGGGGGGCCGGCTTTCGTCCCCACCGGGGAGGTCAGCGCCATTTATAAGCAGGGCGGGCGGACCAGGAAGATCCATCTGGTGGTCGTGGCCCCGGACCTTGGGGCGGCGGAGAGGTTCGGGACCAGTTTGGGCAGGCTGGGAAACGTCACCTCGGACGGGCGGCCCATTTTGGGGCTCTCGGCCAGGAACATTTTGGAGATCGCCCTCGAGGCCGACCCGGCCATGGAGGTCATCCCGGCCCACGTCTGGACCCCCTGGTTCTCGATATTCGGCTCCAAGAGCGGCTTCGATGCCGTGGAGGAGTGTTTCGGCGACCTGACGGGGCATATCCGGGCCCTGGAGACGGGGCTTTCGAGCGACCCGGAGATGAACCGCCTGGTGTCGGCCCTGGATCGCTACGCCCTGGTCTCCTCCTCGGACGCCCATAGCCCCGACAAGCTGGGTCGGGAGGCGACGGTGATCGAGGGCCCACTGGATTTCGCCGGCCTCAAGCGGGCCCTGGGGGGCGGGGACAACCTTGTGGGTACCGTCGAGTTCTTCCCCGAGGAGGGCAAATACCACCTGGACGGGCACGCCCAGTGCGGGCCGGCCCTGACCCCGGCGGAGACCAAGGCCCTGGGCGGGATCTGCCCGGTCTGCGGGAAGCCCCTGACCGTGGGCGTTTTAAGCCGGGTGCTGGAGCTGGCCGATAGGGAGACGGCACCCGGGGGGAGGCTCCCGGACTGGCATTTGTTGCCCCTGGCCGAGGTCTTGGCCCAGACCCTGGACGTGGGCACGGCCAGCAGGGAGGTGGCCAGGGCCTACGAGAGGCTCGTGGCCGAGTTCGGGAGCGAGTACGGACTTTTGCTCGACACGCCGCTGGACGACGTGAGGGAGGTGGCCGGGCCGGTCCTGGCCAGGGCCATCGAGAGGATGCGGCTGGGGGAGGTCGAGGCCAGCGGGGGTTACGACGGGAAGTATGGCCGGATAACGGTCATCGGCCGGAGGGAGAGGCTCGAGCTGAGCGGGGAGGGCCTTTTGTTCGGGGCCCCGGCCCCGGCCAAACGGGGCCGCCGCAAGGCGGAGCCGGAGAGCGGGCCCCCGAAAACCAAGGCCGTGGTCAAGCGCAGGGTGGCCTCGGGCGGCCTTTTGGGCGATCTGAGCTCCGAGCAGCAGCAGGCCGTCACCTTCGGCGGGCCCGCCCTGGCCCTCTCGGCCGGGCCGGGGGCCGGGAAGACCCTGGCTTTGGTCAGGAGGGCGGTTTTTTTGATCAGGAACGGCTCGGTCGCCCCGGAGAAGCTGCTTTTGACCACCTATACCCGGAAGGCCGCGGAGACGCTGTCCCAGCGCCTCGTGGGGCTCCTGGGGCCGGCGGCCGAAAAGGTCACCGTCTGTACCCTCCACGCCCTGGCCCTGGGGCTGGCCAACCGCCGGAAGCCGGGTTTCAGGCTGGCCGACGAGGAGCTCCTCTCAAGGCTGGCCGCCGATGGCGGGAAGGCTTGCGGGATCTCGCCCAGGCGCTTCCAGAACCTCGTATCGCTTAGGAAAAACCGCCAGGGCCTCGACGGGGACTGGCTCGGGGAGGACCCCGGATCGCCGGTGAACGCGGCCCTGGCGCTCTACCAGCGGATATTGCGCGACCTGGGCCTCTGGGATTACGACGATCTGATTTTGGAGGCGGCCGGGGTGGAGGGCCTGGGCGAGGACGGCGCCTACTCGGCGGTCCTGGCCGACGAGTTTCAGGATTTTTCCCTGACCCAGTACGGGTTTCTGATGCGGCTGGCCAAAAACGCCTCCCTGACGGTGATTGGCGACCCGGACCAAAGCGTCTACGGCTTCCGGGGGGCCCACGGGTCCATTTTCGAGAGGCTGGCCGGGGACCGCCGGGACCTGGTCAGGATGGATTTGAGCCTCAATTTCCGCTCCACGCCGGCCATCTGCCAGGCCGCCGAGGCCGTAAGGCCCGAGGGGGGCGCCAAGCGCTCCCCGGCAAGGCAGGGCGAGCTCCAGAGGATAGGCAGGGCGGTCCTGGACGGCCCCGAGGCGGAGGCCGCTTGGGTGGCCGGGAGGATCGCCGGCCACCTGGGGGTGACCGACCTTGGCCCCTCCGGCTCCCATGCCGGCGACAGGGAGAGGCTCGCCGATTTGGGCCTGGCGGACGTGGCCGTCATCTTTCGCCTGCGGCACGTGGGCCAGGCGATGGCCGAGGCCCTGGGGAGGGCCGGCTTCCCCTACCAGATGGCCGGCGAGGAGGAGGAGCGGGCCACCGACGGGCTTGATTTTAAGGCCGACAAGATAAGCCTTCTCACCATGCACGCCTCGAAAGGCCTTGAGTTCAGGCTGGTTTTCGTAATCGGCCTCGAGGAAGGCTTATGCCCCTACGATCACGGGGGCGAGGACTTCGATGCCGACGAGGAGAGGCGGCTTTTTTACGTGGCCGTGACCAGGGCCCGCGATATGCTTTACTTGACCCGCTCGTCCAAAAGGTTTATGTTTGGCCGGGCCCTCCCGGGGAAGCCCTCGCCCTATTGGTCCCTCTTGCCGGTCAGCCTGTGCCATGAGCACAAAGCGGCCTACGGGGCGAGAGCCAAGCGCAAGGCCCAGGGGTCGGGCCCCAGGCTGTTTTAGGCCGTCGGTGACGGCACAAATAAAAACCGGGAGGTCTCGCCGTCCCGTTGGAACCAATCGCCCGAAGGCGGAGGCTTGGATGCCCCCTAAAATAATCACCCTGGCCCGGGCCCTATGGCTGGCCCTGGCGCTAACCCTGCCGCTGGCCCTGGCCGGCTGCCTTGGCGTGTTTTCCGGCCCGTCCGGCGCCGCGGGCGGTTTCTCGCCCCCGGCCGAGAGGTTGTTAATCCCCGGCGTGCCCTTCATCCCCGACGACTCCAGCCACTGCGGGCCCTCGACCCTGGCCGCGGTCCTGACCTTCATGGGCCGGGAGACGACCATGGGGGAGGTGGCCGTGGACGTCCAGAGGGACGACCTGCGGGGCGCCCTGGGGCCGGACATGGTCATTTGGGCCAGGGGCAACGGCATGGCGGCCACCTTCGCCGGCCTCAAGCCCCAGGAGCTCATCGGGGCCATAAAAAGCCGCAAGCCGCCCATAGTCCTTTTGGGGGGCGGCCTGGGGCCGCTCCGCAAGGGCCACTTCGCCGTGGCCGTGGGCTATGGCCCCGAGGGTCTGGTGGTAAACAGCGGACTGATCCAGCAACAGGTCATCCCCTGGAAGGACTTTTTGGGCCAATGGCGCAAAATGGGTAACTTTACCATAATCGTCTCCGGCAGGGCCGCGGACGCCCCCGGCGACCAGGGCGCCGAGGGCGAGGTCGAGGTCCTTAGCCCGACCAAGGTCAGCCAGACCCTAAACCTGCCCGAGGGCCTGGACGTCCCCGAGAGCCTAAGCGAGTCCCCCCGGCCGGCCGCCTACGCGCCGCCGGCCCCGAAGGCGCCCGCCTTTTTGACCGGGGCCGAATTGCCCGCCCCCAAAAAACCCGCCGAGGCGCCCATCATCGATTTCACCGGCCACCCGTCCCTTGAGATCCCCGGCGACCCCGGGGCGGAGCCCGCGGCGCCCGAGGCCGGGGAACCCGGCCCCAAGGCCTCATCGGGCCCTGGTTTGGTCATGGAGCCCTTGCCGAAGCCTGACGGCGTCGCCTCGGGCGGGGAGGGCTTCAGCGAGACCGACGTGGGCCTGCCGCTCATGCTCCCGGTGGTGCCCCTCCCGGAGGAGCAGCCCATCACGGGGGAGCTGATCGGCTCCGATTTCAAGGGCCCGGCCACCGTCCCCGGGGCCATGACGCCCCGCCAGGCGGCCAAGCGGGCCGCCCCGCCCGAAAAGGCCGCCCCGGCCGAAAAGGGCGAGGCCGCGCCCGAAAAGGCCGAGGCGGCCCCGGTCATGGACTGGGAGCGCTGAGGCATGGCGCTTTCCGCGAGAACGAATTGGGCCAGGCTGGTCGCGCTGGCCCTGGCCGGGCTTTTTTGGGCCGGCTGCTCCTGGCTGCCGAAGGTTCACCTAATCAGTGACCCTTTGAGCAAAGAGGAGCATCTGGGCCTGGCCCTGACCTACGAGAAGGACGGGGAGCTCGAGATCGCCGAGAGGGAATACCGGGCGGCCCTCCCCCTGGCCATGGCCTACCTGGGCCTGGCCAACGTCATCTACCAAAGGGGCGAGGTCGGGGAGGCCCTGGCCTTTTACCGCCGGGCCTGGCAGCTGGGCAAGATCCCGGCCGCGGCCAACAACCTGGCCTGGGTGCTCCTCCTGGAGGGGGGCTCCCTTGCCGAGGCCCTCGAGATGGCCGGCCAGGCCGTGAGCCAGGCCGAGGCCGACGGCCTCGACCAGGCCCTGATCGATAATTACCGGGGCACCCTGGGCCAGGTAGAGCAGGCCATAAAAGCCGACGAGCGGCGCAAGGGCCAGGAGGCCGCCGAGGGGGCCCCCAAGGCGCCCGTGGGGCCCGGTCCCGCCGCCGAGGGGGCGGGACCCCCAGGCGGGGAGGCCGGCCATGGCGGCGATTAAAGGGCCCGGCGGGGCCGGGGTCGTTTCGCGGTGGCGGGCGCTCCTTAGGGGCCCGGGGCCGGGGTTGGGCCTGGCCCTCGTTTGGCTTTTGGGCCTGGCCTTTTGGCGCTGGCCGGGGTTGTGTCCCCCGTCGGCGGCCGTTTTGGTCTGCTCGGCCGTATGTTTGGCTTTGGGCAGGCCGTCGTTCGAGTCGTTGGTCAGGGCGGCCATGGCCTTTTGGCTGGCCTGGACGACGCTGAGCCTCTACCTGAGCCTGTTTGGGCTCGCGGGATTCAAAAACCCGGCGGAGCTGGCGGCCAAGATGGCTTTGGGGCTCCATTTGATCCTACTGTGGACGCCAATGGAGCTCGGTGGGGCCTTAAAGTCCTTCCTGAGGCTTTTCATCGGCGAGAAAAGGGCCGGCCTGTTGGCCATGGCCCTGGTCGTCATCCTCAAGGTCCTGCCGGGCATGGCCCTGGAGACGCAAAAGCTTAAGGAAACCCTCGGGACGAGGGCCGATCGGCTGTCCGGCCTTTCCAGGCTGGTCCTCCTTGGCCGGGGCCTTCTGAGACTCGAGGGCCAGAGATCGGAGGAGATGGCCCGGGCCCTTTTGTCCCGCCATGGGACGGCGGGGCCCCCGGAGCCCGACGGTGTTGACGCGGGGGCCAAGCTTGGTTAATATTGTTTGTCGCTTGGGGCCCCGATGGCGCCCCGGGCCATATTTTCAGGGCGGCCGGGTCCCGGCCCCCAGGGTGAAACGTGACGGAGATGGAACCGGTCATCGGGCTTGAGATTCACGCCCAGCTGAAGACGAAAACCAAGCTTTTTTGCCCCTGCCCCACGGAGCCGGGGGCCGAGCCCAACACCAACATCTGCGAGGTCTGCACCGGCCAGCCGGGGGCCTTGCCCAGGATGAACGGGAAGGCCATAGAGCTGGCGGCCAAGGCCGGTCTGGCCTTGGGCTCCAAGGTCAACGGCCAGTCGCTTTTTTCCCGGAAAAATTATTTTTACCCCGATCTGCCCAACGGTTTCCAGACCTCCCAGCTCGACCCGCCCATCTGCCAGGGCGGCTCCATGGACATCGAGACCCCGTCGGGGCCCAAAACCATCCGCCTGAACAGGATCCACCTGGAGGACGACGCCGGGAAGTGTGTCCACGATGAGAAAAGGGGCCGGACCCTGGTCGATCTCAACCGGGCCGGGACGCCCTTGATCGAGATTGTCACCGAGCCGGACCTAAACTCCTCCGCCGAGGCCATGGATTTCCTGAAAAAGCTCCACGCCCTTTTGGTCCGCCTCGAGGTGACCGAGGGGCGCATGGAGGAGGGCGAGTTCCGTTGCGACGTCAACGTCTCCCTCAGGCCCAAGGGCTCGCCGACCATGGGGGTCAGGGGCGAGATAAAGAACCTGAACTCCTTCCGTTACGCCGGCCAGGCCATCGAGTACGAGATCAAGCGGCAGACGGCCCTCTACGCCCAGGGCCAGCCGGTCCTGCAGGAGACGCTCCATTTCGACCCCGCGAGGCACGAGACGAGGCCCCTCAGGTCCAAGGAGGAGGCCCACGATTACCGCTATTTCCCCCAGCCGGATCTGCCACCGGTCAGGGTCTCGCCGGAGCTCCTGGAGCGAATCGGGCTGTCCATGCCGGCCACGGCCGAGGAGACCGCCCAAAATCTCCTGGGCCAGGGACTGCGGGAGGACGTGGTCACGCTCCTCATGGATCGCAAGGGGGCGGTGGGGTACCTGGAAGAGGCCCGGGCCCACTACGATCAGGCCAAAAAAATAGCCGCCCTCATGGCCGAGTTTTTGCTGCCCGCCTGCCAGAAGGCCGACGTCCCCATACCCGACTCCCCGGTCACCCCCCGGAACCTGGCCAAGCTGGCCGAGCTCATGGATAAGGGCGTGGTCGGCCGCAGGGCGGCCCAGGAGCTCTTCCCGATACTCTTCCGGACCGGGGCCGAGCCCGAGGCCTTGGCCAGGGAAAAAGGCCTCACGCAGATTTCCGACAAGGGGGCCCTTTTGGCCCTGGCCGCCGAGGTGGTGGCCTCGCACCCCAAAGAGGCGGAAAATTACCGAAACGGCCAAGAGAAGGTCCTAAGCTTCCTGGTGGGTCAGCTCATGCGCAAAAGCCGCGGGGCCGCCGACCCCAAGGGGGCCGGTGAGGCCCTGATCGAGGCCCTGAAAGCCTAAAAAGGGGCGCCCGGCCGGGCGCGAGGGGGATTAACGTGGCCATAAACGAAAACGACGCCAGGGCCGTGGCCAATCTGGCGAGGCTTGAGCTGGGCGAGACGGCGGGCCAGGTCGCCGACCCGGCACGCCTGAAGGCCCTGGTGGACGAGTTTTCCAAGATCGTCGCCTACATGGACATCCTGAACGGGGCCCCCACCGAGGGCGTCGAGCCCCTCTACTCGCCCATGACCGACCCCCTGCCGCCCAGGGCGGACGAGCCCGCCCGGGACGGCCAAAAGGCCGACGAGCTTTTGGGGCAAGCCCCGGAGAGGGTGGGCCGCTACTTCAGCGTGCCGAGGATTTTTTAACGGGGAGGCTAGTCCCCCCCTTTTGGCCAATCGAACCCGGGAGCCCCGATGACCGATATCCACCGCCTTGGCCTTCGGCAAACCGCCCAAGCCCTGCAAGCGCGCGAGTTTTCCGCAACCGACGCCGTCTCCGCCGCCCTCGAAAGGATCCGCCTGACCGAGCCCCGGATAGGGGCCTGCGTGACCGTCCTGGGCGAGAGCGCCCTAAGGGAGGCCAAACTCCTCGACGAAAGCGGCCCGGACCCCGCGAGGCCCCTCTGGGGCGTCCCCCTGGCGGTCAAGGACGTCTTCGACCTTAAGGGGGCCCCGACCACCGCGGGCTCCCGCCTCCTGGAAAATTATTTCCCCGCCTTCGAGGCCACCGTGGTCGAGCGCCTCCGGGCCGCCGGGGCGATCTTCGTCTCCAAGGCCAACTGCGACGAGTTCGCCATGGGCTCCACGACGGAGTTCTCGGCCTACGGCCCGACGAAAAACCCCTGGGACCCGGCCCTTGTCCCTGGGGGCTCCAGCGGCGGCTCGGCCGCCGCCGTCGCCGCCCTCCAGGTCCCCGGGGCCATGGGCACCGATACCGGCGGGTCCATCCGCCAGCCCGCGGCCCTCTGCGGCTGCGTGGGCCTGAAGCCCACCTACGGCCGGGTCTCGAGGTACGGGATAGTGGCCTTCGCCAGCTCCCTCGACCAGGCCGGGCCCTTCGCCAGATCGGTCGGGGACGTGGCCCTCCTCCTTTCGGTCATCGCCGGGCCCGACGGCAAGGATTCCACCTGCTCGGCCAGGCCCGTGGACGATTACCTGAACCTTAAGGAACCAAAGGCCGCCGACCTCACCCTGGGCCTCCCGGACGCCCTCTGGTCGGCGGGGTTCGAGCCCTCGGTGGACGAGGCCCTGTCCGCCGCCAAAAAGGCCCTGACCGACGCCGGGGTCAGGCTTAAAAGCGTCTCGATGCCCAACCTGAGATACAGCGTGGCCACCTACTACATCCTGGCCGCCGCCGAGGCCTCCAGTAACCTCGCCCGTTACGACGGGGTCCGCTACGGCCAAAGGGCCGAGGGCGATCCCGAGCTCGTGGCCCTCTACCGGCGAAGCCGCTCCCAGGGCCTGGGCCCGGAGGTGAGGCGCCGCATAATGCTGGGCACCTTCGTCCTCTCCAGCGGCTACTACGACGCCTACTTCAAGAAAGCCGCCCAGACCCGCAGGCTCATCCTCGGGGACTACCAAAGGGCCCTTGGCGAGTGCGATTACCTCCTGGCCCCCGTGACCTCCATCCCGGCCTGGCCCCTGGGCTCCTTTACGGACGATCCCCTGACCATCTACCAACTGGACATGATGACCCTGCCCCTTAACCTGGCCGGGGGCCCGGGCCTCTCGCTCCCGGCCGGCCTCTCGTCGGCCGGCCTCCCGGTCGGGGTCCAGCTGTGGGGGCCCTCTTTCGGCGAGGCCGGGCTCCTCTCCGCGGGGGCCCTATTGGAGAGGATTTTCCCGCCCGTGGGGCCGCCCCCGATGGCGGGATAGGCCCCCTTTTGGCCCCCCGGCCATCGGGACCCTAAATTTTCTTCGGAAAAATCTAAACGAAATCGCTTGAAGATGTTGCAAGCGAAGGTTTTTTGGTATATAAGATAGATTATGCTATTTGACTCAGCCACCCTCGGCGGAAACCCTCACTAGTTAAGGACAAAATCTAAATCTGTTATTTTGGCATTCTTTTGGTTGCGCGAACTAATCGAACTGGCAAACGAATGTTAGATTTATTATTTTTTCTTAAGCGGGGTGGCGCTTTTTGTCGTCAAATCGGGCCAGGGCCGAAGCCTGGCCGTTCCGGGGATGGCTTGGACCCGCGCTTTTAGGTTTCAAATCAAACGGTTCTTACTAGGCTGGTTCATAGTTTAAATAGAAACTATCTGAATTTTGCATTTAATTATCAAATAATCATAGATTTTTAATAGGTTTTGACTTGTTTGAGTCAATTTTGAATCAATATTTTTTTGATTATGTTTAATATAGTTTTAACCTTAAAAGGGAGTAATTTATTTTTACTTTTTCACCCTTTTTCTAATTCATTAACTTCATTAAAATCCGAGTGCCATTTCCCGGATTTGTCGAGCCAGAAGGAGTATATCGATCAATGACTAAAGCCGAACTTATCACCCAAATCGCCCAAGAAGGCGGACTCTCAAAAGCCCAGGCCCAAAAAGCCCTCGAGAGCGTAATCTCCTCGATCATCCAATCGCTTAAAAAGGAAGGTCGGGTCCTGGTCTACGGGCTAGGCGTCTTTGACGTGGTCAAAAGGCCCAAGCGCAAGGGCCGCAATCCCCGTTCAGGCGAGACCTTGATCATAAAAGCCCACAAAGCGGTCAAATTTAAGCCCGCCAAGGTCCTTAAAGATACCGTCAATGAGGGCAAATAGGTTCATCCGCCGCCCTCGCCTCGCCCGAAGAATTTCAAAATAAATGCCGGAAGCCATAGGCTCCCGGCATTTATTTTTGCCCCTCGGGGCGATCCCGAAAGGGGCGCCGCCCCGTTCCCCCGGCAGGGGGGTTAAAATTCCACGACCATGGGGATGGAGTCCACGTCTATGCCCTTGAACTTGGCCGTGGGGACGCCGTTGGCGAGGTTTTGGGCGTAGGTTATGGCGTAGCGGTCGGTCATGCCGGCGATGAAATCGCAGACGGCCTGGAACCTGTTTTCGGCCAGGTGGCGGAGGGGCAAGGTCTCGTAGAGCTCCTGGCTCCCGGTCAGGGCCAGGAAAATGTAGCGCACGCAGGCCGTCCCGTAATTGAGCTGGTCGATCAGGTGGGGATGGTGGTAGACCGTTTTGTCCAGAAACTCCCGGAGGAGGAGCATGGCCTCGCCGATGCGCGGGGAGAAGGAAAACGCGAGCCGCCCGTCCCCGGCCCTGGTGTTGGTCAACAGATCGTCCACCATGACCCCGACGCGGTCAAAGGCCCCCGGCCCGAAAATGGCCTTCAGTTCCGTGGGGATATCGCCCGCCTTAAGGAGGTCCGATTCCAGGGCGTCGTCGAGATCGTGCGCCAGGTAGGCGATTATGTCCGAGGCCCTGACGAGGTCCCCCTCCTGGGTCATGGGGGCGCCGCGGCCCCTCACGAATATGGGGCCCCCGCCCTTGGAGTGCTTGCCGATGCCGTCGACGACCTCCTCGGTCAGGTTCAGGCCCTGGCCGTTGTTGGCCAGTCTGGTCACCACCCTGACGCTGTGGGCCTGGTGGTTAAAACCGCCCGGGACGTAGCGGTTCAGGGCCTTTTCCCCGGCGTGGCCGAACGGGGTGTGCCCCAGATCGTGGCCCAGGGAGATGGCCTCGGCCAGATCCTCGTTTAGGGAAAAGCCGCGGGCCAGGGTCCTGGCCACCTGGCTGACCTCGAGGGTGTGGGTGAGACGGCTGCGGAAGTGATCCGAGGAGGTGGCCACGAAAACCTGCGTTTTGTGGGCCAGACGGCGGAAGGCCTTGGATTTGATAATCCTGTCCTGGTCGACCTGGAAAGGGGTTCTCCAGGGCCTGGGGACCTCCCCGCGCGAAGGGGCGCCTTGGCCGGGCTCGGCCAAGGACGGGGAAATATACGAGTCCGGCACGGCCTAGCCCAGAACCTCCTTGATCTTTTCCTTTAGTTCGGACAGATCGAAGCTCTTGACCACGTAATGGTCGGCGGCGATGGACTTCATGTCGTCTTTGAAGGTGTCATAGGCCGAGCAGAGTATGACCGGCAGGTCATAGAACCTGTTCCTGATATCCTGCAATAAATCCAAGCCGTTGTAGTCAACCATCTTGATGTCGAGGGTGACCGCGTCCGGTTTTTCCTTCTCTATGAGGTCAACCAGCCCGTCACCGTTTTCGGCGGTTATGACTTCGTAACCATCCTCGGTCAATTCCTCAGAATATAGTAGCCTGATGTGGGCTTCGTCATCGACGACCAAAATCTTAGCCATGTTTTAACTCCCGAAGATGGATAATTTGTTTAGAAAAATCATAGGGTTTTAAAAACTCCCCAAAAAGAACCCAAACCGCGAACGCCTGTCGGCCGGGTCCCCGAACCAACGGTCCCGGGCCCCGCCGCCCGGGCCACCGGGGCCGGCCGGACCGGCCCAAGCCGATCCCGGCCTATGCCAGCGGTGCCGCGCGGGGGCTCGTAGCTGTGTTTTTATAGTACCCCACTCTCGGTAACTAGTCAACGTTACCCGTAAAGGCATAAAAATAAGGGCCCGGGCGCCGCGGCGCCCGGGATTTGGCCCAAGGCCTCCCCGGCCGGTTTCCGGTCGTCGCATTCGCCATGGCTCACCCCAAGCCCGAAAAACCACCCCTGGCCGTATGCCTTCCCATAGGCCTTTCAAACCCGTTTTCGATGGCCGGATATTCAACATGGATGTTTCTGGCCGGGGAACAGGGACCCAAGGGTTGAAACGGTCAGGTATTTCCCGAAAGGCCTCGGGCGGGACGGAAACCAGGTTTTGTTGCCGCCGGCTATCATGTTGGCCGGATAAGCGGTCTTATCCGCGTAGGGCGAATCCCGGCCAATTATATTTTCAAACTTTTGAACGCCTTAGGGCAGTATTTTTAAAGTCATCCACGTTTGGTAAACAACGAGATGGCGTTAATCGCAAAGGCCGGAAGGCGAACCGTTTAGGCCGATCCAAGGTGGGCGTAAGGGAATGGTCGGGAGGGGACGGGGTTTGGGCCATGGCTTCCTGGACGGCGTGGGTCAGGAGCTCGAGCTGGCGATCGATTTTTTCCTCGCGGCAGATGGCCGCCCGGAGGGCCGCGGCCCCGGGGAGATCTTTGGTGTACCACATGAGGACGGTCCGGAGGCGGAAGCAGGCCTTGGGCCCGACCTCGCGCTCGAGGAGTCTCGCGTGTTTGATGGCCACCTCCAGCCTCTCGGGGAGGGAGGGCGGGGGCAGGGGGCCTTTTTGGTCAAGAAGGGCCAGGCATTCCCGGAAGATGAAAGGCCTGCCCCTGGCCGCCCGGCCAATCATCACCGCCTGGGCGCCTGTCCCGGCCAGGCGCGAGAGGGCCGTTTGGGCGTCGGTTATGTCGCCCGAGCCGATGACCGGGACGCGGACCGTTTGGGCCAGGGCCGAGACCAGCGACCAGTCGGCCTGGCCCCCGAAGGCCTCCGAGACGTAGCGGCCGTGGAGGGTCATGGCGGCGGCCCCGGCGGCCTCGAGCCTGGGGGCGAGACGAAGGGTGGTGGGCCCGTCGGCCTTGAGGAAGCCGGGCCTGAGTTTGACCGTGACGGGGGCCTGGGTGGCCGTGGCCATGGCCTCGACCAGCCGGAGGCATAGGTCGGGATCCTTCAGGAGCGCCCCGCCGTGGCCGCTGGAGACGACCTTTCTGGCCGGGCAGGCCAGGTTGAGATCGACCATGTCCGCCCCGGCCTCAAGGACGGCCACTTTGGTCGCCTTGGCCAGGCTCCCGGGGTCTTTGCCGAATAGCTGGACGCAGAAGGGGTTCTCGATGGCCTTGTCGGTCACAAGGAGCCTAAGCGTGTTCCGGCCATGGTGGGCAAGGGAAACGGCGCTGACCATCTCCGAGACGGCCATGGCGGCCCCCTGCCCCAGGCACAGGCTCCTGAAGGAAAAATCGGTCAGCCCGGCCATGGGGGCCAGGATAAAGGGGTTTTTTAGCCTGAGGCGACCGATGGCGGGTCCCGTCGGGCCGGGGGCGCCGGCCGGAGGTGGCTCACTTAAGGACAATCTTATGATCCACGGCGGGGTTCAGGGCCGGGGTCTTGAAGACCAGCCGGCCGTTGCCCAGGGAAAACCAGCCGGCGTCGAGGGCGTGGAGCTGTTCCTCGCCGTTGGGCCTTTTGTATTCCTCCCCGTCCAGGGTGGCCGTCCCGACGTTTCTAAGGCCCACGAACTCGATCCAGAACCGATGGTTTACCTCCTCGCCGGCGAAGGAGCCCGATTTGGCCTTTATGGTCAGCTCGATCGGGGCGTCCTCGGCCAGGGGCGAGAGCTCAAACGCGGTCGAGGAAAAATGGTTTTCCAGGTAAGCCAGATCCGTGCCGTTGTCCTCGTACCAGGAAAAAGTCGAGGCCTCCGGGCCGGGGAAGACCAAAAGGGCCTTGCGCCGCCTGGGCCCGGCGGGGTCCTGGATCATGGGGATGATGGCCCCTTCCCTGATCACGAGGGGGGCGACGTGCAGGCCCTGCTTTTTGGCCGGCAGCGACACCAGCTCCCCGTCGCCCCTTTCGACCATTTCCCGGTTATGGAAGTCGTACCAGCGGCCCTTGGGGAGGTAGAACTGGAGGACCTCCATGTTGGGGGTGACTTTGGCGGCCACCATGAGGTGGGGGCCGATCATGGTCTCGGCGGAGTTGTCGCGGGCCAGGGGGTCGTCCTGGAAATAGTAGAGAAGGGGGGAGATCAAAGGCTCCCCGGTCTGGCTGGAGTGGTGGGCCAGCGAGTAGTAATAGGGCTCGAACGAGGCCTTAATCTCGAGATTTACCCTGGCCCAGGCGTTACCCAGGAACTCGTTGGGGATGACCAGCGGCAGGTTCAATAAAACGATGTTGGCCAGCCAGGACTCGTAGACCGGGTCGTGCCGCCCGGCCGGGGCGTTGGCGAAAAACTGCGTTATATCGGTCGAGTAATAATCGACCCCGCTTAGGATGAGGTTGGCCCTGGCCTGGGCGGCGTTCTCGACGAAGACCGGGTTGGGCTCGAAGGTCAGGATACCGGTCCCGAAGCGGCTCATGCCGGCCATGCCGGCCCGGGAGACGGAAAACAGCCTGGAGCCGAAACCGCCGAAGCGGAAAATCTCCCGGCTGGCGTTAAAGCTTTCCATCCATTTGAGGGCGAACCTGGGGCCCCAGGCGTACTGGGAGTGGGCCGGTTCGCCCGGCGTCCCCTGGTACCAGGCGCTGGGGCTATAAATCTCCGGCTCCCCGCCGACGAGGTTAAAAAGCTTGGCCCCCATGAAAATCAAGTTGGTCCTGGTCTCGTTGTTCCAGTAGGTCGCGGCCGGGGAGTGGGAGTAATCTATCAGGCCTGACTTTTTGCCCTGGTAGGTGAGCAAAAGGGGGTTGGCCTGGGGACCCCCGCCCCTGACCAGAAAGCCCCGCCTGGCCATCTCGGAAAAGTGGGTCGAATCCATGGGGATGTAAGGGGATTCGGTAAGGAGGATGTTCAGTTTTTGCTCGGCCGCCTCGGCGAGGGGCGGCGGGTCGGGCTGGGGGGAAAGCATCAGCGTGAGGGTGGGAAAGCCGCTGGCGTGCTGGGCGAAGTTGGCGAGGAAATCCTTGTAGTTTTCGTAGGGTTCCTTGTCCTTGGCGATTATCCATGGGGAGAAGACGGATTTTGGCGGAAGTGCCTGGCGTCCCAGGATGCTCATCAGGATCCTTCGGAGGGCCGGGATGTCCTTTCCGAGGATGACGAAAAAATCGACGCTCTCATGGGGGCCAAGGGGGCCGGTTGGGCCCACGTACCAAGGGCTGGAGGAAAAATCCCAGGCCAGGGGCCTGGTTTCGTTTATGAATATGGCCGCGTTTTGGAAGCCCTGCCCCAGGGCGAAGGCGACCGGGGATTGGATGCCGCTGGCCCTGGTCCCGAAGCTGGTCTCGAGGATCGAGCCGAAAGGCCCCCCGGGCATGACCACCCTGCCCAGGCGGTTTATGTCGAAGAACGAAAACCTAAAATCGGCCCCCAAGCCGACCACGTGGGTATAGCGGTCCCCGTGGAAGGTCAGGCCGGCCAGCTGGTTTTCGGGGGCGAAGGGCGAGATCCTGAAGACTTCCGAGGTGGTCCCGTCCCCCAGGGTTTCCGATATGGTAATCTGGGGGGTCGGCCCGTCGAGGCCGGTGAAATAGAGCCTGGACTCCGGCCCCTCGTGGGGGCCGGCCCACTGGGTGGCCGAGGCCAGCATGGGCGTGGAAACCCAGGGATTGTTGGGGTTTGGCTCCTCCGCGCTTATCCGGAAGCGCCACAGCCCGTTCCCGAATCGTTGCTGGGTCAGGTAGTAGGGACCGAACTTGGAGGTGACGGGCGCCGCCATGAGCCGCCCGGCGGCCGTTGGCCCGATGACGGCCAGGCCGAGGGCCAAGAGGAAGGAAAAAACGAGCGGAAAGAAGCCCCGGCCGGCCGGCCTGGACCCTTTCCGCCACGGGGAAACACGATGGCGATGAAACCCGGTAAACATAGGCTACGCAATCACCGGCCGCTTCCGGCGGGGTAAGGACCCCGGCGAGGACTGGCCGCCGGGGTCCCGTGGCGGTTAAGCCTCGTAACCGTTGTTGCCAAAATCGTCCGGGGACACTTTGGCGTCTGGGGCGACGACGTTCTCGTCATAGGTGTAGGGCCCGAATGAATCGAAAAGGGTGGTCAAATCGATAAAGCTGTTGGCCGAGCTCCTAAGATCGGTGGACAGGGTCTGGGGCACCGAGGCCACCTCCACCCGGATGCCCTCGCGCCTGATGGTCAGGGCCAGGTGGGCGAAGTCGGCGTCGCCGGTGACCAGGACCACGGTGTCGGGCTTGATGCGAAGGCTCAGATCCATGGCATCTATGGCCATGATAACATCCACGTTGGCTTTATACCAGCCGCTGTTACGGGCCTGGCCGTTTTTCTCGTAGACCAAAAAACCCTGGCTCCTGAGCCAGTGGATATAGTGCCTTTTGGCCTCGCGGCGCTCCAGCCAGTCGTTGGTGGCCGGGGGGACGCCGACGTACACGACCATCTCGATGAGGTCCCGGGGCTCGGTCCCATAGTTTTCCAAGTATTCCCGGAACTTAAGCCAGTCAAACGTTTTATTGAAGTTCTTTGAGGCGGCCTTTGTCACGTTGGCCTCGTCAACGAAGACCAAAAGGCGTGTTCTGGTATTGGTTTTTTTCATATTTATGTTAACTCGCTTTTTTGAGGTAGATTGATATGGTAAATAACCGATTTATAGGTTAGTGAAAGATATATACACACATTCAAACCGTTTTGGGTCTTAAGACCTTATCGGCGGTTGAATTCCTTTAATGAGCGGCTAAGTTCCCTCTTGGAGTCAGCCTCTTTCATTGACTGTCTTTTGTCATAGGTTTTTTTGCCCTTGGCCAGGGCCAACTCGGCCTTGGCCAGGCCGTCCTTGAAATAAAGCTTTAACGGTATCAGGCTCTGGCCTTTTTCCTTGACCTTGCCGATAAGCTTGCCAAGCTCTTTTTTCTTTAAAAGGAGCTTCCGCTTTCTTTGTGGATCATGGTTGCCATAGGCGGTATTGACGTAAGGGCTTATGTGGGCCCCCACCAAAAAGGCCTCGCCGTTCTCCAGCTTGGCGTAGGAGTCGACCAGGTTCGCCTTGCCCAACCTAAGGCTCTTGACCTCGGTCCCCGTGAGCACCAGGCCGGCCTCGTAGCGGTCCCCCAGTTCGTACTCAAAGCGGGCTTTCTTGTTTTGGCAGATGATCTTAATCTCTTTCGGTTGTTTCTCGCCCATTTTGACACTCGACTTTCAGGGCCCGATAATGTTCTTTGCCTATGGCCAGCGTACCCGCTTAGGCCAAAAAGCGTGAGATTGCCTTCGATTCGGATTTCAATTTTCGATACCGGCCAGCCTAACGGAACCCATCGGGCCGGCCCCCATATTTGGCCCATCGGTCTTGCCCGCCTAACCGGCCCCAGCGAAGCCGGTCAAGCTAACATGGCCCGGCGAGGCCGGTAATGTCAATTTTGATTCGGCTAAACCCTATGTTTGGCGGGCACCGAATCTGTCAACGCAAGATAATATAAGCACCATGGCGAAAAAATCAAGGGGAAAAGGCTTGATTCATGGAAAAAAATATTAATTTTTTCCGTTGGCGTAAAGGAAAAAACCCCGATTCGTTAGTTAAGGAAATATTCTAATAAATATTTTAGAGGGTAATAGCCAAAATAAAACGGTTACGGCAGATTATTAACTTGGTCTTTTGTTGCCATAACATACTAATAATATTGGTAAAAAATACATTGGTTTAGGAAAAACGAAGTGGCGACAATGATATTGTTTGAATTATCAGACGTTTAGCGAAATTTTTTGCAACAATATAATGCATATGCAAAATTTTTGTTAACTTACTAGAATCACGAGAAATTATTTGAGCAAACAAGATCTATTATTTTTAAAAAATTATCGCCTCAATATTTTTCCACAAAGAGTTAATGGGTTAAAATTCCAATAAAAACCTTAATTATTGGAATAAACTAAAAATTACTGAGATGGATTTTCTAGGCACTCTTAGAAGCCAATCAGGTTGCCCCTTTAGCGATAAAGGGCCGATTGCGTTATACTTTTTACTAGCTTTTCCAAGATAATACGCTAAAGGCCAGCGGTCAGTGCTGGCCTAAAAGTCAGGATCCATGGCAGGTGAGTATAAGGTCGCGGCTCCCGGGGATAAAAGTAGTGTCCTTTATAACCCTACAAAATTATAGAACAATGGAGAATAAAAGTAAAGGCTAAAATTTTTACCTCTGCGACGAAGCAACAAATTAACCGTTACCCGCTTTTAGTGTGATACTTTCTGGGGATAAACTAAAATTAACATGCCTATGACTGGTCCTTACTGACCATTAGTGAAAATAAGCCATACCCAAAACCTAAATTCCGCCAGCCCCACCAGGCCCGGACTAGATCCAAAGGCCCATTTGGGCCCCTAGGGTCCCAAGTTTGACTAACTCCCCGTAAAACTTAAAAGTTTGGCCGTTATTATCTTCCCCGGCCACGTCCACCCCGCCACCGACCCCGGCGACGCCAAAGCCGCAAGTGTGTAAAAAACTTAAATTTTGTCGATGTTTCTCTGGACAGGCCCGGCGAGGGGAGTATCATGTACGGCATAGCCCTGGGACAAAATAGACCCTTAGGGATTATCGCCCCGAAACGTTCATTTTTTTCCCGCGCCCCCCGGCGGATTTTTGGCCGGGGAATATATGGCCGACCGAACCGTCATACCGTCATGGGGAGCCCTCCCGGCCCCGCCAAGGCCCATAATGAAAGGGTTTTTTCCCCGCCGCCGCCTTTCGGTTATGATGGTATATAAAGTCGAATGAACCGTCACGAATCCCGCGCGCGTTCCGGTGGGATCCATTATAATTTCCCGTGATGAGCCACGGTTTCTTTTTTTGGGGCCGAAACTTGATGCCTTGGCCCCTAAGGGCGATTAACCGATAATCGAACGGGGGGCAATATATTCGATCCCGGCTCGTCTAACCATACAGACCGGTAGGAGGCCTAGATGAAACATCACCACCATCTATTCATATTGAAAGTAGCCCTGTCAGTGGCCTTGGGAGGGCTCATTATCATGCTTTTGTGGAACGCGGTCATTCCGAGCGTTACCGGGCTGAAGAGCATGAGCTACCTCCAGGCCCTGGGCTTTTTGCTTATGTGCAGGATTTTGTTCGGCCAGTACTACGAGAGAAGCGTCAACTACAAGCTCCAAAAAGCTTGGTTCAAGCTTACGCCCGATGAGCGGGCCAGCCTCCTGTATGGCCGGTCCGTCCCCTGGTGGCTCAAAAAGGCCGGCGAGGAGAATGCCGGGCGAGGGCCGGGGTCAAAGGGGCCCTGCGGCTGGGGGAGAGGGCGTCACGGGCCTGGGGACGAAGGTGAGAGCGGGGGTGAGGGTCACCACCATGACCATGAAAATGGGTCAACGCGCCACCATGACCATGAAAATGGGCCAACGCACGACCGGGAGCATGAAAATGGGCCAACGCACGACCGGGAGCATGGAAGTGGCCATGACCGCCCTCGCGAGCGAGAGGGGGGTGATAAACCCGGCGATATATCCGGTCCAGAAAAATGATAACCCAAATGGTCAGCGCTGATAATGGCAACAAACTTCTGGAGGCCATCAAGTCTTGCCAGGCCAAAGTAAAGGCTTTTATCGCCAAAAAAGTCCCCCTTTCGGACGTGGACGACGTCTTCCAGGAAATCGTCTGTAATTTAATCAAGGCCGACAGCCTGAGCGGTCCCATCGATATGGCGGCGGCCTGGCTCTACAAGGCGGCCAAAAACGAGATAATCGATCGCTACCGGAAAAAGAAGGAGACGCTATCCGTGGACGGGGAGGATTCCGAGCCCAGCGCGGAGATCATGGAGATCTCGACGCTCCTTTTCAGGCAGCCGGAGACCTCGGAGGAGGCCTACCTAAAGCAATTATTTTGGGAGGAAGTCGAACGGGCCTTGGCCGGCCTGCCGCCGGATCAAAGCGAGATATTCATCAAAACGGAGTTCATGGGCCAATCGTTCAAGGAAATCTCGGCCCAGACGGGGGTGCCCGTCAACACGTTATTGTCAAGAAAGCATAAGGCCGTTTTGGCCCTTAGGCGAAAGCTCCTGGAGCTTTACGAATCCATCGTTTATCGATGACGACATCCAACATAAGGAGATCAAATGGGATTTAATCACTTTTTCGGGACGTTATTCGACTCCCTGCGCCACCGCCACCATGGCCACCACCACGGTCGCCCCCCAGGCGGCCGGCGGGCGCCCTGGGCACGGCCCCAGGGGCCCGATGAGGCCCCGGGGGGCGAGGACGGGCTAAACGTGGCCCCAAAAAACGAGGCCAGCCGCGAGGAAGATAATTTCTTTAGCCCGGGGCTCGAGGGTCGCTACTGCACGGGCTGCTCGAAGGTCTGCCCGCTCACGGCCATGAAATGCTCAGGCAAAAAAGGTAAGCGCCGGAAGGGGGCATAGCCCATAAGCCGGCCCAATTTGGCCGGTTTGGGCCAGGGTAATTCAGGTTGGGACCGGGGCCCCGGGACCGAAATTCAGACCTGCCAAAGTCGCTTGATTTCGTGGGCAGGCCCGAAACCGGGCCATGATAGGATTCACCTTTCACGCGGCCATCCCGAAGGTTCCCTCCACCCCCGGGGGCGGGGAGGCGTTTGGCGCCGGGGGAATAATCCAAAATGGGTCCTTTCGCGGGCCCTTTTTTGGGCCCTTTTCCCGGGCGGGCAAAAAATTTATTGACAGTCTGGGTAAGGGTCTGTATGATAGATTAAAAGTGAGACAGTTGGTCACAAACTTTATGTCTTGATGTCAAATTTTACCTTTGTCCGAAAAGCCGTGTGATTGTCAAGGCGGAGGGTTCGCCGGACTTTAAAGTCGTTCCCGGGTCAAATTTAGAGGGTTAGGGAGATAAAATTTGACAAAAGTTACGTTTGAGGGTGATGGGTTTTTGTTACAATGTCAAAAGCATCTATTGGTGGGAAATTTTTACGAATGAAAATTTTTTTTGGCATGGGGTGAAAAATATCTTGACAAGGCTTTGAAAACGGGTTATGGTATTTTTAAGAAGAGGCCAGTAGGTATTTTTTTAAGTCTTGATGTCATTATTGGTTGCGTAAGCAAAGAACTAGTTTAATCGTCAAGTGTCATTTCAATACTAAGCTTATCCATAAACGATAATTTCCTTGATAAAATAACGAAAAAGAAATTTGGTTAGGTCTCGGTTGGCGCGACCCGGGGAAAAACCGGGAGCCCGGCGGGGAGCCTAAAATAGCCCATCGTGTAAAGCGAAGGCCGAAGCGTCCATGGCGGACGGATTCGGCCTATTTTTTTGGCCCGGACCGAGGGGGCCGGGAAGGCGCGGCCCCAGGGGGGGGCGCGGCTCGGGGGTCGTCATGAAGAAAAGTTTGGCTAAGGGCTGTCGGGCCGGCATGGGGCCCGTTTGGGGCGGGGCCGGGCGTTGTCGCGGCCGCCAGGGGGGATTCGTTTGGGTGACATAAGGGTTTGGTTTGTTTTGGCCGATCGGTGAGCGCGAAGGCCGGGGTTTCCCCGGCTTTTTTATTTTTAACCACGTAACGGGGTGAGGGAATCATGGGCTTTTCATTTAGCGGGGCCGCGGCCCGGGGAGATGTTGGGGAATCGGATAGGCCGGGGGCCGATGCGGGAGGGGACGGCTACAAGATCGTTTTGAGGGACCTGCGGCAGGTCTACAGGATCAGGGGGGTCGATGGCGAGGGGCCGGGGGATTTCCTGGCCCTGGAGAGCTTCAGCCTAAACGTGGCGGCGGGGGAGTTCGTCTCCATCGTCGGGCCCAGCGGCTGCGGCAAATCGACCCTGCTGAACATAGTCGCCGGTTTGGCCAGGGCCGACGGTGGCCAGATATTCATCGACGGCAAGGCGGTGACGGGGCCGGCCTTGGACAGGGGCATAGTCATGCAGGGCTACGCGCTCTTTCCCTGGCGGACGGTGCGGAAAAACGTGGAGTTCGGGCTGGAGATGAAGGGGCTGGCCGCGAGGGAGAGGAAAGAGGTCAGCCAGAGGTTCATCGAGCTGGTCAACCTTGAGGGCTTCGAGGACCGCTACCCGTATGAGTTGTCGGGGGGCATGAAGCAGCGGGTGGCCATAGCCAGGGCCCTGGCCTATGACCCGGAGGTGCTGTTGATGGACGAGCCCTTCGCGGCGGTCGATGCCCAGACGAGGGAGATGCTGCAGGACGAGCTCATGCGGATATGGGAGAAAACGGGCAAGACCATCCTGTTCGTGACCCACGGCATCGACGAGGCGGTCATTTTGGCCGACAGGGTGGTGGTCATGGGCGCCAACCCCGGGAGGATACGGGCCGTCATCGACATAGGGCTGGGGCGGCCCAGGACCAACCAGGAGATACGCCTGAGCCCGGCCTACGGGGAGATTCGGCAAAGGGTTTGGGAGAGCCTCCAGGGGGCGCCCGGGGAGGGGGGCCCGAGGTTGGGGCTGAGGGTCGGTGGGGCCAAGGGCGGGCCGTTGGCCCGGGAGGCCTAGGCCCGACGGGTGGGGGAAATACTTTTCGTAAAGATAGGTGCTTTATGGGTATCAAAAAGAAGAACTTGGTCATAATCATAGTCGCGGCCGTGGCCGTCATTGGGCTGATAGGCGTTGGGGCCTACCAGGGGCGGACCAGGGAGGCGGCGCCCTCGGCGAGTTTCGAGGGCCAGGCGGCGGAGGCGGTGGAAGATTTGGCCCTCCAGGAGGTACGGACCTGGACCAGGCGGGATTGCTCGCTGGCTCCCTGGCTTGTGACCGACAAGCTGGGCTATTTCCGGGAGGAGGGCATCAGGCTGGTCTTTACCGGGGAGCTGCAGCCGCCCCAGCAGGTGCCCTCGATAATCAAGGGCGACAACGACGTGGCCGCGGCCCATCCCAACGTTTTGGCCGTGGCCATGCACGGCGGGGCCAATTTCAAGGGCGTGGCCAGGGAGGGGGTGGAGCCGGGGCCGGAGGTGGACGAAAGTTTTAGGCACATGTGGTGGTTCGTTAACCCTAAGAAGTACCCCAATGTCAAGAGTTTCGCCGATCTGAAGGATATCGAGGGTACGCTTAAGTTCTCGATAATCTCGACCACCCAGTGCTCGGATTTCCTGGCCTACAGGATTTTCGACCGGTACGGGATACCCAGGGACAAGATCGAGTGGGTGACCATGCCGGACGTCCAGTCGATACAGGCCCTGACCCAGGGGCTGACGGACGTCGGCGGGGTCCATCCGCCCTTTTTCAAGGGCATGGTGGATGCCGGGAACCGTAAGATCGGCGACTCCTCGGAGGCCAACCTCGATGGGGCCTCGGCGGGCCTGGCGTTCTATTACTTCAACGCGAGGTTCATCGAGGAACGGCCGGAGACCGTGAGGGCTTTCATCAGGGCCATCGGGAAGGGCCAGCGCTGGATCAACGGGAATCCCGAGGAGGCCAGGCTTTGGACGCAGGAGGCCATAGGGGTCCCGGTGAGCGCCAACCATTACTACGCCGAGGATTTGCGGGTCAATGAAAAGGAGATCGACCCATGGATAGAGGACCTGGAGCTCCAGGGGGCCCTTCCCAGGGGCAAGATTAAATCGGCCGACATCGTCAGCCACGTCTTCGAGGAAGCCCCGGCCGAGGCCAAGGCTGCCGAGCGGAAGCCCGGATCGTAAGGGGTTCCATAAGCCCCCCCTCGCCGTAAGGCGAGTGGGGGGGAATATCACCGAATCGGAGGATTAATGGTGACCAGATTAGTGGTTAAAAAGAAAAAAGAGCGCAAGCTTAAGCAGATCGCCATCTACGGGAAGGGCGGGATCGGGAAGTCCACCACGACGTCCAATTTGAGCGCGGCGTTGGCCGACATGGGTTACAGGGTCATGCAATTCGGTTGCGACCCCAAGGCCGATTCCACCAACACCCTGCGGGACGGGTCCTACATCCCCACCATCCTGGATCTGTTACGGGAAAACGGGCGGGTGGAGGCCAGGGACGCCATTTTCGAGGGCTATAACGGCATTTACTGCGTCGAGTCCGGGGGGCCCTCCCCGGGGGTGGGCTGCGCCGGGCGGGGCATCATCACGGCGGTCCAGCTCCTCAAGCAGCAGAACGTCTTCGAGGAGCTCGGGCTCGATTACGTCATCTATGACGTCCTGGGAGACGTGGTCTGCGGCGGTTTCGCCGTGCCCATCAGGGAGGGGATTGCCAAGCACGTCTTTACGGTCTCGTCCTCCGACTTCATGGCCATATACGCGGCCAACAACCTGTTTAAGGGCATCCAGAAGTACTCGAACGCGGGCGGGGCCCTTTTGGGCGGGGTGATCGCCAACAGCGTCTCGGGGGGTTACCAGAAGGCCATAGTGGACGATTTCGTGGCCCAGACCAATACCCAGGTCCTCCAGTACGTCCCCAGGTCGATCACGGTCACCCAGAGCGAGCTCAGCGGCAAGACGACAATCGAGGCCGACCCGACCTCCGATCAGGCCAAGGTCTACCGGGAGTTGGCCAAGAGGGTCGAGGCCCACGAGGTTTCCGTCACACCAAAGCCCCTGGATCCCCGGGAGCTGAGGGAGTGGGCCGGCAAATGGTCAGACCAGATATTGGCCGTGGAGCGGGGCGAGGTTCGCTCGGCCGGGGCCCAGATCTAATTTTCGGCCAAAGGCCCCGGGGCTTTGGCCGCCACCCGAACGACCATCCACGAAGGAGGGTTCAATGACTATCAATCTCGACGCCCCCACCTGCCCCACCAGGGAGCAGAGGGCCAACGGCATCAACGCGTTTAACGGCAAGGCCACCGAGCTGGTGGAGCGGGCCAGGAGCGGCCAACTGCGGAACTGCGAGCGCGATTTCCAGCAGAACGCCGGCTGCCTCCTTAACTTCTACCTGACCGTGCGGGTGGCCACCATCAGGGACTCGGCCATGATCGTCCACTCGCCCGTCGGCTGCGCCGCCCCGGCGGCCCTGTACCGGGAGGTGTTCAGGCGGCTGTGGACTTCCCTGAACAGGGCCGTGGACTTCGATTTCCACTGGCTCACCACCAACATCGGCGAGCGGGACGTCATCTACGGGGCCGCCGACAAGCTCCGCTACGCCATCGAGGAGTCGGAGAGGCGCCATTCCCCGGAGGCCATTTTCATCCTGACCTCCTGCGCCTCGGGCATCATCGGCGAGGACATCGAGGGCGTGGTGAGCGAGCTGCAGCCCAGGACCAGGGCCACCATCGTCCCCATCCACTGCGAGGGCATACGCTCCAGGATCGTCCAGACCGGTTACGACGCCTTCTGGCACGGCATCCTGAAATACCTGGTCGGGAAACCCCGGAAAAAGCAGGCCGATCTCGTGAACGTCGCCTCCATGCTGAGCTACACCTGGCAGGATCGGGTGGAGATCACGAGGCTCCTGGGCAAGATAGGCCTCCGGCCCAACTTCATCCCGGAATTCGCCACGGTCGGGGAGTTCAGGCAGATGTCCGAGGCGGCCCTGACCGCCCCGGTCTGCCCGACCTACACCGACTACCTCTCCAGGGGCCTCGAGCAGGAGTTCGGCGTGCCGTACTTCCTGTACCCCTCGCCGATAGGCATGGCCAACACCGACGAGTGGCTAAGGCAGGTCGCGGCCCTGACCGGGAAGGGGAAAGAGGCCGAGAGGGTCATAAAGGAGGAGCGCAAGGTCTGGGAGCCCCGGATGGACAAGATCCGGGCCGGTTTCGACGAGCTCAAGAAAAAGAACGGCGGGCAGTACCGGATCATGGGTAGCCTGGGGCAGGGCAGGCTGGTCACCCAAACCCCCTTCTTCCATGAGCTCGGGGTCACCACCCCGGTGGCCCTCTGCCAGGATTTTGACGACCTCCTCCTGGAGGACGTCGAGAACCTCATCAAAAGGGTGGGCGACTTCGAGATTGTCGTCAATACCTTCCAGGCCGCCGAGGTGGCCCACACGGCCCGCAAGCACGATCCCGACATGGTCCTCTCTTGCCCCTTCCAGGGGAGCGCCTACAAGCGCGAGAAGGGCATGACCCGCATCCACGCCCTAAGGGCCGACGGCAGGACCTGGAGCGCCCAGGCGGGTTACGCCGGGGCGGTCGCCTGCGGGAATTTCCTCCTCCAGGCCACCCATAACCGCTCCTTCCAGAACACCATGCTGGCCAAGACCGAGGATCCCTACAGGCCATGGTTTTACGAGCAGCCCGATCCCCATTACTTTCACCGCAAGGAGGCCATCGGATAAAAATGGGACTGACGCTTATATCCGGGGAGGGGGGTTCCCTGGCCGCCCGGGACTATCCCGAGGTGGCCGAATCCCCCCGTTTCACCTGCGCCCTGGGCGGGGCCTACTCGGCGGCCCTGGCCACCTACGGGGCCGTGCCCATCCTCCATAGCGGCTCCGGTTGCGGCATGGCCAACGCCCACGGCATGACCTACGCCTCAGGGCTCAATTCCGGCGGCCCCTCCGGGACCACCGTCACCCCCTGCTCGAGCCTGATCGAGGAGCACGTCGTCTTCGGCGGCGAGGATAAGCTAAGGCGCCTGATCGAGACGACGATTTCGGTCATGAAAGGGGACCTTTACGTGGTCATCCCGGGCTGCGTCCCGGCCCTGATCGGGGACGACGTCGATAGCGTCGTCTCCGAGTTCAAGGACAAGGCCAAGGTCATACACGTCAAGACCTCCGGCTTCGTCGGGAACGGCTTCCTAGGCTACGAGCATTATCTCGACGCGGTCATCGATTCGCTCCTGACCGAAAGGCCGGTGGAGAAAAAGCTGGTCAACATCCTCGGGGTGGTTCCCAACCAAAACGTCTTCTGGAAGGGCGATCTCATCTACCTGCGGGATATCCTGTCCAAGATCGGGGTCGAGGCCAACCCAATCTTCACCGACTTCGATAGCCTCGGGGCCATAGGCCGCATCCCGGCCGCCTCCCTGAACCTCGTTTTCAGCCCCTGGGTGGCCCACGGGACGGTCAAAAAGCTGGAGGATCGCTTCGGCACCCCCTACGAGGCGATTAATTTCCTCCCGGTGGGCCCCAAGAAAACCTCCGCCTTGCTAAGGACCGTGGGGAGGCTCCTCAAAATACCCAAAAAACGGGTCGAGGAGGTCATAGCCAGGGAGGAGAGGGCCGCTTACCGTTTCGTCGAGTACATGGCCGAGCTATTCATGGTGGCCATGCCCCACTCATACTTCGCCGTGATCGGCGATAGCCTGACCGTGGCCACCCTGATCCGCTTCGGGGCCAACGAGCTGGGCTGGAACCCGAAACTGGCCATAGTCACCGACGATCCCCCCGAGGAGTACCGCGAGGGCATAGAAAAGCTCCTGACCACGAACCTCGAGGGCATCTTCGCCCCCAAGGTCATCTTCGATTACGACTCCCACCGCATCAGGCTGGCCCTCCGGGAGGAGCCCCTTCAGGTCATCCTGGGGAGTTCCCTCGAAAAATACATAGCCGGGACCGAGAACGAGGCCCACCACCTGAGCGTCTCCTACCCGGTCTACGACCGGATGATAATCGAGAGAAGCTACGTCGGCTACCGGGGCGGCATGAGAATGATCGAGGACATGTCCCACGCCTTCGCCGGCCCAATCTGACAACCCAGCCCCCACGGCCCCCCGGGGCCGGGGGGCCAAAAACGGTCCTTTAACGATGGAAACCGAAAAACTGAAATCGCATCCCTGCTTCGGGACCCAGTGCCAACCAACCACCGGAAGGATCCACCTACCGGTGGCCAAGGACTGCAACATCTTTTGCCGTTTCTGCGCAAGGGGCGAGAGCCTGGGCCTAAACCGCCCCGGGCAGGCGGCCCGGGCCATAAGCCCGGCGGAAGCCGTGAGCGTGGTGGAGACGGCCCTACGGCTCTGCCCCGGGCTTAAGGTCGTAGGGGTGGCCGGGCCAGGGGATCCCCTGGACTCCGGGGAGGCCCTGGACGCCCTGACCATGGTCAGGGTAAGGTTCCCGGGACTGATGACCTGCCTTTCGACCAACGGCTTGGCCCTGTGCCGAAACATGGAAAGGGTCATGGCGGCGGGGGTCGAGACCATAACCGTGACGGTCAATGCCGTGAACCCACGGATACTGGAAAGGCTGAACCGGGGAGTCCTCATGGGTAAGGGCGGCACCCCGGCCCGTTTCGTGGGGGGCCTGGAAGGGGCCGGGCTCCTGATCGATGCCCAGGAAAAGGGCATCCGGCTGGCCCACCGGAACCGCATGGTGGTGAAGGTGAACTGCGTCCTCGCGCCGGGCATAAACGATGGCCACGTCGGGGAGGTGGCCAAAACGGTCAAGTCCTGGGGGGCCGATCTCCTGAACGTCATATCCCTGATCCCGGCGGGCGAACTGGCCGGCCTACCCGCCCCCGGCGAGGCCGATAAGGCCCGGGCCATGGCGGCCGCCGAAAAACACCTCCCGGTCAAGCGAAACTGCCGCCGCTGCCGGGCCGACGCCTGCGGCGTACCGGGCCTCTCCGATTTCTCGCGGGAGATCTACGGCGAACTTGGGCCCGCGGAGACCTTCTCCCACGGGTGAGAAGCCAAAGGGGCAACGTTATGGGTAAAACGGATCAAAGCCAAATGGCCCGGCCAAGGCCGGCCGGCCTCGCCCGGGGGCCCTACAGGCCGGAGAGGCTGGCCGTGGCCAGCGAGACTGGCGAGAACGTGGACGCCTGCTTCGGGCGGGTGGAAAGCTTTCGCATATACCGTCTGGTCAATGAGGACCAAGGCTACCGCTACGAGTTTCTGGAAACCAGGCCCGCCCCGAGGCCCTGCCAGGACAAAACGCACGATTTGGCCATTTTGTCCAAAACGGCGGACCTTTTGGGCGATTGCGGCATGGTCCTGGCCGGTAGGATCGGGCCGGCGGCCACGAAAGCCTTGTCCGAACGGGGCGTTTTGGGCCTCGCCGTCCATATCCCCCTGGCGGACGCCCTAAAAAAGCTCGCCTCCAGGTGACGGGGCGCCCCCGCCCCCGCGGGAGGGGGCGAAAGGAACGAACATGACGGAATTACGTCTTACCGGGGAGGGCCTCGCCCCCAACCGCCCGGTTCCCAGGGCGGTCGCCGGGGACAAGGGCTTCCATGATAGGGTCATGGGCTGGTACGGCATCATCGCCTTCCTCCTCCTCTGGCAGATCGCGCCTTACGTGGGCCTGGCCGACGGCCGATTCATCCCCCCGCTCTCGGAGGTCGTAACCGACGCCCTTAAGCTCGTCGCGAGCGGCCAGATATTCATCCACGCGGCCACGAGCGCCCAGAGGGTCCTTCTGGGGCTCATCGCCGCCATAGCCGTGGCCATCCCCTCGGCCATGGTCCTGGCCGGCTGGTTCCCTCGGCTGACCAAATTCCTGAACCCGCTCCTCCAGCTCCTGGGGAACGTCAACCCCTTCGCCCTCTTCCCCCTGTTCATACTTTTGTTCGGGGTGGGGGAGCTGGCCAAGTTCGCCATCATATTCTGGTCGAGCCTATTTCCCATCCTGAACACGGCCATAAGCGGGGTCCGGAATATCGACCCCATATTGATCAAGGCCGCCCGCTCCATGGGGGCCTCAAAGGCCGTAATCTTCAGGAAGGTCGTCCTCCCGGCCGCCTTGCCCTCGATATTCACGGGCCTCAGGATGGGGGCGACCACGGCCTTCCTTTTCCTCATCGCCGCCGAGATGCTCTCGGCCAGCGCGGGCATGGGCTGGCTGATCCACAACAGCTCCATGAACAATTACATACCCCGGATCTACGTCGGGGTGGTCGGGATCGCCCTCCTGGGCATGCTCATGATCCTTCTTTTGAACAAGCTTGAGGCATATTTCCTTGACTTTAAGGAAGAGGTCAAGCTGGGTTAACGAATTCAACGGATTGGTTAGGCCGGACGGTGGAACCATGAAAATAACAGCGGATACCTTCTGGGATTTGTTCTACAAGGTGGGCTCGATAGCCCTGTTCGTCTTGCTTTGGCAGCTGGGCTGCCTCGCCGGCATCCTGCCGAAAACCTTCGTGGCCTCCCCGGTCACCATAGTCGAGACCTTGTGGCAATACCTAAACGACGGCTCCCTTTACAAGCACGCCAGCGTCTCGCTCCTCAGGGCCTTTTACGGCTTCATCCTGGCCGCCCTGGTCGCAATCCCCCTAGGCTTCATGCTGGGCGGCTGGTTTAAGAACTTCGAGCGGGTTTTTAACCCCCTTCTGGTTTTCCTGGGCCAGTTTAACCCCTTCGCCCTATTTTCGGTCTTCCTGCTCCTCTTCGGCATCGGCGAGTTCTCGAAGGTGGCCATGATCTTCTGGGTCTCCATCTGGCCGATCCTCCTGAACGCCACCCTGGGGGTAAAATCCGTCGATCCCTCCCTGATTAAACTGGCCAGATCCATGGGCATGGGGAAACCAGGCCTTCTGGCCAAAATAGTCATCCCGTCCTCCGCCGCCTTCCTCTTCAACGGCCTGAGGATGGCCGCGGGCACGGCCTTTTTCATGCTCATCCCGGCCGAGATGATGGGGGCCTCAAGGGGGCTGGGTTGGCTCATCATAAACGCCCAGATCAATTACCAGATCCCCAAGCTCTACGCCGGGACCGCGGTCATCGTGGTTTTCGGCATCCTCATCGACAAATTCTTTCGGTACCTGGAAAAAATCACCGTGACCTGGAAAGAGGCCCAGGCCATTTAGGCCCGGGCCCCTTCCCAGGTCCCCAAAAGCGGGGGGCGACATGGCTAGGCTGGATCGGGCCGCCGGGTGGCGCCCCCGGCGTCTCGCGGAAAAATACTGGCTTTTGGCCCTGGGCCTGGCCGCCTGGGAGCTCTCGGGCGCCCTGGGCCTAACCGACCCGGCCTTCGTCCCCAGCCTTTCCCAGACCCTCTCGGCCACCCGTGAACTTTGGGAGAGGGCCTTTTTGTTCAACCACGTCATGGTCTCGCTGACCCGGGTCCTGATCGGCCTAATCATGGCCCTGGCCGTGGCCGTCCCCTTCGGCTACGCCCTGGGCCGGGCCTTCCCGGCCGCCGCCGAGGCCCTGGGGCCCCTTCTCAGGGTCTTCGGCCTGATCAACCCCTACTGCCTTTTCCCGCTGTTCGTGGTCTTCTTCGGCTCCGGGGAGACCCCGAAAATCGCCGTCCTGGCCTGGGTGTCCCTGTGGCCCATATTTTTCTCGACCCTGACCGGGGTCAGGAACGTCGATCCCGTTTTGCTCGACACGGGGCGCTCCATGGGGGCCGGGAAGCTTACCTCGTTTTTGAGGATCGTCCTCCCCGCCGCCGCCCCGCAGGTCTTCTCCGGCCTTAGGATCGGGGTGGGGATGAGCTTTTTCATCCTAATCGCCGCCGAGATGACCGGGGCCACGGCCGGCCTTGGCTGGATCATCCATTCCGCCGGGGCCCTCTACCAGGTACCCCGGATATACGGGGCCGGTTTGTGCGTGGTCGCCCTGGGGGTGGGCCTCAACCGCTTCCTGGTCTTCCTCCAAAACGGCCTTTTCTTCTGGAAGGAGTCGGTCGATCCCCTCCTGGGGGCCGAACGGCCAAGCCAGGGCGGCAAGAGGATATCGAGCCTCAAAATCGCCCTCGCCCTGGCCGCCTTCCTGCTGGTCCTGGCCGTCGGCGTCCACGAGATAATCCTGGCCGAGGTGCGGCTAAACGACCCCACCGCCATCCCCGAGTACCGCGTCTGGTCCCGGTGACGGGCCGCCGCCCCGATCAAACCCCACGGGCCCCCAAGCCGCCAAGGTTTTCCATGGATACTATGCCCGTCATAAGGCTGGCCGCCCACGGCCCCCAAAAAGCCGAAAGGCTCCTTCGCCAAACCCTCGCGGCCCTGGGCCTTTTCGCGCGCCGCTACGCCAGCGTGATTGGCTTTTTGTTATTATGGGAAATTTTAAGCAGGCTAAAAATAATAAACCCCATATTCTTCCCTCCATTTACCCTAGTTTTGGATACCATTTTGCGTCTCTTTGAAACCGGGGTGATGGGGACCCACGTCCGCCTTAGCCTCATGAGGGCCCTCCCAGGCTTTTTCCTGGCCGCCCTGGTCGGCGTGCCCCTTGGCCTTGCCCTGGGGACTTTCTTCCCCAGGCTTAAAACGAGCCTTGAGATCCCCCTGGAAGTCCTAAGCCAAATTAACCCCTTCCTCCTCTTCCATATCCTGATCCTGTTCATGGGCATAGGCGAGAGCCCCAAGATCGCCATCATTTTCTGGGCCTGCCTCTGGCCGATAACCTTCGCCTCCGCGCACGGGGCCGCAACGGTCAACCCCGTTTTGCTCAAAGCCGGCCGGGCCTTCGGGCTTGACCGCCTGGGGCTCCTCATAAAAATCGTTATCCCGGCCACCATGCCCCACGTCTTTTCCGGCCTCAGGCTGAGCCTCGGCTATAGCATGTTCATGCTGGTGGCCGCCGAGATGATGGGGGCCTCCGGCGGCCTCGGCTGGCTGGTCCTTTCCAGCCAGGAGACCTTTCAGCTTACCCGCATGTACGCCGCCGTCATGGTCATAGCCTTTTTGGGCCTAATCCTGGACGCCCTCATCCGGGCCCTGGGCCACCGCTACCTGACCCTCTCCCTGGAAGGTTTCCCCAACGCCTCCGAGAACTGACCGGCCGCCGGTCAATTCCCCGCGTACTCGGTGACTTATGAAACGCGATCCACCCACCCGCCGGGCCTCCTTTTTGCCCCTGGCCGCCGCCATGGCCCTCGCCATGGCCCTCGCCATGGCCTCGCCCCTATGGGCCCTGGAAAAAATCAAGCTCGCCTACTCCAGCCCCGGCGGGGCCGCCATCATCTCGGCCGCCATCTCCGAGGGCTATTTCGCCGACGAGGGCTTCGAGGTCGAGCCCCTCTCGCTCACGGCACCCGAAATCTCCCAAAAAATCGCCTCCGGTGAAATAAAGGGCGGGGAAATCAACCACCTCGGCCTGAAACTCGCCTCCCATGGGGCCCCCCTAATATTCACGGCGGGCCTCTACGGCGGCTTCGTGGAAATCCTGGCCGGACCCTCCTGGGGGCCCGGCCATAAACCGATCCTGGCCGTCCAAGACCTCGCCTCGGGCCCGGCGGTGGCCGCCGCCCGTTACTTCCGCTCCGAGGGCATCGATCCCGACGCCGACATCGGCTGGCTGGAAACCGACGACCCCCTGGCCGCCCTCGAAAGCTCCGAGGCCTCGGCCCTGGCCCGCTGGGAGTTTAAACGCCACGAGGCCGCCCATGGCCACGACCATGGGCATGCCCCGGCCGACGAGCCCACGGTACTTTTCGGCGCCTCGGCCAGCCTGCCCGCCCACTCACCGGCGGACGATGGCGGGAACCCCCACGCCAAACATACCTCGGCCCACCACCTGTTCGAGTCCTTCGTCGTCTTGCCCGCCACCCTCGCCGAGAGCGACCCCGCGTCCGCGGCGGCCATCACCAGGGCCCTAATCCGGGGGGCCCGCCGGGTCGGGGAAAACCCCTCGAAGGCGGCCGATCTGGCCACGGGCCTTTGGGGGGGCCCCAGGGAACCCCTGGAGGCCGAAATCGCCCGGTACATGTGGATGCCCGGGGTGAGCCACGCCAAGGAACATCTCCGTTATTACATCCATGAGGGCATCAAAAGGGGCGCCCTGGCTCCCAACCTTGACGAAAAGGCCTTTTTTGGGCGCGTTTTTTCCCAGGCCCTCCCGGATTTAAACTGAAAATCCCCCGCCCCCGCGGTTGATTATGGCCGCGAAGATGGTATCCTAATCCTGGCGGCTTTGAATTTTTTCGCCTTGCCGGGCGAGGGGAGGTCCATCGTGCCCACAACTAAAACCATCGCCCTGGCCGGGGGCTGCTTTTGGGGGGTCGAGCGCTATCTCTCCCTGATCCCCGGGGTCATCGAAACCGAGGTCGGCTACGCCAACGGGAACACGGAAAACCCCACCTACCACGACGTTTGCGGGGGCGACACCGGCTTCGCCGAGGCCGTCATGGTGACCTACGACGCCTCGGTCCTGGGCCTCTCGGAGCTCCTGGACTTATTCTACCGAATCATAGACCCGACCTCGGTCAACAAACAGGGGAACGACACCGGGCCCCAGTACCGGACCGGCGTTTATTACCTCGATCCCGCCGACCGGCCCATCATCCATGGCTCCCTGGTCCTCCTGGGCGAGAGCCTCGACCGCCCCTTGGCCGTCCAGGGCGGCAAGCTAAAGAACTTCTACTCCGCCGAGGCCTACCACCAAAAATACCTCGACAAAAACCCCGGCGGCTACTGCCATATCCCGGAGGCCAGTTTCGAGGCCGCCCGCCGGCACAAAAAAACCGCCCCCGGCCAAAACGACCTCCAAAAGCGCCTCTCCCCCATGCAGTACGAGGTGACCCAGCGCGGGGCGACCGAGCCGCCCTTCGCCAACGAGTATTTCGCCACCTTTGAGCCTGGCCTCTACGTGGACGTCGTCGACGGCAAGCCCCTGTTCCTCTCCACCCAAAAGTTTGAGTCCGGTTGCGGCTGGCCGAGCTTCTCCAAGCCCATAGACGACGCCCTCATCGCCAAGTTGCCCGATAATTCCCACGGCCGGCAACGCACCGAGATCCGGGGTCGCGAAAGCGGCTCGCACCTTGGCCACGTCTTCCCCGACGGCCCCCCCGCCGCCGGCGGCCTACGCTATTGCGTGAACAGCGCCTCCCTGCGCTTCGTCCCCAAGGCCCGCATGGAAGCCGAGGGCTACGGCCACCTCCTTGGCCTCCTCGAGGACGGGGAAAAACAGTTCCAGGGTTAACCCCCCCATCCCGTTCCCAGGCCACGACGCCAAAAGCCCGAAAGCCAATGAGCCATGGCTTTCGGGCTTTTCCCGTAACGAGGCGCGGCCTAAAAGTAAAGCAACTCGGGCAAGAATACGATTAAAGCGAAACAAACCATCCAAACGGTAAAATATGTCAAAGGGTCATTCAATGCCTTTGCTCTTTTGTACAAGTAAACGGGAACTAAAATTATGAATTTGTTGAATGATTTAGTATCAATATTAGCAGCCTTTAACTTTTTATCGTCAAAATAACACAATATAACGTTTAAAAAAACAGTAATCATCCATAATTTATTTCCTAATTTTGAATCTTCAGGAGGATCTATAATCATATAAACTATTATTTCTAAGATAAGGCCAATAATCGGCGCAAAGGCCAAAATCCATATAAAAACGTTATTGACGGTAACCCTCTGAGCTGGCTGTGGCTGCGCATATTGCGCATATTGCGGATATTGGCCGAACCGCTGGCCCGGTTGCCCGGGGTACTGCTGACCGAACGGCTGCCCGTATTGTTGCCCGGGCTGCTGGGCATACTGCGGCCCAGGCTGCCCTGGGTACTGCGGCTGCCCGTATTGTTGCCCGGGCTGCTGGGCGTACTGCGGCCCCGGTTGCCCTGGGTACTGTTGCGGCTGCCCGTATGGTTGGCCGGGCTGCTGGGCGTACTGCGGCCCCGGCTGCCCTGGGTACTGTTGCGGCTGCCCGTATGGTTGGCCGGGCTGCTGGGCGTACTGCGGGTCCGGCTGCCCTGGGTACTGTTGCGGCTGCCCGTATGGTTGGCCGGGCTGCTGGGCATACTGCGGCCCAGGCTGCCCTGGGTACCGCTGGCCGGGAGGCTGCCCGTATTGTTGCCCGGGCTGCTGGGCGTATTGTTGGTAACCCTCGGGCGAGACCGGTGCGGCCTGTTGAACGGCAGGGTTGGCGAGCCCAGCGGCAAGCTCGGTTTGGCTCAACGGAATCCAGTTTTGAAGGGAGGCGTTAATGACCAAAGTCGCGCCATCTATGGTTTTGGCGGCTACCAAGCCCTTGAATCTTTCCAAATCGAACGGCCCGACCGGCTGGCCATCCTTCGCGTAAAACCATAGTGGGCCACCCTGGGCCGGCGTCGCTTCGTTGTCCGCGTTTGCCATAAAGAACCCCTCCGCGATATTCGTTTCGAATCCTACCGTCCCGACCGGCCACGCCAAGCGGGTAGCCAGCGCCTACCCGATGGGAGTAAAGCCAGGCCGTAGCCGCTTACGAGGGAATATTAGGACAGGTATGAAATAGCTATAACACTAGCATAATCTGGTATTGGGCTAAGTTTGTCAAGTGATTTCCGGGCCAAAAGGAATTCGATGGGCGGGCGGTATGGTCGTTCGCACATTGCCGCCGCCGCGTCTAGAAAATTCGATTGGGGGGATTAATCTTAAGGCCATCCGCCTAGGCATCGGGCAACCCGTAAGCGGGAAACCCGCATTTAAAACCGATTATGCCCGTTAAGAACAGGCCTCTTGCCTCGCACTGGTTTTGTTTTAACCAGCACTCAATGGACAATATAAAAGAAAGTGGGTTTTTTCCCACCTTGTACCGAGCCGCCGCCGTAATCGATCCACTGGCCAAGCTCCTTGGAGATTGTCGTGACGGCCAGTAGGTCCTTGCCACCGCATAGGTAAACCCAAAGGTCAGGCGGAACACGGGAGGAATCCAGGGGCTCGATTACCGCCTAAGCCCCTTATGCCATTGTCGCAGCCGTTCTTGGCCAAGGCCATTAAATCACTTGGTAGTCGCTTTTTCGCGCTCCTGGGTATCTGCGGAATTTCTACCAGCCGAATTTCAAAACGGAAGGTAGCATCGTTAGTTTATGTAGCAAAATATAAGATAATACTTTAATTAATCATCAAGAGAATGACTTAGATTTTATATTTTTATGTTTTGAATTATTTATTTTATTTAAAAATTTTTCTAATAATATAAGTACTAATTTAGAGCGCTTTTCTTCTACAAAAATTATTTATATATATTTTAACAAATTTTATATAATATTTTGCGAAAAGTTATAAATATATAAAACAATCTTAAAATATTTAATATAATAGGACTAAACTGTAATAATATTGGTAGAATAATAAAAGAATATTAAGTTTCAGTAAATATGATTTATAAGGAGAATATTATAAATATATTATCAATCATCGTTTATCCACTATCCATGAAATAAAAATTAGTAAATAAAGATAGTTAGTTTGTTTTCTCGCTTAACTTGTTGTCTCGCTTAACTTGTAAAGTCTGGTTAAAAGAATTCACTTAATTTAACTTTAACCTATCGAACTTTGTAATAAAAATTTAAATACTTTTTGACCGTTTCGAATTAAACGCTTAGAGTTGCCCAAACAAACGGGTTGTTACTGATTGTGAGACCCGATCCGCTCTTGCATTTAAACGGCGGGTGGAATATACTTGCTTGAAAATATTTTGGTCTTGATGACCACGTGTCTGGGGATGTAGCTCAGTTGGGAGAGCGCGGCGTTCGCAATGCCGAGGCCAGGGGTTCAAGCCCCCTCATCTCCACCAGTTCCAAATCCAAGGTCAGCAGATAAAGTCCGAAAGTCCATTAAATATAAGGCTTTCGGGCTTTTTCTTTGTCCCGGGAGAGCCAGTGAAATCCGATGGCAAACAACATTTTTGATGGTATTTTTGATGGTACCGAGCCGTTTTGAAGAGGTGGTACCGTCATGTCATTGACGGATATAACCGTAAAAAATCTCAGGCCTTTTGATAGGGCCAAAAAGTACGCGGACGGCGATGGTCTTTATCTGTACATCGCACCATCTGGTTTGAAATCTTGGAGGTTCAACCACGGATTTCAAGGCACTCAATCCACGATGACCTTTGGGACTTATCCGTTGGTCAGCCTCAAACAAGCCAGAGACCAACTCGTCGATGCCAAGCGCCTTTTTAGTCTAGCATTAACCCATCCACCCATAAGAAAATTCTTAAAAATGCCGATACGGCCGAGACGGAGAATTCTTTTGAGACCGTGGCCAGAGAGCGGTTCGAGCGCAAGAAGGTTGGCAAGAAAGAGTCCTACTCCAGCCGGATTTGGGGCAGGGCCGATAAGGAGCTGTTGCCTTTTTTAGCTAACAGACCCATAAACTCAATCAACGCTCCGGAGCTTCTTGAAGTTTTTCGAAAAGTTGAATCCAGAGACGCGGTGGACACCGCCCATAGGTGCCTACAATATTGCGGGCAGATTTTCAGGTACGCGATTGCCACGGGGAGGATTTCGCATGACATTTCCGCTGATTTGAATTGCGCTCTGAGACCTGCGGTGCACGGTCACATGGCTAGCTTGACCGCTCCTTCAGGACTTCGGTGGTTTGTTAAGGGCTATAGACGTTTACAGAGGGAATTTTATCGTTAAATCGGCGCTTCAAATCGCTCCTTACGTGTTTGTCCGACCTGGAGAACTTCGTTACGCTGACACGTATTCCAGTATTACTATACTGGTTAGCTAAGTAGCTATTGAGCTTCTTCTTAAGGAATGCTATAATAAAACAAAAGTTGAAGAATTTTCTAACGACTTTTTTCTTTACAGGAGGTCAGTTTCAATGTCTAAACAAGTTATGGATATAAACTGTTTAGCTGAGTTTATTGCTAATACATTTGGAACATCTAAAGTGTTAGTTCAAAATAATAGTAATGTTCTTACAATAGAACCCTTGTTAGCAGATAACTCTGATTCTACAAACTTAGAAAACTATGTTGACGAAACTAAAGCTGGAACGTTATCGCTAGACGATTTTACAGAGCTAAAATTATTTACAAAAGGATTTAAATTTAACAAGGATGAAGCAAATGTCCGTAGATAAAGCTTTTCTTGATTCTAATATTTTAATTTATATTTACTCAACAGATTAAGATGTCAAACGTGACATAGCAATTAAACGAGTTAACAATTATGATCGGTTTGTCAGTACTCAAGTTTTAAACGAATTTTGTAATGTTTGTATTCGTAAGTTACGGATACCTTCACTTCAGATAGAGGCTGCTATAAACAAAATATGTCGTAAAAATTCTTTGTCAATTGTTAATCAAGATACTGTTAAATTTTCTCTTTTTATTCAAAAATAAATATCATTATTCATATTACGATTCATCGTTTGAGCGCGATATCGCGAAACGACCCGAAGCCGAAGTTATTGAGGCCATTTAAAAATCGCGACGATAGGCTTTAATCGCCATATCCCGAACTTATTCACCCTTTTCTCGAGTGTCAGCCTTAAGCTTTTACTCGTATATGTGAGATTATGAATTTAAAATCCATTCTAGTTACGTTCTTTTCCGGTTTGCTTTTTTTCGCTTTGGCTTCGCCACTTCTGGCTCAAGACGTTACCTTGACGTCCAAGGATGTCGATACATTCATTAAAATGGCTAACGTGAAAGTGGGTGACAAAGCGGCTATGGAAAAAATCTTCACCCAAAGCGGCCGAGACGCCGACGCGTTCGAAGACGTCTTGGGCAAGATTGTTGGCATCGCCGCCATGATCGACGATAACA
>JAITKA010000122.1 GCA_031278635.1 Deltaproteobacteria bacterium | reverse complement strand
GAAAAATTTTATTCGAGAGGGCTAGGCAAAGGTTTACGGCAAAACGGTAGCGAAATTGCCATGCCTCCGCACAATACAAATGTCCTGCCGAAATTGCCGTGTCCCCGCATAATACAAATGCCCTCCCAAAATTGCCGTGAACATTTGCCAGGGGGAAATTATTTGGCCAACTAACTGTAGGCATTTAGGGTACCTAAAAAATTATTTAATTACTATTTAGGTAAACCTACGCCCAGAAAAAAACTACTCGCCAAGGCAAGGTTTTCGGCAAAACCTCGACAAACCGAGCCGTCAAAATTTGGACAAAATACCCGTCAATAACTTAGCCATGCCGAATCCCGGCAAACCCGCCTGAGCCTTGCCCATCCGGGACCCCAGGGAAAAACCCTCTCGCTAGCAAGGAAAAACCATTCACCGTGGTCAAAAAACAACCGGGACAGCTGGGAGGGCTGGCCGTTAGGCCAGTTCTTCCAGCTCGGCCAGGATGTGCGGGAAGACGGAAAGGCTACGTTTCAGGATGCCCTGCATCTGGGCTATGGCCGTCCCGAAATTGGTCATGGGGACGCCTTGGTCCTGGGCCTGTTTGAGGCGGTACCTGACCTCCCGCTCGTTTAGCATGCAGGCGCCGCAGTGGACTATCAGGGCCAGGTCGGAGAGATCGTCGGGGAAATCGCCCCCCGAGGTATGGCGGAATGACAGCTCGGCCCCGGAGTAGTTGCGGATCCACCTCGGGAGCTTGACCGTGCCGATGTCGTCGCACTGGCGGTGGTGGGTGCAGCCCTCGGCTATGAGGATCGTGTCCCCGTCCTTGAGCCTGTCGAGGGTCGCGGCCCCGATGGCCACGCCCTCGAGGATGCCCTTGAACCTGGCGAAAAGGATGGAAAAGGAAGTGAGGGGGACGTCGGGGGGTGTGTCGGCGGCCACCTTGGCGAAGACCTGGCTGTCGGTGATGACCAGGCTGGGTTTTTTGCCAAGGGCGTTTAGCGCGTCCCTGAGCTCGAACTCCTTGACCACCACGGCGGCGGCGTCGGCCTCGAGGATATCCCTGATGGTCTGCTGCTGGGGGAGGATCAGGCGGCCCTTGGGGGCGGCCTTGTCGATGGGCACCACCAGCACCACGAAATCGGAGGGCTTGATTAGATCGCCCACGAGCCTGAGCTTACTCTCCTCGGGCTTGGCCAGGCGGGCTATGGTTTCCTTGAGGAGGCTCACGTTATGGCCGCTGAGGGCGCTCACGTAAATGGCCCCGGGGCCGGGATCGGGCAACTCGCCAAGGAGATCGCTTTTGTTCAGGGCGGTCACGTGGGGGATGGCCTTGGCCCTGAAAAGGCCCAGGAGTTCATGGTCGGCCTGGGTGAGGCCCTGGGCGGCGTCGACGGCCAATACGGCCACGTCGGTTTTGTTCAGGACCCGCTTGGCCTTCCCGACCCTTTTCTCGCCCAGGCTGCCCACGTCGTCGAAACCGGGGGTATCGACTATCATTACCGGCCCCAGGGGCAGGAGTTCCATGGATTTGTAGACCGGGTCGGTGGTCGTCCCCAATACGTCCGAGACCACCGAGAGGTCCTGGCCGGTGACGGCGTTGACCAGGCTGGATTTGCCGGCGTTTCGCCGGCCGAAAAAGCCGATGTGCGCCCTGTTGGCCGATGGAGTGTCGTTAAGGCCCATAAATTCCCACCTTTGGCGAAAAGGCCCGGTCCGGCCCCGGCGGCGCCGGGAGCGCCTGGGGGGCGGCTGGCCTTGCCCGATAATCGCCCGATAAGCTTACCACACAAGCCTTGGGCCCTTCAAATCCATGGACTTGCCAGTCAAGCCTGGGGCCATCGCGGGCGGGTTGGAAGCCGCCGGAAACCCAGAAAAAAATAGCCGGGTTTCCCCTCGGCCAGTTAGGGCCTGACGATACGTATATTTAAACATAATATTCAGATAAATAGCTATATATAGATAAAATAAAATTATTCGATAAAGTTAAGTGAAACTTTGTTGTTTTTTAATTTTTATTTGAATGATACATTTTCGATGAGACGTATTGGACCATTTACAATTACTCTTGGAAATTATTTATAATTAGCGCACTTTCATGGATTTGTTGCAAAAATGGGCCTGACGGGAGGTCAATGGTCACGGCGAGGGTCTTTTTTCGGTCCCCGGGCGGCTTACGGACGTGAAAATGATCTGTCTAGAAGATGCTGAAAAAATTCATTAAAAATTTGTTAAGCCTAGATATGCTAGACGCGGTCTAACTTATTGAAGATGTAGAAAATTTACCGCATAGAACATACTGAAAATTCAAGGAATAATTTTATAATAAGTGAGTTCGATCATAAATAGTACGGAGCTATAAAATAAAAATCTTATTATTCAGATAGTTACATGCAAAACTATGAGTACAAACATTATTTGATCATAAATACAGTTTGATCTTATGATCTTTTTCCCCTATGATCAGTACTTCACTTGATCAATTAAGATCATAGTGGCTTTTAAGTCGTAAATTCGACTTGCTTTAAGATTCGCCGACTTTCGGGGATTTTTGATTAGGATGGAATAGATGAGCCATTTAAGGGTTTTGGGTACCCTTAAGGGTGCCGTCGGGGCCAACGGCTGAGGCGTTTGGCCTTTTTTGTTCGCCAGGGTTTAACCAAAAGCCCCCTGGCCGAGGCCCGGGGGAAGGCGGGGGGCCGCCAGGGCCGCGCTACCGGGGTGGAAAACCGGGCCAAAATATATACGGGGTTAACGGTACCGGTTATGTAAGCCACAGGCGAGGTAACGTTAGCCAAACTTCTTGGGCCCTTGGGACCTTAGTCTTGAATCGTTCCATCGCTTATGATATATATTAGCTATGACGTATAGTTAAAGGTATTGGTCCAACCGATCCTAACTCAAATCGTTAAGGCAGTCGGCTAACAGGCGATTTTATTTCCGGGAAGGCTTCCCCCGGTTGCTAGCCCCGTTTGGTCACTCTCCCCATGGTGAGGCCAACTTTAATCGCTTAAATTCGTACTTACCATTATATAAAATTTTTATAGATGGTAAGTTTATTTTTTATAATCTTTTTCTTTACAGAGATCTTGTATGATTAAATTTCCTACATCTGGTTTAACTTTTGCTCAAATACGAAAGGAAAACTACCTTTACGTTGATAAAACAGAGGCTATCTATTACGTTTTGGACAACAAAACACCCTGCTTACTCACAAGGCCCGAAAAATTCGGTAAATCCTTATTCGTCAGCACCTTGGTAGCCGCCTTGGATGGTCAGAGAGAGCTTTTCAAGGGCCTTTGGATCGACGATTCCGACTACGATTTTAAGCCCAGGCCCACGATTCACCTAAACCTCGAGGACTGGGAACCCAATACCGCCGCGGAGACGAAAAAACTCCTGCTTAAGGCCTTTAAGGCCCAGGCCGATTCCTTTGGCGTGGAACTGACCGACGAGAAAAACCCGGCCTATCTTTTCGCCAACCTGGTCAGGGACGTCCACGACAAGCATGGCAAGCTGGCCGTCATAGTCGAGGGCTACGACGCCCCGGCCATGAGGTTTTTGGAAGAGCCGGAAAAGGCCCAGGACGTTTGGTCCGCCCTTAAGGGGTTTTACCATTCCCTGGGGCACCTTGCCCATTACGGCTTGGTTTTGATCATCGGGGAGTATAACGTGGCCTTTGATCAGGCCAGCGACCGGTCCAAGGTCGAGGACCTCAGCTTTCACCCCCGTTTCGAGGACGCCTTCGGTTTCACCGTCGAGGAGTTCGACAGAAACTTCGCCGACAGCCTCAAGCAAATGGCGAAAGAGATAGCGGGCGAAAAAGACCTCTGGCTTTCGGCCAGTGCCGCCGATTTGAGGGAATTGATCCTTACCTGGTACGCCGACTACTCCTGGGACGGGTCTACCAAACTCCTGAACCCCTATTCGGTGGTCGAGTGTTTCAGGACCAAGCAATTCGCGCCCCACTGGTTCAACGCGACCAAAGACCTCACCACGGGCTTCCTGACCAAAAACCCGCCCGACACGCAAAAACTTTTAAGCAAAGACGTCGGCATCAGCTCCCTTTCCAAATCGGTCCGGTTCGAGGCCTTGATCCCCGAGGTCGTGATGTTCCACCATGGCTACCTGGCCATTGACCACTACGTCTCGAAAGACACCTGGACCGGCCTAAAGCTCTTCCCGCCCAACCTGGAGATAAGGTCCACGGTCCTCTCGTCGCTCCTGAACATCGACTTCTCCATGGTCTCGGCCAAGGAGGCCCACACCATGGCCGTGAGTTTCCTCCGGGCCCTGATGGACTACAACGGCCCGGACATGGATGAGATTTACAGGGATTACGCCTACGTCGTCTCCCTGCCCCGGGTCGAGGGCGCCTTCCCCCTTCACAAGAATTTGATTTTTTTCATCTTCGCCATGGCGGGGCAAGGGCTCCAGACGGCCGAGACGCCCTTTTTCGACTACGCCCTGGAATTGCCCCACGACCCCGACGACGCGAATCACGATATCCGTTTCGTCGCCCTGAGGATCAGGAACACGACCGACCCCCTGGACAACGACAGGGAGGTCCGGGCGGTCTACTCGAAACTGAGGCTGCAAAAGACCTTCCGGGAAAACTTCTGCCAGCGCATCCCCGAGAGGAGGATAAAGGTCTCCAGTTGCCTGATTCGCTACAACGCCACTCGGGACGGGATCCAGTCCACGGTCACCAGATACTAGCCGGCCAAAAGCGAGGGGGGCCGCCAGGCCCCCCTCTTTCGCCCGCCGACGCGCGGGCTGGTCATCCGGCCCCCCCAACCGGGGGGAGGATGAAATTATCGATTAGCCTCGTTTTTCCCACCCAAACGGCCGCGGCCACCAAAACCTCCCCGGAAATCTCCGAAACCTCGCTTAAATCATCGGTCGAGACCGCCTGGGCGTACTCTAGCCGGGCCAGGGGCTCGGTCGCGACCACCTCCGAAACCAGCCCCGTCAGGCGACTGGCCTCCCTTTCCCCGCCCTCGGCGGCCTCCCTGGCCTTGTTGAGGGCCGAGCTCAGGATGAGGGCGGCTTTCCTCTCGGGGCCGCTCAGGTAGGCGTTCCTGGAGCTCATGGCCAGCCCGTCGGGCTCCCTTACGATGGGGCAGGGCCTCAGGGTGAGGTTAAGGTTCAGGTCCTTGACCATGCGGGCCAGGACGAAGTACTGCTGGGCGTCCTTGAGGCCGAAATAGGCCGCGTCGGGGCCGACTACGTTAAATAGCTTGAGGCAGACCAGGCAAACCCCGTCGAAATGTATGGGCCGGGAGCGGCCGCAAAGGACCTCCGAGAGCCCCCTCACCCCGACCTTGGTGGCGAAGCCCCCGGGGTACATCTCCCCAGCGTCGGGGGCGAAGATCAGGGAAACCCCCAGGGAGCGGCATATCCCCCGATCCCTCTCCCAGTCCCTCGGGTAGGCCTCAAGGTCCTCGTTGGGGCCGAACTGGGTCGGGTTCACGAAAATCGAGACGACTACCCGGTCGTTCTCGGCGGCGGCCGCCCTGATCAAACTCTCGTGCCCGGCGTGGAGGTAACCCATGGTCGGGACGAAGCCCACCCGCAAACCCTCACGCCTCCAGGAGGCCGTCAGACTTTGGGTGGGAGCTACGCTCGTCAATATATCCATAAAGCCTCTAAATAACTAGACATGCGCTAGCCATGGTTCCCAAAAAAAATTATTTTCCCGGGCCCCAACCGGGCCCGCCGTCTCGCCTTGGATTTTCGTTTAAGGCCATTTTACCACCCGGGCGAGGATTGGCAAGACCCCTCGCCACCCAATTGCCCGCCCTGAACGGCAAATTTTGTGACTTTGGTACTTATGGATTGACAACCGCCTGTTTTATGCCTATATTATTATCGTCGCCGAAACGGCGGAAAAACCGTAACCAAATCCGATCGCCTTACCCGGCCGGGCCCCCGGCCCGGAAGGACCCGTCGGGACGCCGGAAGGCTTGGGGCCCGGTTTTTGCCCCATAATGACCCTATAATAATTATTTTTAACCAAAGACCCATTCATTTATTCATTCGACGGCCCGGAGGGAACGAGAATCCTTCCCGGCCGTATGGCCGGGAGCGCCTTACCCAAGGCTTAATAGGGAAGACAGTTTAACTCTGTCGCGGGACCGCCGCTGTAATCGGGGAGCGAATCCCACGGGGCCCATGGCCCCAGCCACTGCCGCGGCCTGGCGCCCGGCGGGAAGGCGGGACGTTCGCGAAGATCCGTAAGCCAGAAGACCTGCCCCCAGGCCCATGCCCCGGAGATTGATCGGCCCGGCCCAGAAACCACCGTTTTTGGGCCCTATCGATCCCGGTGGCCCAGAATCGTTGGGGACCCGGAAGATCCCGGGCGGCCTTGGGCCGCCCGCCCCACGGGTTTTCCCAAAACCCAAAAGCCACGACGGAATACGGAGTCGCGGCCCTCCCGCCATCGGGGGGGCCGCTTTTTTTTCAACCCCGGCCGAAGCCGGGGCAAGGCAGCGATAGCCTCAAGGAGAACCTGAAACGATGCTAAGAAAAATCTTCCTCAACCTAGCCATGCTCTCGTTTTTGCTCATAGCCGCCCAGCTGGCCCTCGGCCTGATCGGCGACAAGGCCCAGGCCTACGAAAGGACCCCGCAGAAGCCGGCCATCGTCCTGGCCGCCTTCGGCACCACCGAGGTCGGGGCCCTGCCCTCGATCCTCAACATCCGCGACAAGGTGGCCGCGGCCTTCCCCGGCCACGACGTCCACCTGGCCTTCACCTCCAACATCATCCGGGGAATCTGGCGCGAGAGGGCCGGCGACGCCGCCTTCAAGAAGGCCAACCCCTCCATCCCGCAGGAGATCTACGACATCAGGAACGCCCTGTCGGTCCTGGCCTCCATCCAGGAGGAAGGGGCCCGCCTGGTCCTGGTCCAGTCCCTCCACGTCACCGACGGCGAGGAGTACGGCGATCTCGAGAAGCTGGTCGCGGCCCTGTCCAAGTACGACACCTTCAAGCCGGTCCTCAAGCCCTTCCCGTGGATGGGGGTCGGCGAGCCGGCCCTCGGCCTCGGCGACGGCGAGCCCGCCCACATCGAGAGGGCCGTGGCCGCCCTCAAGCCCCTGGCCGACGACGCCAAGTCCGCCGGGGCCGCCCTGGTGCTGATGGGCCACGGCAACGAGCACCTGACCCAGAAGGTCTACGGCAAGCTCCTGGCCGCCCTGCGCAAGGCCTACGGCCCGCAGGTCTACCTGGGCACCGTCGAGAGCCCGCCCCACGCCGAGGAGATCCTGGCCGAGCTGAAGGCCTCCTCCGGCGCCCCCTCCAAGATCCTCCTGGCCCCCCTGATGATCGTGGCGGGCGACCACGCCATCAACGACATGGCCGGCGACGAGGACGACAGCTGGGCCAGCGTGTTCAAGGCCGGCGGCCTGGAGGTGGAGAGCCGCCTCTCCGGGCTGGGCTCCAACGACTCCTGGGCCGGCATCTACGTCGAGCACCTCAAGGCCCTGGCCCCCAAGGTCGAGGCCCTCAAGGCCAAGGACGAGGGCTGACGGCGGGCCCAGGGGCGGACGACGGGGCGGGCCCACGGGACGGACGACGGGGCCGCCCGTCCAAGGCGGGGGGCCCTCCCCCGCCTTGGACGCCGCCCGCCCCGCCTCGGGGCTCCTGACCCGCCAGCCCCGACCCGTCCGCCCCGACCCGTCCGCCCCGACCCGTCCGCCTCGCCCCGCCGGCCCCGCCGCCCCGGGCCGGAGCCTGAGGCTCCGCCCCCCCGGACCGGCGGGACCGGCTTCGA
>JAITKA010000120.1 GCA_031278635.1 Deltaproteobacteria bacterium | reverse complement strand
CAAAGGAATTGTCTAGCTACGCCATATTACAGCAGGCTCACAACACACTGCTGAATCGGATTCGTTATCCTACAGACCATTCTTTCTCCTCTGGCCTCCCTACTACATTACGTATTCTGGCTACTAGAGTCGTGACACGGCCCTTTATGCAGCCTTGCTATTCACCGGCAAAGCTTCTTAATAGGAGCACTGAAATAAAGTAGACAGTATCTGAGGTATATTAGTGTTTCGTAGTCTTCAATTACGGCCTCGATCACCCAGAAGACCGTAAGCTTCCAGCGCGAGATCGCTAAACATTGGTCGAGAGATTTTCCGGGACGGGCTGAAGGGCGGGGAGAGGAAGGAGAGCGGGATCCAGCCAAGGCAGCCATCGCCGCCCCGGGAGGGGGTAAGGCCTTTGGCGTCAAAGGCCTTACCGGCAAAGGGCAAGTTTAAAAATCAAAGCCCACGGTCGCGGCGAAGTCTCCGCGATCGATATAGAATTGCGGGAGCATCTTGAAAGACTTTTGTTCGTCGATGAGATTCTGGGGAACGAACAGATCGCCGTTGTTGGGGGTGTAAGGCCTAACGAAAACCCAGGTGAATATGCCCGAGAGAACGGCAGAGCCCACGACGTCCTCCACGTGGTGTTTGTCCCTGGCCACCCTGCCGTAAGCCGTCCAGGCGGCCAAGACGTAAGGGACCGCCGCCTCCTTGAAACTGTACCTGGCGTGGATGAACATGGCCCCGCTGAAGGCCGCCGCCGCGTGGCCGCTGGGGAAGGACCTCTTGGCGTCGCCGGGCTTATAGTTGGGGCGTTTTTTATTCGTGACCCTCTTTAGGCCCTCGCTGGCCAGCTGGGTGGTACCCACCGAAAGGGCGAGCCTAAAGATACCGTTAAACTGCCGTTCCTTGTAATAGGAATACCCGGCGGCCCAAGCCGGTATCATAACCATCAAGTAGTCGTCACCATAAAAAGGGTCAGCGGACAGGCGGGACGGGGACAAGGCTAGGGCCAGAAAAAGGGCCAGGACAATGGGGATTAGTTTCATCCGCCCACCGGAAAACTTAGCTTGTGGCGAACCTTTCGTGGCGACTAAGGGCAACGATGGCATTATGGAGCTCCTAAAAAAAAGACTGGAATATGTTAAAAATCAAAAAAGCAGGTATGAGTCAAAATATATGAACTTTTGTCGCCATGATGGTAAACTTTAATGGTCAAAATATTTTTTTGACGAAAAAATTATTACGACCTAGCGTAAAGACATAACTTTGTCTTTTGAGAAAGTAATTTTAAGCTTTTAGAACGTTTAAAATTACTTTAAAACCATAAAAACTTGATCAAATAGAGTTTAAAGCCAATGAGCCTTATGTATCGACAAGTTTCGTACGATTTGGTTAGACGAATTAATTGGCGCAATACAATAAAAATACCATCAAACGTTTGAGAAACAAAGCTTATTTTTTTGAGATAAACGATATTCCCCGAACCCTGCGATGGTCACCGTCAGGACGTTTGACGAGCATTGGCCATAATTGAGCCCCCCGCAAAACCCCAAATTCAGCGAAAGGATGAAATATTTTATCTTTAAATTTAACAGGTTTACTTGGCAAACTATTCGAAATCGGGGCATCGCGGTCTCATCGATATCTTACCCAACAATTTAATTCGTCTATTTTACAAAAAAAATGGCTCCATTTCCACTGAAAAATATCCAAAGATTCGACTGGGGTTTTCCCACGGTTAGCGTGCGGTCCGATTTGGCCCACAAAGCCCACCGGCCCTGGACCCCGGGCCAGATAAAATCAGGAGCCCCAGTTACTTTGCGGCGGAGAGGCTTCCATTTCCCACCGGCTTCGTGACGAGATAATTTATGTCCCCGAAACCATTATGCTATTTGGGCCCGCTTTGGCCCCCCTACCCTTCCCCGGGAAGGCCATGGCCCTGGACCGTTTCCTTAAGGGGAGTTTCTTCCCTTATTGCCCCGCCGCCTTCAACCTTGCCGCGGGCAACGTTTTAGCCAGGTGGGGCCGCTTAGGCCCTTTTTCCCGCCGGGAAGGCCAGGGCGAAGTCATCGACGATCTTGGCCAACCGGGCGTCCAGGAAGCCCCTCGCCCGCTGGGCCAGGTCCCCCGGTATCCCGTAATAGGCCCCGGCCACCCCGCCAGCTATGGCGGCCAGGGTGTCGCTGTCACCCCCGATGGCAATGGCCCCCCTGATGGCGTCCTCGAAACCAAGGCTTTCAAAGAAGGCCACCAGGGCCTGGGGCACCGACCCCTGGCAGCTTACCCGGAACGTGTAGGCGCTTCTGATCGAGTCAAGGGTGAAGCCCAGGGGGTAGTAGTTTTCCATGACGTGTCTCTCGATGGCCTTCTTGTCCCAGCCCTCACGGGCCAGAAAAACCGAAACCGCCGTGGCCTCGGCGCCTTTTATGCCCTCGGGATGGTCATGTGTGACCTCGGTCACCAGGCGGGAGAGGAGCTTGGCCTCGTCCAGGCCCTTGGCGGCCAGGCCGCAGGCCGACACGCGCATGGCCGCCCCGTTGCCGTAACTCCCGTAGGGCTTTGGATCGGGCGAGAAAAGCCAACGTTTGAACATGCCCCCGTAGCCGCTGTTTGGGTAGGCCTGGCCCAGTTCCCGCATGGCCTTGACAGCTTCCCCCCCAAGGTTCCCGTAATCCCCGCCAGAGGCCATCAGGGCCTTTCCCACGGCTATGGTCATGACGCTGTCATCGGTGAAAGAACAATCCCTGGAAAAGAGCTCGAATTCCTTGGTCTTGATATTGTTCCACTCAAAGCGGGAACCGACTATATCGCCGATTATGGCTCCCAACATGGCTTCACCCCCGGGGCTTCTTTGGCCCCCTTTAGGTTTTGGCGCGGTTTCCTGCGCGATAAATCTCTATCTGCCGTAAAGAAGCGGGAAAATTTGGCCCGTTTTGGGCGATTGGCCGGCCAATCGGCCGGTCGATTTGTCGCCGGTCGATTGGTTAGGTAGGCCTGGCTGGTCGAAAAGGGTTAATTTTGGCTAAAGAGGAAAATTTCATGAATAATTTCACGATATTGGTATGGCAATTTTCGAAAACGGAGGGGTTTTCGCGGCCTCAGTTGGATGTAAGTGGCCCGAATCGATTACGAAGGGATCGGGTGAATTTCAATGAATCAGAAAAATGGCAAAAACTTGAATGTTGGTATTAGAATCAGCCGATTAGGGGACTCTGGGTGCCCTTTCGGGCGAAAGGGTTCAACCTAGCCAGACCAATTATAGACAGATAGATTGTCAGGTTTTCACTAACCTAAATTACCAGCGCTGAAGTCATTTTTCTATGAAAATTTTAATTTTCTCTTCAAAAATATCACCAGGTTTGATACAATGCTTTGAATTACAAGGGTAATCGTTAATGCCCAATTAAGTAGAAGTCCGCCTGACTTGATGGTTAATTTGCTTAAACCTTAAAGATTTTAGCGCCAGCTAGGCCTGAAATTAGCGCAAATTTGAAGGACCGTTTGATTGTGGGCGGTGCCGGAAAAGGCCTTGAATCGCGCCGTTGGCCCGGCGACCGTTCGGTAAAGGGGAGCTAAATTTCGGGCTTCTTTAAGCAATGCCATGGCGGGTTTAACGGGCAAAATAGTTTTTTTGGGCACTTAGCGAACGTGACACTTAGCGAACGGGACTGATACGGTTAAATGCGGGTAGACATAGTCATTGATTTGTTATACTTTGTTGAAGATTCATATGTCGAATGAGTATTTTTCTAACACTACTTAACTATTTTATAATATTTAATTAGTCGAAACTAGCTTAGGTTATTTATGATTAGTAATAACAGTAATACCAGTGGTCTAGCCTCTTTTAGGCATAAAATAGAGCAGGTCGGCAGGATTAAATGCCTCTGCTTAACAGCCTACGACACCAAATTAACGGACATTACCCCACTTCTCCAAGCCGAACACCAGCGTTACAATATCGGCGACACTGGCATCACCATAGCCCTCGACATATCGCGCCTGTCTTGCTTTTGCGGCATTGGGTCTAAATTAACGGTTTTAGTGCCTGGGAACGAGCTCATCGGGACAATGAATTATACCTTATACACGTTTATGCAAACAAACAACCTTCAAGCCCCGTTGGATGACTCAATCGCTTTCGAGATAGCCAATCTCGTCTTCGAATCGGCGCTGAATTTGATATCTTCGAAGCAAGGGCGCTTGCATTAGGGGGCCGCGGTTGGTCGAGGGGTTTGCCAGGTGGGAATTGGCGCAGGGTTCGATGTCGCCGGTGGCGCCGGCCAAGGGTGATGGGTTTCGTGGTTTGGGGGGCGGTGAGGCTGGATGGGGGGATCGTTTTGGCCTCGTTTCGGGCGATAGGTTTGGGACAAGCGCCCTGGGAGGTTGGCTGCCTTGGGTTTGGGGAGCCGATTGGCGGGGCGATTGGACGTTTGTTTATAGGCCGGATGGCCTAAATCCAATAGAACAAGAATAGGAAAGAAAATGATAAGCAAGATTATACATGCCGAGGCATTGGCCCAGTCGGGTAAGCTTGAGGAATCGCGAGAGGCCTTCGCGGAGATTTTGGCCGAGGACCCGAATAACGCGAGGTCTCTGTTGGGCATAGGCATAATCTATTTCAAATTAGCGAGATATCAGGAAGCCATCGAGAGTTTCGGCAAGATCTTGGAGATAAAAAACAATCATTTGGAGGCTTTGAAAAGCCTGGTGATGGCCTATGCGGCCATAAAGGACCAAAAGCTGGCCCTGGAAACCTTGGACAAGTTAATCTCGATACGGAAAAAGGACCCGGAAATTTTGAGCTTCGCCGCCAAGGTTTTCAACGGCTTCAACCAGAGGGACAAGGCCCTTGAGAACATAAACAAGGCCTTGGAGCTGACCGCCAGCAACTATGCCAAGCAGACGGAATATAACGACGTCAAGGCGCTCATCAACGGCTTACCGCTCCCCAGTAAGGTCAGGAGCAAGAGCCATTTGACCGTTTGTTGCATTCCCGGCATGGATTCTTTTATCCATGAGAACATCAAGCGGTTGTCTCTGTATCTGAACGTGACCGCATCCGTCTCGCAAAAACCGGAAGATCATATCAATAACATCATCAACGCCAACGTTATATGGCTTGAGTGGGGCAACCAGTTAACGAAGTTCATCCTGACCCAGAAAAACATCCTCTCAAGCAAGAGGGTCATCGTTAGGATCCACAGTTACGAGATCTATGATCGCCTCGTGGACCAGATTGACTTCAGCTCGGTCAGCGACATCGTTTTCGTCGCGGATTTCATGCGGGAGTTGTTCGTCAAGAAAAACTTGCCCACGGCCCAGAACTGCCGGCTCAACGTCATCCACAACGGCATAGACGTAAATCGCTTCAGCTTCGTCCCCAGGAGCGGGCCGGGGAACGATATCGCCTTTCTCGCCTACATCTCGTACAAGAAAGACCCCATGGTCATGATGCACGCCTTCTCGTTTCTGGCCAAGCTTAACCCCGCCCTAAAGCTCCACGTGGCCGGCATGTACCAGGACATGAGGTATGAGCTCGCCTTACCCCATTTCATCGAAAAGGCCGGGTTGGGCGACAGGGTGACCATTTACGGCCATATCAATAACCCCGACGAGTGGTTCAGGGACAAGGATTATATCCTGTGCACCAGCCTAAACGAGAGCCAGGGGCTGGGCATCCTGGAGGCCATGAGCCGCGGGGTCAAACCGCTCGTTTATAATTTCCCGGGTTCCGAGGATATTTATTTGCCGTCCTATCTCTGGACCACCTTCGGGGAGTTGAAAGAGCGTTACGAAAACCCCGTGGACCCCAAAGAGGTCAGCGAATTCGTGGCCAAATATTATTCCAAGGAGCGGGAGATAAACGGCTGGCTGAAACTCTTGCTGGACAACGCCGCCGTGGATGAGAAATTCGACTTTTCGCAAAAGTGAGGGGTCGGGCCCGCCGGGTCCGGCCCCATCCCGGGCCCGGGCCCGGGATGGGGCCGTGGATGGGGCTTTGCCGGTCATTAAAATTGTCCCAAGGGCTTGGATAAAATATGCCTGACGGCTAGGCTTATGCGTTTTATTTTAAACCTTGTTGAAAAGTGCTTTCTATTTTATGTCGTTTTCGCGCCTTCTCAAAACTTGCCAATCACTCCCCTAAAGACTATAATCTAAAATTCCTCGCCTCAAGGTCACCTGCTTTTTTAAGCCAGGCTTTTGGGGTCGGCGTGGGCGAGGGGGGCTTTTTTGACGGGCCCGGAAGGGTCCGCCGGGAGAGGCTTCGGCGTCCCGTGGGGGGGCCGCCGCCTAATTTCTTTAACCCTTATCCGGACGGTTTTCGGGCGTCTGTCGGGATATCACCCACCGATACCGATTTAGGAGCTTTCAAAATCCATGAGCAAAGACTACCTCGTTAACATGACCATGGGCCAGGTACTGGAACGTAACGCCAGGAACTATCCTACCGAGGACGCCCTGATATACCCAAACCGAGATCGCCGTTATACCTGGGGCAGCCTAAACGACGAGGTAGACCGCCTGGCCAGGGCCCTTCTGGCCATAGGCGTGAAAAAAGATGACAGGATCGCCATCTGGGCCACCAACGTCCCCCAGTGGCTGACCACCCTCTACGCTTCCGCCAAGATTGGGGCCATCCTGGTCACCGTTAACACGCATTACCGCAAAGCGGAGATAGAGTACCTCCTAAAGCAGTCGGAATCCAACTATCTCTTCCTGATGGACAGTTTTCGCGGCTTTAGTTACGTCGGGGCCTTAAACGAGATAGCCCCGGAGGTGGCCGCGACCCCGTTGGGCCAGGAGATAAAGTCCGAGGCCCTACCCTTCCTCAAAAAGGTCGTCTACCTGGGGGATGTGGCCCCTGGCGGCATGATGGCTTACGAGGACCTGCTGAAAAAGGCCGAGGGGGTCCCCCAGGAGAGGCTCAGGGAGATCGCGGACGGCCTCCATTACGACGACATCATCAACATGCAGTACACCAGCGGGACGACGGGCTTTCCCAAGGGGGCCATGCTGACCCACCAGAACATCGTCACCAACGGCTACTGGATAGGTTACCACCAGGGCTTTAGGCAAAAAGACCGGGTCTGCCTCCCGGTGCCCCTGTTCCACTGTTTCGGGCTGGTTCTGGGGGCCATGGCCGCCCTCAACCACGCCTCGGCCATGGTCGTCCTGGACATCTACAGCGCCCTGGACATTTTGGTTAACGTCCAGAAGGAAAGGTGCACGGCCCTGTACGGCGTGCCGACCATGTTCATTACCCTTCTGGAGCAAAAAAGCTTCTCCACGTTCGATTTAAAGACCCTACGGACCGGTATCATGGCCGGTTCCCCTTGCCCCATAAAAACCATGAGCGAGACCATCGAGCGGATGTACATGAAAGACATCACCATCTGCTACGGCATGACGGAAACGAGTCCCGTGGTCTCCCAGACGACCAAGGACGACGACATCGAAAAGAAGACCAGCACGGTCGGCCGGGCCATGCCGGGGGTGGAACTCAGGATAGTCGATCCCGAGACCTGGGTCGAGCTCCCGGACGGGGAGATAGGCGAGGTCATAGTCAAGGGTTACGTCAACATGCGGGGCTACTATAACCTCCCGGAGGCCACCGCCGAGATCATGGACAAGGACGGCTGGATCCACACGGGCGATCTCGGCAAATTCGACGAGGACAAATACCTGATCATAACCGGCCGCTGGAAAGACATGATCATCCGGGCCGGGGAAAACATCTACCCGACGGAGGTCGAGGAGGCCATCAGGCACATGCCCGGGGTCAGCGACGTGGCCGTGGTGGCCGTCCCCTCCAAGCTCCATGGCGAGGAACTGGGGGCCTTCATCATCCCCGACAAGAAAGGCCAGGAAATCACCGTCCGGCAGGTCAAGGCCTACCTGAGGCCCCTCATAGCCGGTTACAAGATCCCCCGTTTCGTGACCTCCGTCGACGCCTTCCCCTTAACCGCCAGCGGCAAGATCCAAAAGTTTAAGCTGAGGGAAATGGCCGCCGAGCTCTGGTCTACGGCCAAGAAAATGACCCCCGCGGCCGACTGAGGCCGGGGGTCCCGGCCGGTTACGCCGCCTTTGGGGTTTACGGGGATCGAGTCAAGACGATATTAGCCCTTTTGGGGGCCATTCTTTCCCCCTAGGCCATGGACGGGATGGCTTGGCGACCGTGACCGCCCAGGCCGGCCTGGGCGGATCGGTGGCCGCGGCCCTAAAACTTTTTCCGACCCTCGATTGACGCCGAGGGCCCCCTTGAGGTTATTCCCATGACGTTTGAATTTTCGGACAGGCTTAAGGCTCTCCCGCCTTATCTTTTCAAGGAACTCGACAGGATCCGGGACGAAGTCAAAGCCAGGGGCGTTGACGTCATCGACCTGGGCGTCGGCGATCCCGACCGGCCCACCCCGCCCCACGTCATCGAGGCGCTCAAAGTCGCGGCCGGGGACAAGGCCAACCACCAGTACCCGGTCTACTCGGGCATGAACTCGTTCCGGAACGTCGTGGCCAATTACTACAAGCGGCGTTACGGGGTGGACCTGGTCCCGGACACGGAGGTCTGCTCGCTGATAGGCTCCAAGGAGGGCTTGGCCCAGTTTCCCCTGGCCTTCCTTAACCCCGGCGACGTCTCCTTGGTACCCGAGCCCTCTTACCCGGTCTACAGGAGCGGCACCCTCTTCGCGGGCGGGACGAGCGTCTTTATGCCCCTTTTGGCCAAAAACGGCTTCCTGCCCGATCTAAAGGCCATCGGGCCCGAGGCCCTGAAAAAGGCCAAGATCGTTTGGGTGAACTACCCAAACAACCCCACCGGGGCCCCGGCCAGCCTGGAATTCTACGGGGAGCTGGTGGAGCTGGCCAAGAAGCATAACCTAATCGTCGCCTCGGACGCCGCCTACTCGGAGGTCACCGACCTTGGCAAACCCCACCCCAGCGTCCTGGAGGTCCCTGGGGGCAAGGACGTGGCCGTGGAGTTCCACAGCCTATCCAAGACCTACAACATGACCGGCTGGCGGATCGGCTGGGCCGCCGGGAACGCCACCCTGATCAAGGGCCTGGGCCTCGTCAAGAGTAACGTCGATTCCGGCGTCTTCCAGGCCGTCCAGCTGGCCGGCATGGCCGCCCTGGAGGGCCCCCAGGACTGCGTGAGGGAGATGGGGAAACTTTACCGGGAGCGGCGGGAGGTCCTGGTCAAGGGCCTCGCCCAGGCCGGTATCGAGGTCCTTAAGACCGACTACACCTTCTACGTCTGGGCCTCGGTCCCCAAGGGCCTTAAATCGGCCGAGTTCGCCTCCAAGCTCCTGAACGAGGTGGGCATAGTGGCTACCCCCGGTAACGGCTTCGGGCCCTCAGGCGAGGGCTACGTCCGCTTCGCCCTGGTCCAGGAGGTCCCCCGCCTACGGGAGGCGGCCAACCGCCTGGCCTCGCTCAAGTTTTAGCCCCCAGGGCCCAACCGCGCCCGGCCCCTGGCCGGGCGTGGTTAGGCCAGTCCCATGTTTAAATGGTTTTGGGGCAAATGATATTTGTAAAGGGATTGACAAAACAGGCTAGATTAGATACTATGCGAAAACGCTCTGCGAATCACCGCGGATAGTTGCCAGGGTAAGGGGCGGCATAGCCAAGTGGCTAAGGCGACGGTCTGCAAAACCGTTATCGGCGGTTCGAATCCGCCTGCCGCCTCCAGTTCCCTCCCTTCCGAGGCCGTACCAGCCAACCTCCGTTATTGGGGGTTTTTTAGTTTTTAGGCCAGCTTCCGACCCGGTTCCCCTTAGGGGGGAATGCGCCCGACGGGAGGAACCTCTAACGATAGGAAGGCTCACCCCACGAGATGCCCTTTACCAGTCTCGACTTCGCCATATTTTTTGGCTTCGTTCTGGTCTTGAACTGGCGCCTTCGGGCCAGGGGCGGAACCTATCCCACCTTCCTGCTGATCGCGAGCTTGGTCTTTTATTTTCTCGGGGCCCCCAAGTTCCTGCCCCTATTGGTGGTCGTGGCTACGGCGAACTACGCCGCCGTGCGCCTCATGGCCGACCCCAGCCTGGCCTACCACCGAAAACTCATCCTGGTATGCGATATAGCCTTTTGTTTGACTTTGTTGGGCTTTTTCAAGTACTTTGAGTTTTTTCTAACCACCCTGGAGTCCATCGGGATAACCGGTCCCCTGGAGAGCCTTTTCAGGCTCCCCCAAATCGTCTACCCCGTTGGCCTTTCCTTTTTTACCTTCCAAGGCCTGTCGCTGGCCATCGACAGCTACCGGGACCCCAACAAGCCGCCCCCCAGTTACAGGGATACCCTTCTTTTCGTCTCCTTCTTTCCCACGGTACTCTCCGGCCCCATCCAGAGAGCCGAGCCCTTCTTCGCCCAGCTCAGGACCCGCCAGGAAACGGACCTGAACCTGGCCATCGTCCTGATCATAACCGGCCTCTTCAAAAAGGTCGCCCTTTCCAGCTACCTCTCCGAGCAGATAGTCCGGGGGGTCTTCCAGGTCCCGGAAGGCTACTCCGCCCTCGGGACCCTGGCCGGGATTTACGGCTACAGCGCCCAAATATACCTGGATTTTTCCGGCTACTCGGACATGGCCCAGGGAGTGGCCATGCTTCTCGGTTTCGACGTGGGCCAAAACTTCAACTCGCCCTATCTGGTGACCAACATAAGGGATTTCTGGCGACGATGGCACATATCCCTCTCAAACTGGCTTAAGGATTATCTCTACATCCCCCTGGGCGGCTCCCGGCGGGGCTCGAAGTTCTTAAACGTCATAATCACCCAGACCCTGGGGGGCCTCTGGCACGGCGCCCACCTGCGCTACCTGGTCTGGGGCCTGGGGCACGGCCTGGCCGTGGCCTTCACCCACGTGGTCTTTGACGCGAGGCTTCGCCGCGAGAGGGCCTGGAAGGCCATAGGCTTTAAGCGCTGGCAGTTGCCGGAGCCGAAATACGAGGGCTTAAAAAAGTGGGGGGGTTTTCTTTTCACCATTAATTTTGTAAGCTTTATGTGGATCCTATTTAGGGCGGATACTTTCGAGCAGGCCTTGAACGTGGCCAAGGCCGCCTTTGACTTGACCAAACCGGGCCAAGGGGCCCCCATAATGGTCTGGGTCATAGTCTTCCTGACTTTCTTTGGCCAATGGGTCGGGGACGGTTTCCAGAAGGCCATGATCATAATCCAGGAGCGCCTGTCGATCCCGGGCCTATCGTTGTGGTGCGCCTTCTGGGTTATAATGATTATCAAAATCGGCCCGGACGGCGTCCTTCCCTTTATCTATTTCCAGTACTGAGGGCCCCCAAGGCCCCCCAAAAACGCCCGCCAGCGGGCCATGGCCGGGATAAACCCCCCAACAAGGCGTTCCCGACCCCGCCCCGCCAAAGGGCCCCAGAAATCCATCCCGGGGAATTCTCGATGAAAGCCTCTTTCGCCTTCGCGGCCCTCGCCGCCCTGACCTTAACCCTGACCCCCGGTTGCGGCCTTAACCGGAGCGAGTACGATCGCCAGCGTGACATCCGGGGCGAGTACCTGTCCCAACTCTCCGAGATCAGACAGGCCAACGAGACCATCGGCCGCAACATCTCCTCGACCTACAAGGAAATCGCGGTCCTGCGCATCCGCCTCGAGCTCGTGGAAGCGGAAGCGCAATCGGAATCCCCGCTCATCCCCCCGCCCGAGTGAAAGCCAGGGCGCCCAGGCGCCCGGCTAACCCCCCTATCGGGGGGTCCGAACGACGATAACCCATGGGACCTCGCCGGCGGCAAATCCGGCGAGATATTTTCGCTTTTGCGGGGCCTAACCCGGCCCCCTGCCCACAGCCCGGCGGGGCAAAACGCGCGCCTTGGCCCGGCCGGATGCCGGAAGGTAAAAAAAGAATCGGCGGCGAAAAGGGCCCGGCTTTTAAAAAACCCCCTTATCGTCACGGCTTACGTGACCAAAAAAAACTTTTACGCTATCGGCCCCAAGGGGCGAGGCGCCAAGGAAGACCCGGCGTGGCCGGGTAGCGGAAAACTTTTTCCGAATTAATTTACGGCCAGACGCCTTAAGGCGCGGTTTATAATACGGCGGTGATTTTCCGGTAAAATTAACCCCAAATCGATCGCGGCCAAAACCGGCACGGTAGCTCACCGGTAAGCGGACCGAAAACAGCCGCAACACCTAGCGAATATTTACGCCCGGTTGGATGGTTCCAAAGATTTCCGTGGTAGCGGCGCTTATTCGCCGAAAAAAGGTTTTAAGAGTTGTAACGACCAAGTTTAGGCCGGTAGAATGCATGAATATAGGCTAGATCAATAACGATAATGCCTTTGAATTTTTAACAAGGCAAATTTATGGCAAACAAATCGTCAATTAATCAAACAAAATCCGAGGTTAACATCAGACACCGATTCGTAACCTAATTACATTAAATTAATGGAAAAATCCCTCCAAGGGTAGGCTTTTTGACCCTTCGCGAATTTCCCAAATTTTCGGGTTACGGCGCCAGATCCGACAATAATGAAGGTAATATTTTTGAGCGTCCTAGCAGGCTGACCTTCGAAATTTAGTTAAGCATACTGATTTTCTAATAAAACTCCGAATGGCCGTTCCCTGGCCCGCCAAATTATCCCTTACGGAAGAGCGATCCGTTCGATAATCTTTTAATAGTTATGGTAAAATTTAGCCTTTAAGGCCCAAGGGGCCAAAGCCAAAGCAAGAAAACCACACACCAGGAACCATTGATGCCCAACAAAAAATCAACCAATGCCTCGGCGGCCAAAGCGCCCGAACAGAAGACGGGCCCCGGGAAGCGAAAGAAATTCCTATGGCCCTTCGGGGTCATGATCGCCATGGCGGCGGCCATCGCGGCCCTGTTAATCTACCTGGCCATCCAGACCTACCGTCCCGAGGCCGCCCCGGTCGCGGGCAAGGCGGAAAGCGCCCAGGGACCCAAGGCGGCGTCCCCGGCGGGTGCGGCCGGGGGCGAGGCGGCGGGCGAGGAAAGCCCCGAGGCCAACGTGGCCATAGCCAACGGCGTGCCCATTTCCCAGAAGACCTTCACCGACATGTTGACCATGAGCCAGAACCAGAGGCTCAGCAGCGGCCAGAGCCAGGAGGGCGAGGAGCCCTCGATGGACCTGAAGCTCGAGGTTTTAAACAGCCTGGTCACCATGACCGTGGCCGTCAAGGAGGCCTACGATCTGGGCTTCGGGCCCAGCGAGCTGGAAGTCGAGTCGGCCATAAACCAGATGGTCGGGGAATACGGGACCCGCGAGGCTTTCGAGAACGCCCTTCCGGCCTTCGGGACCGACCTGGGCACCCTTCGCAAGCAGGTGGCCGACAATCTGGCCCTTCGGGCCTGGCGGGACACGGCCTTCATAAAGGACGCCCTGGCCACCGACGAGGAAGTCAAGGAATTTTACGAAGAGCACATGGAAAACGCCACCCACGCCGATCAGGTCAGGGCGGTCAGGATCATGCTCCCGGTCCCGCTGACCAGCGGGCAGGAGGACCCCCAGTCCAAGGCCGTGATCAAGCAAAGGGCCGAGACCGTCTACCAGGAAGCCCTGGCCGGGACTAATTTCGACGAGCTGGTCGAAAGGTACATGGACCCGGCCACCAGATCGGCCACCCAGGGCGGCCAGATGGGTTGGGTCAGCCGGGGGGCCCTGGACTTCAGCGCCCTCGAGAACGTGCTCTTTAGCCTCAAGCCCGGGGAGGTGGCCCCCCCGGTCGAGGACCAGTTCAGTTTTCACATAGTCAAGGTAATCGAGACCAGGCCGGCCGGGGTCATGACCTACGAGGAGCTTAAGCCGGAGATCATGGAATACCTGCTGACGGTCAAGACCGAGCGGCTGTTCCTCCTGGCCCTTCGGGAAATAAGGGAAAAAGCCGAGGTCGAGGTCCTGGACGGCCCCATGAACGAGGCCTGGCCGGCCTTCATGGCCAAGCTGAGCGCCCAGCCCATGCCGGGCCCCGACGCCCCCCCGCCGCCCACCGAGGCGGCGGGCGACGGGGAAACGGCCCCCGAGACCGATTCCACCGCCGGGGCCGATACCCCTGAGACACCCGGGGCCGCCCCCGCGGACCCCGGGGCCGGGAGCCCGGCCGAGGGCGATTGAACGACAACCATACTTAATCGATAAACTTATCCTTCCGTCCATGGACGGAACCATAAGGAGCCATCCGCATGTCCGGACACAATAAATGGAGCACCATTAAATACAAAAAAGGCGCCGCCGACGCCAAGAGGGGGAAACTCTTCTCCCGCCTAATAAAGGAAATATCCATGGCCGCCAGGGAAGGCGGCGGGGATCCCGGCGGCAACCCCAGGCTTAGGACGGCCCTTCTGACCGCCAAGACCGCCAACATGCCCAAGGACAACATAGACAGGGCCATCAAGCGGGGCACGGGCGAGCTGGAAGGGGTCAGCTACGATCAGCTCTACTACGAGGGTTACACCCCTGGCGGGGCGGCCATCCTCATCGAGGTCCTGACCGAGAACAAGAACAGGGCCGCCTCGGAGGTCCGCCACACCTTCTCCAAGTTCGGCGGGAACCTGGGCGAGCCGGGCTCGGTCGCCTGGATGTTCACCAAAAAAGGCAACATCACCTTCGAGGGCGGGACGGTGACCGAGGATCAGGCCGTCGAGGTCGGGCTCGAGGCCGGGGCCGAGGACATCACCACCAGCGGGGACACCATCGAGGTCCAGACCGACACCTCCGACCTGGAGACGGTCAAGGCGGCCTTCGAGCAGGCGGGCATGGCCTTCTCCACGGCCGAGATCACCTTCGTCCCCTCGGTCAACCTTGAGCTGGAAGGGAAGGACCTGACCTCCGCCATGAAGCTCCTGAACGCCCTGGACGACCTGGACGACGTCCAGAGGGTCTGGTCCAACATCGACTTCTCCGACGAGTCGGCGGCCCTCCTCGACTGAGCCCAAAAACGGCCAGGGCCCTGGCCGTCGCCGAAAGGATACGCGGTCGAAAGTTTATGAGCGAGCAAGACAGCGCGGCCCCCGGGAACGGGCCCATCATGGGCATAGACCCGGGAAGCGTACATACCGGTTACGGCCTGATCGAGATCTCGGGCCGGGCCGTCTCGGTGGTCACCTGCGGGGCCGTCTCGCCGAAAACCGCCTGGGACCTTCCCAGGAGGCTGGCCTATATCCATCGCTCCATCCTGGAGCTGGTTTTGACCTTTAGGCCCAAGGCCATGGCCATGGAGGACATCTTCACCCACAAAAACGTCCGGGGAACCATCAAGCTGGCCCACGCCAGGGCCGCCTCCATCCTGGCGGCCTCCCTCTCGGGCGTCCCCGTCTTCGAGTACGCCCCCACCCTGATAAAAAACGCCGTCACGGGAAGCGGCCGGGCCGACAAGAGCCAGGTCGCTTTCATGGTCGGGAGCGTCCTAAAGCTTACCGGGACCCACGGGCCCGACGTGACCGACGCCCTGGCCGTGGCCCTGTGCCACGCCGGGCAGGAGTCCCTCCCCATGGAGAGGGCGAGCCTTGCCAGCAGTAACCGCGGCTCCAGCTGGCGGAGGCTCTCGCCCAAGGACCTGGAGGCCCTGGGCTACAAGATAGACCCGAACTCATGACCGCGGGGCCAAACCCTTTGATCTTTGGACCCACGCCATGGGACCGCGAAAAACCCCGCCCCCGAAAAGTCGGCCAAGTAAACCCCTTTATTGGCCCGGCCCTGGCTTTCCGCGAGCCGGGACCGTTGGCCGCCCCAAGAACCCCGATGACGGCGTCATCGATTACCCTGACGGGCCGCGAAAAACCCCTGATTTTACAAAAACCTGTTTCTTAACCATCGGGATTCGTTCGCTAAATTTTCGCACTTTTACCGATTCCGGCCCCTTCCCGCCACCATCGGGATTACGACCCCGGGCCCTTTTCGCGACAAATATTACCGCCTCTGCGGTCCCTTAAGAGTTATTAACAAAAAAGCATGCCGGTTTAATTTACCGGCCTAACTTTTCCTAGGCAAGGTGATAAATGATCGAAAGAATCCGAGGGAGGCTTTTGGAAAAATCTTCCGGCAAGGCGCTGGTCGAGGTGGGCGGGCTGGGTCTGTCCCTCCTGGTCCCGCTATCGACCTTCTCGGCCCTGCCCCAGCCCCCCGAGGAAGTGACCCTGATGACCAGGCTAATCATCAGGGAGGAGAGCTGGGACCTTTTCGGCTTCGCCACCGCCCTCGAGAGGGAGACCTTCGACATCCTGAACTCGGTCTCCCGGGTGGGCCCCAAGCTGGCCCTGACCATCATCTCGGCCATCGAGCCCGACGAGCTGGCCCAGGCCCTCATGACCCAGGATCTGCCGAGGCTCTCCGGCATCAAGGGCATAGGCCTAAAGACCGCCGAGAGGCTCATCGTCGAGCTCAAGGACAAGGCCCAGAAACTGGCCGCCGCGGGCCTCGCCGGCGCCGGCCCCCAGGCCTTCTCCAAGAAGGAGGAGATGGTCCAGGCCCTGATAAACCTTGGCTACACCCGCCCCGAGGCCGAGAGGGGCATAAGGGCCGCGACCCAGGCCCTGGGCCCCGAGGCCGACCTTGGCCAGATGGTCAGGGAAGCCCTCAAAAACCTCTCCCTCAGGTAAACGCCCCTCGGCCTGGGCCCGCGCCATTCGGCGCGGGCCCAGGCCGAGGGGTCCCGAAACCCGGCATGCCCGATGCCGGTAAGCCCCGAAACAGCCAGACCCCAAGAGCCAAAAACTATATGCTCACCCACGACCCCCCCGGCCACCCCTACGCCACGACCTATTTCAGGTCAATCCGTAGGCGGGACGACCATTTCAGGATAATAGCCGAAAATTCCCTCCGGGCAGAGCTCTACTTCCAGTTTGGCTGGGACAAGCACTCCCTGGCCCAGCACAGGGAAATATCCCAAACCATCGCGGGCGAGCTCCCGGGCTGCGCCATACACCTCCCCTATAACGGCCAGGGGCCCGCCCATAACGTCTCCGACGAGGAAGAACTCGATCGCCTGGGGAGGATGCTGGAGGCGGCCAGGATCTACGAGCCGGACCACCTGATCGGCCACTTCGAGTTTAAAAGCCTGACCGACTCGGCCTCGGGGCCGAGGAAATTCATCGGCCAAAAAAAGGGCCCCCTGGACGACCCCTTCCACGAGCCTTCAGGCCAATTCGTGGAAAGCTCGGTCAACTGGTGGCAAAGGGTCCTGGCGGGCTCCGAGGCCCCCCTCTACCTGGAACACACCTACGAGCACTCCCCCCTCCCCATCGTCCGCGTAATCGACCTCCTTGGCCCCCAGAGCGGCTTCTGCCTCGACCTGGGCCATTGGTTCCACTACGCCATGGGAAAGCACTGGGATAACCTCCAGGAGTGGATTACGCTCTGCGGCCCCCGGCTCCGGCACCTTCACCTCCACGACAACCACGGCGACGCCGATCAGCACCTGGGCCTCGGCCAGGGCGACATCGACCTCCCGTCGGCCTGGGCCAAGTTCAGGGCCCTAAGCCCCCGCCCCACCTTCACCCTGGAAAACCACCGCCCCGACGGCCTCCTCCAGAGCCTGGCCTACCTAAAGGAAAACCCCCCGTTTTGAGACCAAAACGGGGGGTTTTCCTTTTGTTTAAAACGATCGGGCGCCAGCCCTGGGCCTCAGTCGTCGTAGTTGCCGGCCGGTCCCTTGTCGGGGGTAAGGGCCTTGGCCTTCTCCTTGATCTTGCCCTCGGTCCAGTTGGCCGGATCCTCCAGGCGGGAGGCCTTGGGGCCGGGATCGTAGCCGTTGGCCTTCATGATGGCCTCGTAGACCAGCGGGGCCGTGCCCTGGGCGTTAAAGACGTTGGTCAGGAGGTTGTAGGTGAAGTCCTCCACGGCCTTGGCCATGCGCTCACGGATCTCCTTGGGCTGGGCCAGGATCTTGTTCTCGAAGGGCAGGTTGAGGCTCTTGAAGTCCCCGGCCTTGTACTTCTTCTCCTCGCCCACGGCCACCATCTCGGCCCACAGCTCCTCGGACATGCCCTTGCCGGGCACCTTGACCAGGTTGCCGTCCTTGAGCTGGGCGTTGCCGTAGTCGTCAATCTCAACGCCCCAGGAGACCATCTGGAGGGCCGTTGCCACGTTGGCCTTGGTGGTCCTGGTCTTGGCGGCGATCTCCCTCAGGCGCTCGGTGGAATTGCCGCTGGTGCCGTGCTGGGCCCCGGACAGGCCATACGGGGCCACGGCCTGATGGATCTTGGCGGTCAGGTCCACCTGGATGCCGGCGCTGGAGGCCTGGATGCCATGGGTGGTCCCGTTGTTCAGGGCGATCCAGTCGGGATAGATCTCGTGGGCGTTCAGGCCCTGGATCTGGAACAGGGCGTCCTCCGGGGTCGAGAGCCCCACCGCCCCCTTGATCTCGCCAACCTCGGTCTCAAGGCCGGCCCACTTGGGGATGTAGGGGTTTATGGCGATGGAGGACAGAAGGTTTTGATCGTCGGGGAGGTGCGAGGCGTCGATGGCGATGGAGGTGATGCCGGCCTCGAACATGCTGGGCACCTCGATCTTGGCCTGAACCAAATCCTTCTCGCTTTTGATGCCGTAGTGATCGGCGTGGATGGCCACGGGCACGGTCAGGCCCAGCTCGTTCAACAGGGCGTCAACCTGGCGGGCCATGTTCCAGTAGTTGACCGCGCAGTAAAACTTCGAGCCCCCCTCGCTCTTGGCGATCTCGATCATGACCCCGGCGTCGGCCTTCTGGGCCGCCAGCAAAACGCCCCGTATGATCAGGTGGTTGCGCCCATTGGCGGCGATGGTCATGGCCTTGCCCTTGGCCGCCAGGGCCCGGTCGATGAACTTGCCGCTAACTATCAGGCCCTTGGAGTTGGGAAACAGGGCCGTGATGGTCGGGGGGCGACCGATTTCCAAAAGCTTCGCGTATTCCTTCGATTGATTGGACCAAGCCATTATATCCTCCTTAAAAATCTTTGGGATCGGCGCGGGGACGACGCGAATGAACCCCGCGTGCGCCAAAACCCGCCAATCGGTTTTCGTCGTTAATACCCCTTGGGCAGATGGCGGCCAATCCCCCGTTCCCGGATCGTTGACTCGGTCTGGCCAATCGGTTTCCTCGTCACTACCCTCGATACCCTTTGGGCAGATGGTCGCCTATCTCCCCTCCCAGGGGGAGCGTGGGCTCAGTCTGGCCAATCGGTTTTCATCAACTGTGGGTCCCTGATCATCAATTCCGCTATCTCAACCGCGTTAGTCGCCGCCCCCTTGCGAATGTTGTCGGCCACGACCCACATGGCCAGACCGTTTTCGCAGGAAGGGTCGGAACGTATGCGGCCAACGAACACCTCGTCCCGGCTGACGGATTCCGAGGCCAAGGGGTAGCGATTGTTCTTGGGATCGTCGGCCACCAGAATGCCCGGGGCCCGGTTCAGAAGCTCCCTTGCGGCATCCGGGCCGATGGGCCTCCCGGTCTCGATCCAGATGGCCTCCGAGTGGCCGAAAAAGACCGGGACCCGGACGCACGTCGCCGTGACCCGAATCGACTGGTCGTCAAAGATCTTGACGGTCTCGTTGACCATCTTCATCTCTTCCTTCGTGTAGCCGTTATCCAGGAACACGTCGATGTGGGGCAGGCAGTTAAAGGCTATGCGGTGCGGGTAGACGGAATTGACCGCATCCTGACCGTTCAGCAGTTCCCTTGACTGGGAGGCCAGCTCCTCGATGCCCTTATACCCGGTCCCCGAAACCGACTGATAGGTGGCGACGACTATCCGCTTGATGCCGACCGCGTCATATATGGGCTTTAAGGCCACCAGCATCTGAATCGTGGAGCAATTGGGATTGGCGATGATGCCCTTATGCTTTTTGAGGGCCCCCGGGTTGACCTCGGGAATTATAAGCGGTACCCTAGGGTCCATGCGCCAGTTCGACGAATTGTCGATGACCGGGCAGCCGCCCCTGGCCGCCACCGGGGCGAAATCGGCGCTGACCTTGCCGCCGGCGGAAAAAATGGCCAGGTCCAGGCCCTTGAAAGACCCCGGCCCGAGCAGCTCCACGGTGATCTCGCCGCCGTCAAACTCAATCCTCGATCCGGCCGAGCGCTCCGAGGCCAAGGCCCTGACCGACTTAAAGGGAAAGCCCCTGTCCACGAGACAGTTGAGCATCTCCTGGCCAACCGCTCCCGTGGCCCCCACGACGCCGACGTTATATTCTTTGAGCATACGATTTTCCAATAACACTACGGTAAATATCAATTTACCAAACTAAACCCAGAAAAAAACCAACGGTAACCCGTTTATTAAAACCATGAAGCTTTAGGCCCCTAAACAGCTATCATTACGACATCATTTTGCCCCAATAAATTTCACTTTAAATTCTTAATTACAACCCAATCCCACTCACTATTTTAGCCTGCCATCCACTAACCAACATGGCAAATAACCTAGCGAATAAAACCAAAAACCCGTTAGCCCCGGCCCAAACCCATCGAAAAGGAGCCCATGATGGCTGAAATAACGACCAAATCATACTGGGAACAACGTTATAAAAGCGGCGGTAATTCCGGAGCCGGCAGCTACGGTAAATTAG
>JAITKA010000090.1 GCA_031278635.1 Deltaproteobacteria bacterium | reverse complement strand
TAAATAATTTTTTTAATTATTAAGACGTGTCCTGAGACCTATTAAAAGCAACTTTAAAAATTTAAAAAAATTTTTATATACTAAATTTCTTAATGTATGAAAATTTATTAAGGTTAAATAATTTAAAAATACCCCCTTGATAACGTAAGCCGCTATTTTTGGTTTACCGTCCCCTCCCCTCCCCCTGACCCGCTTTGGCCCCGCCCCGTTCATGGCCCCGTTCATGGCCCCGTCCGGCCTATCGCCCCCCCATGTTGACAATCGGTGGAAAACACGCAGGATTTTGGGGTATGTTGCAATCGACCACTTGATGTTGTATGATTCATCACCCCAAAACTCTATTGGACAGATTAGCCATTGGTGGTTTCCGGTCCCGTTTTGGGAACCGATTGGACTTTATGTCCTGAATCCCTAAATATACAGTTAAAGAGTATAACCAGGGCTATTTTATTGCGGCCATAGACAGACCTGGATTCATTAAGTGACCGGGCGGGGATTGCGTTGAATTTATCACGCAATTTATAGATTAAGCCATATTGAAGTTACTTTTTTATTTATTCGCAATTATTTCAAGTAAACGCTAACCTTGGAGATCGATTGGGTTGTTTTATGAAAATCATTCACACCTCAGACTGGCATCTGGGCAGATACCTTAACAAAACAAAAAAACGTTACGTCGAGTTTGAGCGCTTTCTGGACTGGCTGGCCGAGACCATCGACCGGCGGGAAGCCGGGGCCCTGATCGTGGCCGGGGACATATTCGACAACACCACCCCGACCCACAGGGCCCAGGAAATCTATTACAACTTTCTAAGGCGCGTGATAGTCGGCTCAAAGGGCTGCCGCCACGTGGTCATCGTCGGCGGCAACCACGACTCGCCCTCGTTTTTGGAGGCCCCGGCCAAGCTCCTGAGGGGCATGGGGGTGCACGTTTTGGGGGCCAAGGACCCTGGGGACCCCGGGCGGGAGGTTTTGCCCCTCAGGGACCAGCGGGGGCGCCTGGAAATGATCGTCTGCGCCGCCCCGTTTCTGAGGGAATCGGATCTCCGGACGGCCGAGCTGGGGGACGCGGAGGACGACCGGCATCGCAAGATCGTGCTCGGCTTGGGCGAGCACTACCGGGGGCTCTCGGATATGGCCCGGAAAATCATGGCCGAGAACGGCGCCCCGGTGCCGATCGTGGCCACGGGTCACCTGTTCCTTAAGGGCTCGGTCACCTCGACCGACGACGGGGTGAGGGAGATCCACGCGGGGCCCCTCTCGGCCTTGCCCCTGGACGTTTTGCCGCGCTTTGACTACCTGGCCCTGGGCCATCTCCACTCGGCCCAGTCGGTCGGGAAGATAGACACCGTCCGCTACAGCGGGTCGCCCATCCCAATGGGCTTTAACGAGGCCAAAGGCCCCAAGAGCGTGTGCCTGGTCGAGTTCGGGGACGGGCCCCCCAAGGTCGAGCTCATCGAGGTCCCGGTCTTCCAGACGCTCAAGCGCCTGGAGGGCGACCTGGAATCATTGGTCAGGCAAATCAAGGCCCTGTCGGGGACGGGCGCCTGGCTGGAGGTGGTCCACGCCGGGTCGGGTCTCACGGGCGATTTGCGGAGGTGCCTGGACGAGGCCATAGCCGGCACGGATCTCGAGATGCTGACCGTCAAGGACAACGAGCGCCGGGACCTGCTCATGTCCGCGGAGGCCGAGCCCATATCCCTGAACGATTTGAGCATATCGGATATTTTCGGGCGCCTGCTTAAGGACTCCAAAGTCCCCGAGGATCAATGGCCCGCCCTGAGGGCGGCCCACGCCCAGTTGGTAAGCGAGATAGAGACCCATGACGTCCTTGCCGAGTGATATCGTTCGCGGCCTTCGTGGGTTAGGGGGACCGAAATCCATCCGGTTTAATGGCTCAAAGTGACGTTAGGTTAGCTTTTTAGGTATAAGTACCGAGACAAGGAGTTTTCATTGCGCATCGAAACGATAAGGCTTAAGAACTTAAATTCCCTTTACGGGGAATGGGAAATAGATTTAACCGACCCGGCCTACCTGGCCGACGGGCTCTTCGCCATCACCGGCCCGACCGGATCGGGCAAGACGACCATACTGGACGCCATCTGCATGGCCCTTTACGGCCAGACGCCCCGGCTAAAAAACGTCAGCCGCACCGATAACGAGATCATCTCCCGGAAAACCGTGGACTGTAAGGCCGAGGTCGTCTTCAAGACGGCCTCGGGGCGCTATTTGGCCCAATGGGGCCAATACCGGGCCCGCAACAGGGTCGAGGGGAACCTCCAAAATCCCACCCACACGCTGTCCGTCATGGGGGAAGGTGGCAACGGGGCCGAGATCATAGCCAACGGCATCACGCCCACGCCCAAGGCCGTCCAGGAGGCGACCGGCCTCGACTTCAAGCAGTTCACCCGCTCGACCCTCCTGGCCCAGGGGGCTTTCGCCGCTTTCCTTGAGGCCAACTACGACGACAGATCCAGCATACTCGAGCAGATCACCGGGACCGGCATATATTCCCTGATATCGAAAAAGGCCCATGAGCGCTGGGCCACGGAGAACAAGGCCATCAAAGAGATGGGTTTTCTCCTCGATAACATCAACGTCCTCGGGGAGGCCGAGGAAAGGGACATGAGGCTGGAGGTGGCCGGGCTGGACTCGCGCCTGAAGGCCCTGGACAAACTCAAGGCCGAGAAAACGAAATTCCTGAACTGGCGGGAGTTCATGGCCGGCCTGGAGCGGGACATCGAGTCGCTAAGCGAGAAAATAGACGGCCTGAAGGGGGAAATCGGGGAATTCCAGCCGAGGCAAGCCAGGCTCGATCTGGCCCTGAAAGTCATGGCCCTGGCCGGGGATTACTCCGCCCTGGCCAGCCAGCGGCAAGAGCGGGAACGGAGCCGCTCGGAACTGGCCGAGGTCCAAAGGGCCCTCCCCGGCTTACTGGCCTCGGCCGGGGCGGCGGGGGAAAAACTGGCCGCGCGGACGGAACTTCACGAAAAGGCCCTGAAACGGCGCGAGGAACTGGCCCCCGTGGCCACCCAGGTAAGGAACCTGGACGTCAAGGCCGCCGAGATGGCCAAGAGGGTAAAAGAGGCCAAGGCCACGGTTACCAAATTAACCGACGAGGGGACGAAACTGTCCCGGAACCTTGATGGCCTTGAGGCCAAAAAACTGGGATTGGAAACCGAGGCCGGGCTGATTTCCCAAAGGCTCCTGGATGGCGCCGCGGACGAGGCCCTGACCGAGCGCCTGCCGGCCCTCGAGGAAATATTCGCCGCGGGGACCAAAGACCGGGAGACGCTAAACAAAAAGCGGGAAGAGCTAAAAACCCTGGCCAAAAACGTCGAGGACTTGGATGGCAAGATAGGCGTCTTCGCCCAAAGCCTCCAGGAAGGGCGAACCCGCCTGGGGGAAAGCGAGAAAGCCAAGCTCGGCCTTGAGGCGGGCATCCAGGGGAAACTCGACGGCCGCGAGCTTTCCGGGTGGGAGGGCGAGCGGGAGTTCCTGTCCAAGCGGGTCGCGGGTTTCAAGGACTGCCAGAACGCCCTGGGCGACTGGCAAAAAGCCGAGGGGGAGATCCAGGGCCTGGGCAAGGCCGTCTCGGAAAAGGACACCCAGCTGGCCCAGGCCCAAAGCCAACTGGCCCTGGCCGAGGGGGAGCGCGAGGGCCTGGAGAGGGAGGTAAGCGACCTGGAGCTGGGCCTGGGCGAGCAAAAAACCCTCGAGAGCCTGGGCGATCTCCGGGAAAGGTTGACCGACGGCGAGCCTTGCCCCCTCTGCGGCTCGACCAGCCACCCCTACCGGGACGGCGCGCCAAAAAAGGCCGGCCTTACCGCCCAGGCACTGACCAAGGCCAGGGATAGGCTTAAGAAGGCGGATCAGGCCCTGGCGGCGGCCAAAAACCGGATGACCAAACTGGAGACGGAAAAGGAGGGCCTGGAAAGACGCCTCCTCGAGCTAAACGGCTCCCTGCCGTCAATTTCCGGCCGGCTTTCGGAAACCCTCGGGCCGCTCTGGCCTTTGGTCGAAAACGACCCCGATCCCATCCCCGGGGATAAAGCCGTCCTGGCCGACAAACTCGAACAGGCCATGAAAAGCTCCGAGTTCGCCCTGGGCGTGATCAAACGCCGCATCATGGACGTCATGGACCTGCACGGCAAATTGCTGGAGGCCGGCAAGAAAACCGAGATATTGGCCTCCGAGGTGGCCGCCATGGACAGGAACCTCCAGGAGGCCCGGATGAAGAAGGAATCCGAGCAAAGGCTCATGGCCCGCCATGACGGGGAAATAAACGTTTTGGCCGAGGACATAAGGCAGGCCTGCGAGGCCTACTCCAAGGAGATGATATCCCACGGGATCAAGCAATCCGAGTTAAAGGACAGCCTCAAAATACTTAAGGCCAGGGTCAAGGCCAGGGAGGCCGACAAAAAGCGCCAGGTGGCCCTGGAAAAGGATCTGGCCTCCATCTCGGCCACCATCGAGGGCGACAGGGGGAAATTGGACAGGTCCCGGGAAGATTTGGCCGTGGCCTCAGGGTCGCTGAACGGGTTCCAGGCGGAGCGCCAGGAATGGCTTACCAAAAGGAAGGAACTCTTTGGCGATCGCGACCCCGACGCGGAGGAGAACGAACTGAACCGGGCCATCGCGAAAGCCGGGGACGACTTGGAGGCGGCCAGGGGGGATCGCGAAAAAAAGGCCATGGCCCTATCGCTAAAACTCCAGTCGGAAAAATCCCTGACCGAGTCCCTTACCGAAAGGGACTCGGTAGTGGGCTCGATGGAGGCGGACTTTTCGGGGAAGCTGGCCGCCTTTGGCCTGCCCTCGGAGGGCGATTACCTAAAAGCCGCCCTGTCGGAAACCGAGCGCGACTCCCTGGCCAAGGAGGCCAAAAGGCTAAACGACGGCCTGCTCGAGCTCCAGGCCCAAAAAAGGGACAACGCCGATAACCTGGATGCCCAAAGGGGCCTAAACCTGACCCAGGAATCGGCGGGGGAATTAAAACGGTCGCTGGAGGAGATACAGGCCCAAACGCCCGTTTTGTTCGAGGAATACGGCCAAAAGCTAGGTCGGCTGACCGAAAACGATCGCCGCAAGAGGGAATTCCAGGATGGCCTGAAACGCCTGGAAGAGGCCAAGAAAGCGTCCCAGGTCTGGGCGAGCCTCGACGGGCTCATCGGCAGTTCCGACGGCAAGGTTTACCGGAAATACGTCCAGGCCCTGACCTTCGATTCCCTCCTGACTTTTTCCAACCAGCGCCTGGAGCGAATGTCGGAACGCTACAAACTCTACCATGATCGGGAAAAACCCCTTGAGACCATGGTCGTGGACGGCTTTCAGGCCTCGGAGATCAGGCCGACCAAAAACCTCTCCGGGGGCGAGAGTTTCATAGTCAGCCTGGCCTTGGCCCTGGGCCTCTCCAAAATGGCCGGGGAGAAGGTCAGGGTCGATTCCCTGTTCCTAGACGAGGGTTTCGGCACCCTCGACGAGGAAGCCCTGGACATGGCCCTGGATACCCTGTCCTCCCTAAGGCAGGACGGCAAGATGATCGGCCTGATATCCCACATCCCGGCCCTGACCGAGAGGATCGGGGCCAGGATAGAGGTAAGCCCCGTCTCGGCCGGGCGAAGCGCCATCTCCGGCCCTGGCTGCCGGAAGATCGGCTAAGGCCAAAAAAATAGGCCCGGTCTCGGGAGCCGAGACCGGGCCGGGTTATCCCGTTTACCGGGACCCTGGGGTTAAGCCGAACCATCCTGGCCGTGCCTTAGGAAATTCGCGGCCTGATACGACCCGCCCTTGACGGCCTTTTCCAGCCACCCGAAGGCCCGGATTAAGTCCTTGGGACCGCCATAGCCCTCATGGTAGGCCACCCCAAGGCTGAACATGGAATCAACGTCGCCGTTCTCCGCGGCCTGGCCAAACCAGTGGAGGGCCTCGGCCGGGTTGGGCGGGGACCCGATCCCGTGCACGGCCGCGTTGGCCATGACCGTCTGGGCCTCCGTGTCGCCTTTCTCGGCTTTCTTGCGCCACCTCCCGAGCTCATCGGCCACGTGCTGGGCCAAATCGGGATTCCTGAGTTTCCCCACGGCCCTGCTTATGCCCTTGACCGCCGCCTTTATCCAGCAGTACACGGCCATTTTGCGGTCACGGCCCAACTCCGGGGTCACGTAATAGGCCCCGCCCAGGTTGTACCAAGCCATGGGCAGACCCAAATCGGCGGCCTTTTGCCACCAACGGATGGCCTCGACCCTATCCGGGGCGATGCCCCGGCCCTGGAACAAGGACGACCCCAGGTCCTGCATGGCCGGGGCCACGCCCTTATCGGCCGCCTCCCGGAACCAGCTCACCGCCTGGCGAAAATCCTTCCGGACCCCCCTCCCCTCGGCGTAGGCCTTCCCGACCATGTACATGGCCGTGGGGCACCCGTGCCTGGCCGCTTTTTCCCACCAATCCACGGCCAGGGCCAAATCCACGGCCACCCCTTTGCCGTTGTAATAGGCGGAACCGATGTTGGCCATCGACTCCGCCATGCCCGACTCCGCCGCCAGATGCCACCAGCGAAGGGCCTGGTCGAGATCTATGGCCACGCCGAGGCCAAAGGCCAGCGAGAGGGCGAAGTTATTCATCGCCTTGGGCAATCCCGCCTCGGCCGCCTTTTTCCACCAGGTCGCGGCGGCGACCAGGTCGCGGTCAAGCCCGTTCTTGCCCCCGGAATAAACCTCCCCCAATCGGTACATGGCCTCGGGGGCGCCGCTTTCGGCCTCCCTAAGCAAATCTTCCAGCGGCTGCGTCGTCGTATCGGTCATCGTAAGCTACCCAAAAAAACCATGAAAAGGGTAGCGGGGAAAACCCATGGCCAGGGAAGGCCAAACACCTAACCCAAGCCCTGGGGCAAAAACCCCCCGGCGGCGCCAACCCTAAACGCCCCGCGGTTCGCCAAGCCCGGAAGGCCAAAAACGCCCCGGGAAACCCCCGGGAGATTGGCGCCGATTTTTTCTCACAAATCAGGCACTTGGCTATGGGATACAATTTACCATTTTCTCATTGATTCGTCAATAATTAAAACAATCAAACATTTCCCTCAATAATGACGCTGAAAATTTAATGATATCGAAGTGTTAGAGAAATGAATTTGGCAAGGGATGCTGGAAGTAATTATTGACCAAACTAAACCGACCTTTAACGGCCCCCAAAGGCCAAACGATGCCGCACCAAAGTCAAAGGGGCCCAAAATGGACCATAAGTGGCCATTTTGGACCCTCTAGAGAGACAAAGCGGGACTTACTCTGACATTTCGTATTTTTTAGGCCATTTTATACCCCCCGGCGCCGCAAAAGCCGCACCCGGCCATGCGACCCGATTCCTGGCCACCCGGCCAAACCATCGTCTTTGCCGCCTAAAATTACGCGCCCAGGGCGCCGCGGGGCCTGGCCTTGGCAAGGCCCCGCCCCGGTCGCCGCATGGGGAAGATCCGGGTGGTTGGCCCCGGCTAACCCCTGCGCGCGGAAATGGCCAGAAAATCGTGGAGGCTAAATCCGGGTAGACGGCTAGCTTTGTCGAGAAATTGGGGGTAAAATTTAGAGTGGCGTGAGTTCTGAGGTAATTAATGGCAGGACGGGGATTTAAATATAGCTAAATTAGGTAGGTAAATCTTAATTTTCTTGTGATTTTAACTCATCAAGTAAGGTTTTAGCCTCGCTTTGTCCACTATTGACAGCTTTTTCAAGCCAAAAGATAGCCTGGGTCCTATCCCTGACAACGATCGATCCCTCGGCGTAGGCCCGGCCAACCCAATGGTAAGCCTCGGCGGCGTCTTCCAGCTTGCCCCAGGTGGCCGCTTGGCGCCACCAGTAAAAGGCCTCGCTTAAATCCCTGTCCAAGCCGTCGCCACCTTCCCCGTAGGCCCGGGCCAAGTGATATATCGGCTCTTCCATGCCCAATTCAAAGGCCCGGCGGAAATATTCAACGCCCCGTCCCAGATCTTTATCGACCATGGTCCCGGCCGAATAGATCAATCCAAGCTCAAACATGGCCTGGGCTTCGCCTTGATCGGCCCGGTCCAGCAATTCCCCTAAAGTAGTCATAAAAAATTATTTAACTAAAATATATTCTCAATATTTATAAAATAAAACAAATTCCCTATGGATAATTTTTAAGACTTTTAATGTGGAATACCTAGGTCATCAAGGAAGACTTTAGCCATAAGATGACCATTTTCGGCCGCTTTAAGCCACCAATAGACTGCTTTATCCATATTTTTATAATAGGCCTGACCATCGGAATAAGCCGTACCCAAAAGGAACTGGGCTTCAGGCAAGCCTTGATCCGCGGCTTTACGCCACCAATAGACCGCAAAAAATAAAAAGTCAATTGGTCTTTGCGGTTCAAAAGGTTCAAAATCAGGCAATAAATGGGCTTTCATATGATAAGAATAAGAATGAAAAAATCTTTTAAGTTCATTTCCACGTAAAAATAAAAGTTTAAGTATTTTTCGGTCTATAGCAGAAAAATATTTTTTTAAATTTATTTTAAACAATTTACCTTGAAAATTAATGATTGCCTTTTTTGTATCTTCATCCGTATCTATAGGCTCAAAGATGTCTGATGGGTAAAAAAGAAACAGCCTTTTATCAAATATCTTATTTTGAAAAGAGACATTTAGCTCATCAAGGTCTAAAATTGAGGTTCCAGATGGACCTAAAAATTCTTTTTGATTAATTCTAAACAAATATTCCATAAAGCTCTCATATACGCTAGGCAATTCTTCATGGGAAGACGAATCTGAATGTTTATTAAACATTTGATTTAATGGATTAAGAATACCTACTTCGCTTAGCACATAATTAGGTTCTAAGAGTCTATCTAAATCGATGTCATTGTCATCGTCATCAGCGTCATCGTCGTCATCGTCATCGTCTTCATCGTCATCGTCGTCATCGTCTTCATCATCGTCTTCATCGTCATCATCGTCACCGTCATCGTCACTTAGCTTGGCTAGTAGATAACAATCCAAGAGTCTGAGTAACTGGTCAGCAGTTAAGTCATCATCATCATCATCGTCGTCATCATCATCATCATCATCGTCGTCATCATCATCATCATCGTCGTCATCATCATCATCGTCATCGTCTTCATCATCTTCATCGTCATCTTCATCGTCATCGTCATAGTTGTCATCTTCTTCGTCTTCGGCGTCTTTGAAATCCACAGCAAATTTGCTTAGTAAAATTTCAGGTTGTCCGTGCGTTAGCCCTGCAAATAAACCATCAACGTCGTATAAATCATCATCATCGATGTCGAAATCATCATCATCGTCATCATCGTCATCATCATCATCATCATCGTCTTCTATGTCAAAATCATCATCGTCCGCCCCAGAGTCTATATGGGCTTGCAGCTTTTCCGAGATGTTCCCCATCATGTACCTCAAGACTTTGAGGCTCTCAAGCAATGTCCTTGGATCAAATCCGTCGAGTTCGCTCTCGGCCGGTTCCCCTTCGGGCACTTTACCGCAAGCTTTGGCAAATTCGCTGGCGTACCTGTTCCCGAGTTCCAACTGGGCTTCGCCGGAACCCGCTAGGGCTTTTTGAAATAAATCACTGCTCATTAAAACCTCTGAAACCGTACCTTCCCAAATGATATTGCCATTTTATCCCAAAAAGCCATGTTTAATCCTCAAGGCCATGTTCCGCCGCTTTCTGAAACCAGTAAGTGGCTTTCTCGATGTCTCTCTCGACGCCTTCACCTTTGGAGTAGGCCATGCCCAAAGCGTACATGGACCTCGCGTTTCCTTGTTCGGCGCTTTTCTGCCAAACTTGGACGGCATGGGCCGGGTCTTTTTTGACCCCTTCGCCCTCGAAATAGGCGTTACCCAAAAAAAACAGGGACTTGGGATTCCCGTTTTCAGCCCCTTTTAGCCACCACTTTACGGCTTCACTTAAATCCTTCTCCACGCCAAACCCTTGGGCATAGGCTCTCCCAAGGATATGCTGAGACTCAGGGTGGCCCTTTTCAGCGGCCTGGCTCCACCAGTAAAATGCCTCGGTGAAACTTTTGTCAACTTCCCTGCCTTCGGCGTAAACCCAGCCTAGTTCGAACTGGGCCTGGGCGTCGCCATGCTCGGCCAGCGTGAGCCAATCCTCGAATCGACCCATCTCAATCCTCCAGGCGTTTCTTGGTTGTCCTTATTTCATGTAACTTAGATACCTAAAACCCTTCATAGTCTTAAGGTGATGAACCCCCGGTAACCTTAAGGCGAGCGGCCCCCCCATCAATTATAGCAAACCCCGAACGCTCTGGCGCGAAACCCAAAATAGACAAAGCGCCGCCGGGGCTTACCGGGCCTCGCGGCCCTTGGCCCAAGAAGGTTTTCAAAGCCGCCGAGGAAACGACCCCTGGCGTGCCGTTTACGTCGGGCGCTAGGGATTATAGCATCTATTTTCTTCGAAAGGTACCGTAAAATTCGCGGTTATCGCCGCCAAACCGGACGTTATGCCCCAAGGCCCCCAAGGGGGCCTTGGGGCCTTGGGGGTTAACCCCGAAAGTGTGCTACTATGGGACCCCAGGGCGGGAACGGGCATCGCCGGGACGGCAAGCGGATCGGGCCCATAAGCCTTCGCCTTTGGGCCGATTATGGGAGCCCAAAAACCGCCCGCGAGGTTTAGTCGATGGCCAAAGAACCAACCCAAGCCCCAAAAACCCGGAAGAAGCCCAAGATGTGGGCCCTTTTGGATTGCGCCTCTTTCTACTGTTCCTGCGAGCGGATTTTCAGGCCGGATCTGGCCAACCGTCCCGTGGTCGTTCTCTCCAACAACGACGGCTGCGTCGTGGCCATCACCCCGGAGGCCAAGGCCCTCGGGTTCAAGAGGGGGGAGGTATTCTTTAAGTCCAAGGCGCGCCTGCTTGAGGCCGGGGTCGCCGTATTCTCCTCAAACTACGGGCTCTACGGGGACATATCCAGGAGGGTGGCCATGACCATGGAGTCGGTGGTGCCTGAGATAGTCCAGTACTCCATCGACGAGGCCTTCATCCCCTTCCCCGAGGCCTTGGCGGCCCAGGCCGAGCGGGTGGGGCAAACCCTGCTCGACCGCGTCGCCAAATGGGTGGGGATACCCGTCAGGGTGGGCCTGGGACCCACCAGGACGCTGTCCAAACTGGCCAACCATTGGGCCAAAAAAATGGGCCCGGTCCTGAGGCTGGATTTGGGCTCCGCCCTTTTGGAGGACATTCTGGCCAAAACCCCCCTGGGGGACGTCTGGGGCGTGGGCCATCGGCTGGCGGACAGGCTGGGCAAAATGGGCCTGGGGACGGCCAGGGACCTCAGGGACATGGATCACCGCAAGGCCGCCACCATGTTCAGCGTGACCCTTGAGCGAACCGTCCTCGAGCTTGGCGGCTACCAATGCATCGAGGACGACTTGACCCCCGTGCCCAGAAAAACCATGGTCAGCAGTCGCAGCTTTGCCAAGGCCGTGACCTCCTTTGACGATCTGGCCGAGGCCCTGGCCCATCACTGCGCCGTGGCCGGGGAAAAAATGCGCCAGGAGGGCCTTCTGGCCGGCACGGTTTCGGTTTACGTCAGTACGGGCCGACACGTCGACAACCCCTGCCATGCGGGGGCCACGGTGACCCTGGCCAGGCCCAGTTCTTCCACCGCCGACTTCATAAAGGCCGCCATCGGCGCCCTGAGGCACTCCTTCGTGCCGGGCCCCGGTTACCGCAAGGCCGGGATCATGCTTTTGGACCTAAGGGATAAAAATCCCCAGAGACCGACGTTGCTGCCCCCCGCCCCGTGGGTGGAGCGGTCCGATAACCTCATGAAGGCCATTGACCGGATAAACGAGCGCCACGGTCGAAACTCCATAAAATTCTCCGCCCAGGGCGGCCAGGAACCGATATGGGCCATGCGTCAGGATCGACTGTCTAACCTATCGACCACTGATTGGGATTTTCTGCCAGTAGTGACGGCATAAAAAATTAAAAATTGCCAACCCGGCGATAGCAAGCCAACTCTTTCGCGCCCGTTCCAATAACCCTTCCCTTATTATTCTAACGTCTCGGCGATTTTGTTTTATTTTAATAATGTATGCTTACCGACCCCATGAATTAGGTGGTTCTAGGAACCATTAGACTGATCGATAACGACATCGTTAGGCTCATCTTTGGTTTTGACGATGGAACCGTCCACCCATTGAACGGATGGAATATTTTATTGATCAGATGGATCCTTCCGACAAACCCAAAAAAAATATATTTAATCTAAAATATTGTTTTGTCAATAAAAAAACAAAATATATTTAAATTAGCTTGTCACGATAACGTCTGAGGTTAATCGTAACCCAAAGTGAATCGGCCCGCGGCGACAGAATCGGCCCGCGCCGCTGGGCCGCCTAAAATCCTTTAACGTGAAAAATAATCGACAAAAAAATTTTTTTCGACCCTTAGGCGCCAAGGAGGTTCAATATGCCGACGGTCACCTGCCCAAATTGCGGAAGCGAATATAACGCCCAACCGGAACAACTGGGGTTACGGTTTAAGTGCCCCGCTTGCAAACAGACTTTCACGGCCCAAACCCAGCCCGACCACCAAATCCCCCAACCCGTCCGGTACGCTCCTCCCCATCCCCCGCCTGGCCAGTACCCGGTCCAGCCGGCCGCCCAGGGGGGACAGGCTTTCGCCCCGGGGCCCGGCGATGAATACCCTCCCCCCCAAAACGTTCCTTCCGTGGCCCCAAACCCTTCCCAGCCCAACCAGGGCATGGGCGACCAGGGTATGGCTATGGCCCCGCAACCGGGTAACGAATTCGGCGACGGATTCGGCGGCTTGGTGGTAAAATTAACGGCTAAAAGCCTCGCTAAACACAAATCTTTGATAGTTTTGGGCCATATAATATCTGCACTAATCTCCATCTATTCGCTTATTAATTTTATGGTCTCCATCTTAATAGTAAGTGATCGGTTTGATTTTGTTTATTATCTATCATTAAAGATTGATTTCGTGATTCTACTTATTGGACTGACTTTTGTATTTTTTATTCAAATATTTATATCATGCTTTAAACAGTTAATAACTATAAATTTTAATTCATCGATCGCTAATCAATATCGTAATCATTAGATATTAAATATTTTTATCCTGAATAGATGGTAATAGTGCGCAAAAAAATTTTTTTTATCGATTAGATTATACGCTAACTTTATGAGTGAGATGATGAACGGGAGCGAGGAACATTGAGACCCGGGGCAAGCGTGCCCCGCCGCGAGAAGCAAAAAACCGGCCTCAATCGGGCCGGTTTTTGATTTTGGGCCAAGGGTTTACGGGTGCTTGCCGCGTAAGGCCTTGGGATTATTGGCGCGCCCGGCAGGACTCGAACCTGCAACCCACAGCTTAGAAGGCTGTTGCTCTATCCATTGAGCTACGGGCGCTTGGGAATGGCGTATGATGAAAAGGGCTAACCCGTTTGGGTTAGCCGCATGGTCAAGGCTCATCGTGGCTCAATATACACTTCCAAAATGTCCTTTGTCAAGGGTCTATTTCGTGATTTTTATGGGATAATTCGTTATCGGGGAGAGCTTGTGGGCCAATTTACCGGGCCAAGTCAAGGGGTTTAACGGCTTAAGTCCATCGCATGTTGGGAAAAAGGAAATTTTTAGAGGGTTATGGGACAAAAAGCAAAGCGGTGGGCGCGTTTGGGCTAAACGGGGGGCGTTTTGGGCGATCGGGCGGGGATAAAAAAACCTACGCGGGTCGTTTCGTGGGCGAAATCGACCCGCGTAGGTTTGGGGGGCTATCTCACCCTGAAAAATTCCACCGAGTTGCCGCCTGTGTAGGCGGGGGGGCTGGCGCCGCTGACCGGGCCGCCCTGGGAGGTTATGGCCACGTAGGCGCCGTCGGGGCTCACGTCAAGGCCGACGGGGAAGGGCGAGACATCGATGCCGTCGGCCACCTTCCAGGTTTTGGTATCGACCCTGACAAGGCGTTTGGCCCCGTGGACGCTGACGTAGAGGTTTAGGGCGTCGGGGGAGATGGCTATCGTCCTTGGCCTCACGCCGACGTTCAGCCTTTCACCCTTGGGGCCGGGCACGGATTTGCCGGGGTTGGCCGAGAGGCTGGCCAGGGCCTCGGAGAGCCTCACCCGGGCCACGATCCCGCCCTTGGAATCGCTGGCGTAGAGGTATTGGCCGGTGGGATCGACCACCAGGTGCCTGGGCGTGGGGCTGAAGTCCGTAAAGCTGCCCAGGTAGTCGCCGGCCGGGATGGAGAAAACGGCTATCCCGCCCCCGGCCATCCGGCCGACCAGGAGGTGCCGGCCGTCGGGGGTGAAAACCGTCCCCCTCAGGCAGAAGCCGCAGTTGCTGTCGCGGTTCCCGGTAAGGCCCGCCGTGTTCAGCCTCGACTCGACGACGAGGTGTTCGGTGTATTTGAAATCACGGGGGTCCGGGGAGGATATGTCGATGAGGCCGACGGTGTTGTCGCCCCAGTGGGTGACGGCCAGGGTCTTCCCGTCGGGCGAGACGGCCACCATCTTGGGCAAGGGCCCGGTGGGCATGACCCTGACTATCTCGTCCTTGTCGGTGTCTATGATGGCCATGGCCGAGGGGCCGGAGGCGTTGGAATCGTAGCTCCGGCGGTAGTACGGGACCCAGAAATAGCGATCGGCGTGCGAGAAGGTCCCCTCGACCGGTTTTCCCGAAAAGACGTTCTTGTCGGCCGAGTCCCGCCGGTGGTGGTAGGGGTAGTCAAAGACCGTGGTCTCGCCGTTTTGGAAGAGGCCGGACTCGGAGGGGGTGAAATCGTGGTCGATGGCCTTGATGAGCTTGAGGCCAGGGAAGGAATAGACCAGCGTTTCCAGGCCCTCCAGGGCATTTATATATACTTTTCTACCGTCCTTGGTAAAGTTTATGGACTTTGGGGAGATAATATGGGAATCCTTGGTGGCGACGGACCGCACCAGCTGGCCTTCCCGGGGATCGTACAGTTGCGCCATGGGGATAAACGGCCCGACTTGTTCCACCTTGACGGGAGGTTGCCCCATCGAGGAGGTGGACATGCATGACAGTAACAGAAAAGGCAAAGCCATTAGGAGGGCAACGGCCTTTAACGCTTTTTGGTGGTTCGATGCACCGTGATTGAATTTTTCGATAAACATATTTTCACCCAATTGTTCAAAATCAAGGGATAATGGTCGATTTTTAATCCGCTAAGCTAAATCTTTTTTTGGCGGGTGCGCGGGCGGGCCCGTCGGGCCACCGGGGATTTTTTTCGGTCCGTTTTTGGCGCCTTTGGGGCGGCCGGCTTTTGGTTTCGTGACGCGAGGGGCGAGAAAACCGGGGCGAGAAAACCGGCCCTGCCGTCATGGGCGTCTATTTCAAAGGGAGATTTTAGGTTTAAAAGGGATATAATTTCTTTTTCGCATTTTATCGGTGCGTTGATTATTTTAGTCGCCTCGTGGATATCAATATCCAGTTCTCTCATGGTTAAAAATGTGTCATGGGGTTTAAGTTTTGTTCCTTTTAACTGGGTATTTATAAGGGAAGAAATAACGGTGGCCAAAAAAGAGACGATTATATGTGTCTGAAATATATCGATGGAATGGGCTTGCCC
>JAITKA010000036.1 GCA_031278635.1 Deltaproteobacteria bacterium | reverse complement strand
GCCAAGGGAAGCTGGACCGAGACTCACTGAGGTTCGATTTATGGGAAAAGACTTAACGCTACACTAACGAAGCCTAAACGTTGGAAAGTAAAGGATAACATGGGAAAAACGAACCATGGTTTACTAAAGATATTTCAATATAACCTGTGCTATTATAATAACGGCTAATCCCCCCACCACGGTGATAATTAAATTTCTCCCGTAGGACTTTATTGAGGCGAAGTTCTTTTCCAATTTGTCAAATTTAGCGTCTATAGTATTAATTTTATCGTTTATTCCGTCAAACTTAGCGTTGTGGCTCTTTTCCAGTCCGTCAATTTTAGCGTCGAGCTTAGCGTTGAGGCTCTTTTCCTGTCCGTCAATTTTAGCGTCAAACTTATCGTTGAGGTTCTTTTCCAATTTATCAAAATTAACGTTGACCGCATTAATTTTATCATTTGTTCCGTCAATTTTAGCGTCGAGCTTAGCGTTGAGGCTCTTTTCCAGTCCGTCAATTTTAGCGTTGAGGCCCTTTTCCAGTGCGTCAATTTTACCAGCGGTTATGCCGTTGACTCCGTCTATTTTGTCTTCTAGTTTGTCTTTGAGGTTCTTTTCTAATCCATCAATTTTATCGGTTAATTTGTCGTTGGAGCTCTTTTCCAATTTATCAATTCTATCGTTAACTCCAGCGATACCGTTGTTCAATAATTGGACCTCGGATTTCAATTCTTTAATGGACTCGGTAACGCCTAACATTTGCTCGTTAACCTTGTTTAGGCCAACGTTCATCAAGGCAACTTGATCTTCAACTTTCGTAAGCCGTTCGGAGGTTCCATTGCCGGCATAGGTTGGGACGGCCGCCGGGTCGGTTTTTGGGTCATTTAGCACGGGGACTTGCTCGGCCATGACGGTTACTCCTTTTACGTCATTATACTACAAAATAGGCGCGCCTTAAAGACAACAAACGCGCGGGCGTCGGGCACGAGGGACTGGCCAACCCAAAGGCCCTCAAGGGCCAGGCGTCGATGGGGTTTGGGATCGTTGCTGGGCCAAAGGTCTTTATGAATTTCACATTCCACGGTCATTGCTTTTTCTCTATATGCGGTAAAATAAAGATTTTATCCGTATAAATTTTAGTTTGGCGTTTAAAAGATACTTATACCATATTGTTTTACATGAAAGTTGTCAGGCTAAACGATATGCGGGGCTATATGGACGGTAGCGGAGGGCTTGTGTCCCGTAAGTGATTTAGCCTTCATAGACCCGACTTTAATCCCGCAATGGGGTAAAGGTAATCACCGTTCGGGAAAAAGCAACCCCCAAGGCGGGAATTTTTCTCCGGAAGGGGGGCTTCCAGCCACCGGGGCGTCCGATTTGTATCATGGGCGTATTTTTAGGAACTAAAGGCGATAAAATCGTAACCGTGTGGGATGCGCTGGGGTATATCTTGCGTCAAGCCCCCATGTCGGTTTATCGACGCGCCCGGGCGATTGGCGCCTTCGAAGGCGCCAGTCGGGCGGGTGCGCTTGGCTTGAAAAATAAAGCTTTTTCGTGTATGGTTAACCGTGAAATGGCTTCTTGGCCAGTTATTTCATTTACTAAGATAGATATTAATCATGCGTTTGACGATAAAATCTAACTTAACTCATTAAAATTATAGAAAGAATATATCATGACATGCGAGAACGAGGGCGCCGGGACGCTTTACGGCATAGGGGTGGGCCCCGGGGATCCCGAATTGATCACCCTTAAGGCCGTGAGCGTTTTGGGCCAGGTGGACAGGGTTTTCACGGCCTCGACCTCGGAGACCGAGGAGAGCCTGGCCGGGAGGATCGCCGCCCCGCACGTGCGGGAGGGGGTCGAGGTAAGGAAGCTCGTCTTCCCCATGACCGTGGACGGGCGGCGCCTCGAGGCGGCCTGGCTCAAGAACGCGGTGACCGTGGCCGAGGTGCTTGACGCGGGGCTTTCGGCGGCGTTTTTGACCCTGGGCGACTGCCTGACCTACAGCACGTACGCCTATTTGCTCAGGTACCTGATGGACATAAGGCCCTCGGCCAGGGTGGTGAGCGTGCCGGGCATCGCCTCCTACCAGCTGGCGGCGGCCAGGCTTAACCGGCCCCTGGTGCTGGGTCGGGAGAACCTGACGATTTTCGGCGGGGGGAAGATGGGCGAGGGTTTCGACGCGCTGTGCCGGGCCAGCGACAACATGGTCATCATGAAGCCCTACCGGGACATGGCCGAGGCCATAGGGAGGCTCAGGGCCATGGGCCTGGCCGGCAAGGCGGCCCTGTGCGCCAACCTGTCCCTGGGGGGGGAGCTCATAATCGACGGGCTGGATGGGGGTTTCGCGGAACCGGCGGGCTACTTTTCCCTGTTGCTGGTCAACAAAAGGGACGGGGGGCTTTAGGGCGGCGTCAGGGGTGGACCTTGAGCCAGGGCCTGCCGGGGACGGGCGATTTGAAGACGGCCCCGAAGTCAACCCGGTCCTGGAAGCTTTTGCGGCGGGTAAGCCCCGTGTCCACGGAGTAGGTGGCCACCTGGCCCGCCAGGGCCGTGGCCCCGCGGCCCTGGCCGTGCCCTTGGGGGATTAGGTGGATCTGGGCCAGGTTGGGCGAGGAGGCGGCCACGGCCACCTGCTCGATGGGCCGCAGCCTGAGCATGAGGCCGTCCTCCTTGGAGAGATCGACGGCCGGGCAGAGGATCAGGTCGACCCCGTCCTTGGCGGCGGCCAGGGCCAGCTCCGGGTGGCGCAGGGAATCGAGGTCGGCCACCATCAGGCGGGCCGGGCCGTAATCGTGAACGGGCCAGAGGCTGAAATTCGACTTGAGGGGGGCGCCGAGCTGCTTGCTGGCCAGGAAACGGGCCGCGGGGGTCAGGGCGGTCGTGCCCATGGGGGGGGTTTTGGAGGCGATTATGCCCACCTGGGCCTTTTTGGCCAGCCTGTTTATCTGCCGCAGGCGCTCCTCGCCGTAGTCGGCCTGGGGCAGGAGGACGAGGCTGCCGGGGCTGAAGAGGTCCAGGACCTTGTCCAGGAACTCCAGGGGCTCGGCCCGGCCGGGGGCCAGGGCGTGGACGTCCAGGTAGCCCGGCCTGGGCAGCCCCAGGTAGCCGGTCAGGTCGTCGATCCTCGAGAGATCCCCGTATATCCTGTGGTACTGGTCGGGCTGGCGGCCGGCCATGACGGGCAGGCGGCGCTCCTCGATCAGCCCGGCGTCGGTCAGCGGCAGCTCGTAGGACCTGACCCGGTGATCGACGCCGCTGGAGGTGCCCCGGAAGATCTGGCCCTGGGGATCGACCAGAAGGCTCCTGGCCTTGGAGAAATCTATCTCGTCCTCCTGCCCGCCCCTGTTGGCCGCGAGTACCCAGACGCCGTTTTCCATGGCCCTGAGGCAAAACAGCGACAGGGGGAAGCCGTCCTCGGAAAGGGGCCAGTTGGTCGGGAGCACGAGCAGCGAGGCCCCCTTGATGGCGGCGACCCTTGGCAGGAGCGAGTGGTAGGCGTCCGAGCAGATCAGGAGGCCCAGCCCGCCCCACGGGGTCAGGAAAACGTTGTCCTGGACGGCCGGGCCGGGGGCGGCCCAGCGGGTCTCGGCGTTTATCTTGCGGTAATGGCAGACCAGCTGGCCGTCGGGGGAGATGGCGAAGGCCGAGTTGAACAGCATGCCCGTCTCGGCGTCCTTCTCGGCCAGGCCCGCCACCAGGAAGGCCTGGCATTCCGTGGCCACCTGGGAAAGCGTCTCCAGGGCCTTGCCCTTAAGGGTCTCGGCCATGGGCATGATGGCCCCCGGGCTGTGGTAGGCGTAGCCCGTAAGGCACATCTCCGGGGCGCAAATGAGCTTGGCCCCCAGGGCCGCGGCGCTGCGGCACAGCCAGACCAGAAGGTCCAGGTTCTTCTTGGGGTTGCCGTACTCCACGTCCATGTGGACGGTGGCGACTTTTAGGAATCTATCGCTCGAGAAAGCGCTGGCCATGGCCCGCCATCGACTTCCAGCGCCCGGACCCCCAAAATGAGGCCAGGGCCCGACAAGCCCGCAAGAATATCCTGTAAAATTAAGATATTAGCCAAAAAAAATCCGGGCGAAAATGCCACCACCGCGCCCAAAGGCCGCCGGCCGCGCCAAACGCCCCGCTTCGCGTCATTGCGGGTACATTATAACACAGGCGCCCACGCCTTCCAACCTGGCCCGCGGGGGCCCGGTAGGGGCGATTCCGGGGCCAGGGGGGCCGGCCACCTCAGTGGCTGGTGACCACGGAGTAGAGGATGGTGATGAAGGTCTGGGGGCCGCTCAGGCGCATCTCGTCGTCATCGAAGAAGGACTGGGCCTGGTAGAGGGGGTCGCGGCCGCTCACGGTGATGACGTAGTTTTGCTGGCTGATGGCGCCGGAGCCGGAGGAGGCGCTGTCGGATATGCCGGCGGAGGTGCCGGTGGAGCCGAAGCCGCCGGAGGAGCCGCGGTCCATGTCGTGGGAGATCATTATGGTCCCCACGACGCGGCCGGCCTTATCCTTGACCACGACGTCGGGCTCGGCCGAGCCGGAGCCCAGGCGCAGGTAGCGGCCCTTGACCGAGACGCGGTCGGGGGAGAGATCGGCGTTCAGGGTGTTCAGGGCCGTGGAGTTGAGCTCGATGACGAAATCGCTGTTGGCGCCGTAGGTCAGGTGGTCCAGGACGTCGTCGGATGTGCCGTAGACTATGACGTCGGCCACCATGATGGCGAGGCGGGCCAGGGCGTCGGCGTTGTTGGAGGCGATGAGGTTCTGGCGATAGGTGCTGGTGGTGGTCAGTTCCACCTGGCTGGTGAAGAGGAGGCCCGCGCCCATGATGGTGATGATCAGCATGATGATCAGGGTGGTCACGAGGATTATGCCCTCGCGATGGGGCCTGGGCCGGTTGCGGGCGGCAGTGTCGTGTGGTTTACTCGTTATCATATCGCGGCCTCCGGGGCCCTGTCGGCTTAACTGTTTCTATGCGCCATTGGCCGTGGGCCAGTGGCCGCGCGCGCGGTCCCGGCCGATCCTCAGGAGGCCGGGATGACGCTGGTGTAGGTGACGGGCTTGCCGCCTGGCCATCTGACCTCGACCTTGACCTCGTTGGTGAACTGGGACGGGGTTTGGCGCTTGAGGAGTATCGAGCGGGCGAAAAAGTGGCTGTCGGCCGTCGCCGTCCCGCCGTGGCGATCGAAGTACTCGTTGATCGTGGCCCCGTCGGCCATGGAGGAGGGCGTCTGATGCCTTAGCTCCTCCAGTTTCGACTCGGCCAGGAACACGGCCAGGGTCTGGTTCTCGGCCGTGATGCCCGACTGGTGGGAGCTGGTCAGGACCGTCAGGGCGGCCATGAAGCTGAAGAGAATGACCACCAGGGATATGAGGACCTCGATCAGGGTGAAGCCCGGTTTGGCGTCGGTTACGCCCGCGGCGCGGTTATGGTTTTTCATGACGGTCACCGATATCGGGGGCGGGCCCAGGGGGGCGCGCGCCATATTGTGCCTTCGCGGGCCGCCGGTCAGGAGATGACCGGGGCCTCGACGAGCCGGATGTGCCCGGTGCTGTTGACCAGGGTCAGGAGCCAATTGTGTTTTTCGCCCGTGGCCCTGTTGGCGAAACGGATGATCAGGGGGCAATAGGTCACGGCCTCGCCGCTGGGGGTGAAGACCACGACGAAGCTGTCGTTGCCGAAACCGTCTTTGCCCGGTACCCCGTAGGTCCTTGCCGCCCCGCCGGACATGGGGTGGAAATCGTTAAAAAGGGTGGCGAAGGAATCGAAACGGGCCTTCTTCAGGGTCGGCTCGCTCTCGTAGGTGGCGTCGGTGCCCTTGTGGAGGAAGACCCGGCCCCCGGGCAGGAGGTTCCAGGCCTTGATGGCCCCGCTGGAATTGAAGACGGGCACCTGGGCCTCCAGCCGGCAAGGCCTGGAGGATCCCTGGCGGGTATCGGGGGTGCAGTCCAGGAGCACCCGGACCGGCCGCTGGATGGCCGAGGCGTTCAGGCGGGCCTTCTGGAGAAGTTGCCTCACGGCCTGGGCGTCGCCCTTGATCTCGCTTTTGGGGATCATGGCCATGTAGGCCGGCAAGGTGATGGCCATGAGTACGCCGATGATGGCGATTACGACAACCAACTCGAGTGTGCTAAACCCGGGCCATGACCGGCCCGGCGATTTTGTTACGCGCATGTTCGCACCATCCGTTTCCGCCTATATAGAACCTTACCTCAAGATAGATAAATTAGCGTGTACCGTAATTCGCCGGCCGGCGAGGCCGGCGGGGTATCAATAATTCCTCAGCTGGACCGAGGTCTCCAAAAAGCGCCGCGGGTAGTTGTCCGGGGCCGCCAGGGTGGTATGGTTCAGGGCCTCTATGCGGGCGAAGGTCTTGCCGTAGGGGTCGTGCCTGTGGGTCCTGGAGACGAGCACCAGCCGGATCGTCTTGATGGAGGAAGACGTGGTGTTAAGGCCACTAAAATCCTGGTCATAGTTGGCTAAGATAGCGGGATCGTCGCTACCGAAGCAATAAGCCACCTGTAGGTCCTCGATACCTTCCGCCATTATGTCGTTCTCCGAGTCCAGGGTACTCAGGGTCAGGAAGGTCTCGTTGGTGGAGGCCTGGGTGCCTATGGCGTAGCCGTGGAAAACGACCGACTTGACGTTGTAGACCACCGAGCCCCCGGGCATGTGGGTGGAGCCGTCGGGGAAATCGCCGCCGGGCATGGCCTTTATGTGGATCTCCTCCAAAGCGGTGGGATCCTCCGCGACCTCTATCAAAACCGGGAGGCCCGAGGTCGGGACCACCGCCAGGTAATCGTTTTCCTTGGCCAGCTCACGGATGTCCACGCCGGTGGGGATCTCCAGGGCCCCGGTCAGCTTGATCGATGAGTCCCCGGGTCGCAGGGGGTTGGTCAGCTGGCCCAGGGGGGCGGAGAAATCCGGGGAGAGCGAGGCCACGAAAAGCCTGTCGGTGCCGGAGGCACCGCCGTCCATGGCGTAGACCGGGGCTATGCCGAACGGCGGGGTGACCCCGTCCGCGTTGGGGTACCTGAACCAGGCCACGGGGTCGCCGTTTTGGTCCTTGGTGTAGGCCATGATGGTCTGGCCCTGGCCGAGGCCCAGGAGCGAGAAACCGTTACCGACGCCCCGGATGTCCCTGGAGATGGCGGCAAGGCCGGCCCGCAGGTTCAGGAGCTGCTCCATGATGACGTCCTGCCTCAGCATGGATCTGCTGGAGTTTGTGTAGACGAGAAACGTCATGGATATTAAGAGCGAGCCGATAAAGATGACGGTAATTAACTCTATCAGGGTCATGCCCTTTTTCATGGCCTTATCGACGCTCTTTGGCCTTAATTTTATGTCTATCATAGTAACGTTCCAAAAATTTATAATGGCCGGGGCTAATCCCGGGGCACCCGCCGGTTTCAAAACCTCATCGATAAGGACATAAAAACATTAACGAAATCGTGACTTTCCCACGGAAAGGCCCCCTTGGCCCCGCCCGGTCGCCTCAGGGCCTCGCGGGCAGCCCGCCAATATGAAAGCAAAAACCGGGCCAGCCTCGGGTCAGCCCGCGTCGTCCGCCGGGACGACTTCCGGGACCACATCCGGGACGGCCCCGGGCGCGGGCGGGGCCGAGGGGGCCGGCGGGTGGATCAGGGAGTCGAGGCGGCCCGAGCGCTCGAAGCCGTCGATGAAAAGGGTGGCCTCGCGCCCGTGCCAGACGACCTTGACGGCCGCCGCGGTCCCGGAGGGGTCGTAGCAGGTCGCCGTCAGGAGGAGCCCGGCGCTCGGTTCCCTGGCGAAGAGGTTAAGGGACGTTATGGATTGGCAGGCGTTGGGGGCCAGCCTGGACACGGCGTATTTGTAAACCCGGCTCTCCGGGCCGGTGAAATTGACCTCGCGGTCGACGAAATTCCTCGCCACCGAGTCGGCCTGGAGGGTCCTCAGATCGGAGGCCAGCTCCTCCTCGCCGTAGGGGGCGGCGACCGTGGGGGCGGAGGGCTGCTGCAGCTCGGCCATGGAATTGGCCGAGCGCCAGGAGGACCTCAGGATCAGGGCCTCGGCCAGGAATATCAGGGCCAGGGCGATCACCAGCCCGATACCCCAGTAGCGCCTGACTATCGGGGTAACGGGGTCGAGTATCGTGACTTCCAACTCACCGACTTGTTCTTGGGTCCATAAACGGTACATATGGGGTTTTGTCTCCTTAATCGGGGAACCTATGGGAACTTGCTTTGCTTTGGCGGCGGGGGGAGGCTCGTTAAAGGACAGATCGTCTAATTTGATGATAAAACGTTCCGAGCAGGTGGGGCAGGTCACCCAGGCCCCCTGCTTGGGGATCTTGGACAGCGGGACCCGGTAACGGCCGAGGCATTTTGGGCAGACCACCGGCCTGGTGGGTCCCTTGGGCCCGGCGGCCGGGGCCGGCTGGCCCCGGGCGGCGCCCGGCTGGGGGACGCCTTGGCTTGGCGGGACCGGGCCCGGCGCGGGCGGGGCCTGGGCGGGCAAGCCCTTGACGGAAATGGACCCGTCGGGGGCCTTGAGTATGGTCAACTGGTTCTCGCAGGCGGAGCAGATCGCCTCCGTTTCGCCGACGGGGAACAGCGAGGGGTCGATCGAGCATACTTCCGCGCAAGAAGGGCAAGCGAGGTTAACGATTCCTTGATCCGCGCCTTCCATATCGTCCATGCTTGAGTGGTATGGGGGTGTACCTGGCCCGTTCCCGCCCATCGACGGAAACGAGCCAGGCTTATCTGGTATCATTCAACACCAATGGTGCTAAAGTCAAGCACTTCCCTCCAGGAGAGGACGCCCCCCTTGGGCAGGGCGCCTTCCGGCAGCTTGATGACCGAGACCGTGCCGTCGCTGTTGACGGTCTCGAACTGGCCGTACTTGTTCGAGTTGGTACCGGTCATGACGAAAACCGTGGCCGCGGAGAGGCCGTTCACGGAGTAGAGGTGGTCGCTCACCGCCTCCAGCCCGGCGGCGTTGGCCGGGGCGTGGTGGTCCTGGAAGTTGTTTATGGACTGGAAGGCGAAATCGGAGAAGCCCGGTTTCGGCAGGCCCGTGAAGGTGTCCAGCAGCGAGGCGAAGCTTATGCCCACGCTGCCGCAGGAAACCGACTGGGGCAGGAAGGTGCTGAAACCTATGACCGAGCCGTATTTCCCGAAGGGGGCCACGGCCATCTGATGGATGACCATCTCGTAGCTCAGGCCCTCCCACCAGTCGGAGCCCTCCCCGCCACCGTCGCCACCCCCGCCGGGGTTATCCACGTCGGAGGTGTCGATGTAGTTGTTGGAGTTGGTCTTAAGCCCGCGGCGGTAGCCGTTGTAGGACTGGGAGGCGATCAGATCGACCAGGTCGTCGTAAGTGTCAAGCGTGTTAAGGCCGACGTTGAAGGAGCCGTAGGTTCCGTCCGTCCGCTCCGCGAGGATGGACGAGTCGGGGTAGACCACGATGTTGGAGACGTCGAGGAGCGTGTCCTCGGCTATGGGTTTGGTCGGGAAGGCGAAGGTGCCGTCCGCGTTGGCGGGCTCCTTGATCCCGTATATGTAGTTCACGTGGTTGACCCGGCACTCCTTGGTGTCCCCCGAGCCCTCGCACAGGCGGCTGTCCTCGGCCGACCAGTAGCGGCCGGAGCCGAAGACCACCCAGAGGTTGCCCTTGGAATCGAAGGTGGAGTTGACGGCGGCCGAGATGGGCCTGTCGGCGTTAAAGAATATCTTGAAATTATTCTGCCAGCTGGCCGGGCCTATGGGGGCGCCCGCCGGGTTGGTCATGGTCAGGCGCCAGACGGAGCCCTTGTCCAGGTAGCCAGCGTTGGAGTACTTGGAATAGCTGGAGGGCTGGTTGGCGCACATGTCGGTGGGCACGGCCGAGTTCAAGAACTCGCTGGACTGCCCGCCGTTCAGGCACAACAGCTCGGTATCCGGGCCCGACTGGTTGACGCTGAAGTAGGCCAGGGAATTGCTCCAGGTGACGTTGTTCCCCTGCCCGTTCACCGAATTGGGGAAGGCGTTCAGGACCTGGAACTGGGTTATGAAGGATTTCGGGAGATAGGTGTCCAGGGTCTGCACCTGGGCGTTCCCGACCCCCGGCCCGGTCAGGGCGTTAAAGACGAAGACCTTGGCCGACTGGTTGCTGTGGCCCTCGTAGGCCAGGCGACCCTTGTCGGGCAGGGGCACCGTCACGTTCTTGGAGGCGTCGTAGGTATCGTAGGTCGGGCCGCTCCCGACTATCACGTACCACTTGTCCCCGGTGGCCGTGTTCCTGACCACCGTGGGCTTGGCCACGACCAGGCCCATCCTGGGATGGCTGAAACGCCACAGTAGGGTCGGCTCCACGTTCGGGTCGGTGATGTCGAGGGCGAAGACCTCCGAGTAGGAGTAGGCGTTGGGCTTGGTCTCGATGGCCCGGCCGCCGAAACGGAGGCTGGCAATGACCAGGGTCCTCCACTCCCCGCTCCCGTCCTTGACCTCGACCACCGTCGGGGTCATGTCCATGTAATACGAGTGGGCGTAATCCATCTGCTTGAGCCACTGGAGGTGCGGCAGGAGCGACTGGGGTATGAAGGCCCACATCTCGCGACCCATGGCCCCGGCCACGCTGTCGCGGTAACCGTTGTAACCGTCCTTGAGCGAGATGGGGAAGCCCATGTTGACCGCGTGCAGCATGCCGTCGTTGGCCCCGACCAGGGCCAGGTTCCTGCGGCCCGAGTTGGCCGCCCTGTAAAGGGCGTAGGAGGTGTCGCCGTAGAGGTAGTCGTAATTGGAGAAGGGCGACCCGACTATGATGGGCTGGGAGTTGATGACGTCACCCAGGCGGCAGGTGATGGTCGCGCCCTTGCTCAGATCGAACCACGGGGACACGGTCCTCCTCGAGCGGAAGCCTGTCTGATCCACGCCCAGGATGTAGCTTATCAGCTGGGCCCCCTCCGCCGCGTTGGATTGCAGCAGATGCGGGTACAGCGAGTTGGCCGAGGTGGGGACGAAGAGGTTACCCGTCCCGAGCTTGGTCGGGAGGTTGGGGGTGACCCCGTCCTGGTGGTAGTAAACCCTTCGCTGGTTATTCGTCAGGGAGCCGAAGGCGGCCGGGACGATGGCCGAGCCGTCGCTCAGATCGGAGAGGTTGCGGCTCAGGTTCCAGACGGTCCTGACCTCCTCAAGGCTTATGAACCTGGCCCTGGAGGACGTCTTGTCCGGGAGGTTTTTGCCGTTCTGGTCGGGGTAGACCCTGGCCACGGTCTTTATGTCGGATGCGTCCCTGGCCTCGGCGCAGGGGATGAGCTCGCTCGCGGACAGCCTCGAGCAATCGACGAACTCGACTATCCAGTCGCCCTTGGCCGAGGAATCGCGGTTGGAACCGGCGTCCCCCTCAAAACCGCAGTTGAGGTCGAGCTGCCCGTTACGGTTGGTGTCCTCGCGCATGTTGCCCCACAAATCGATGAACAGGGCGTAGGTCCCGCCCAGCCACTTGATCTCCGGGGTCATGGGGCTGGAGGTCGGCGTGTGGATGCTCTGGTAGTAGGTCCTGATGGTGATGCCGCCGCCCAGGACCGAGTTGACCGAGGCGGAGGTGGCCGTGCCCACGTTCATGGAGCTCATGATCCTCTCGAAGGCCTCGGAGAGCTTGTCCTTGAGCTCGGTCAGGTTGTTGGCGTAAAAATAGTTGTCGGGGATGCCGTCGCCATCGGGCGGCAGGATATCGTACTCGTCCTTCTCGGGGATGCCGTTACGGTTGGCGTCGTTGAACCCGCCGTACTTGGCGGCCATCCACAGGGGATCCTTTAGGTAGTTGGGCACGTTCACGGGCTCGGCGCTCGGGAACCTAAAGAGCCTCGTCGAGGTCAGGGGCAGCCTCGCGCTGCCGCAAAGCGGTGTCACGATCTTGTGCGGGGTGGCGTCCGTGTCGGAAGTGAAGCCCGGCATTTTGGCTTCGCCCGTGATCCCGTCCTTGAACAGGAGCGGGTTCGACTCGGCGGCCAGGAAGTTCTGGGGCCTGGTTATCTGGGCCTGGCCCGCCTGGTAACAGGACGGCGGGGTGTTGAGTGGGTGGGCGATGGTCATCAGGCCCTTTTCCTGGCCCGTGGTCATGGTGGGGGTGACCCCGTCGACGTTGATGCTCATCGGGCTCCCGCCCATGTAGTTGTGCTCATTCTGGATCTCAAGGTAGGTGCCCTCGGCGTCCGTCATGGTCCTCTGGGGCATGTCCGCCTTGGACGCGGGGTAGCTCACCCCACCGTGCATGTAGTAGCCTATGTTGATCGGGTAGGCCCTGTCGGAATTGTCGATCTCCTCGTACAGCGAGTACATGAAGATGGCCACGCCGACGGCGTCCTTCATCTCGGAGGGCTGGCCGACTTTCTTGTATATGTGTCCAGGCTCGCCGATGTACCCGTAGACGTCCATGACCTCCTCGTAACCTATCTCCTGGAAGGGCCGGTCGATGAAAAGGCTGGCCGACTCGTCGGGGACGAAATCGACATCGGAGTTGCTGGTCTGATCCCTATAGTTCGCGGCCCCCGGCAGCCGCTTGACCAGATCCCTTCTCGCGTTGCAGCCGGAGGCGCTGTAGGGCGAGTTGGTCGAGGTCCCGCAGGTCCAGGGATAGATGGCCCTGGCGTAGGACTGCATCAAGGCCGGATCGGGGTCGTAGTAGGTGGTCAGCTCGGCCACGGGCCTGATGAAATGGCCGGGCAGCTGGCTCCACCTTTTGGGCATGTAGGCGGCGATGTGATAGTTCTTGGGCCGCTCGCCGGACAGGATGTAATTGGGCCGGCCGGCGTGATCCCAGTTCTTGTAGACCCACTCGCGATGGCGCTTGAAGGGGGCCCCGGCGTAGCGCCCGTCGGGCATGGCCGCGACGATCTTCCGCATGGCTATCCGCTCCTTGGAGCTGCCGCAGCCGGATATCTTGTCGCGGTTGGAATTGTTGCACCTCGTCCCCGAGGAGGCGGAGCCGCTGTAAAAATCGGAGCCGTAGTAACCTTTATATTTGTCTTGCTTTATAAATTCATATGTGGCGTCCCTCTCGTCGTCCCTTGAGGGGTGGCCCTCTTTGTGCCCGTGGCTGCTATTGTACCTGAACGACTCGACAAGGGCCGAGGGCGTGTCGCCCCCGGAGCATTCGTTCGGGTAGCACTCGCGGATGAGGTCGAAATAATAGCGGACCGGGGCGTCCAGCTGGTAGTCCTCGCCCTCGCCCTCAAGGCGCCCGTTAAAGCCGGCGAAAACGGCCCCGCTGTAAACCCGGCCGTCGTCGTCCGCCCGCCACTGGATGACGCTGGTGGAAAACGGCCCGAGGTACTGGATGCCGTAGGGATCGTTCCCGTTCTTGCAGTACTTGTCGCCGTTGTTGGCCCCGCAGGGATGGGTGACGCTCATGGCGATGGGGCTTATGGTTATGTACTTGCCGTTGGCCTCAAGCTTGATCTCGGGGAAGATCGAGGGCAGGGCCACGGCGAAGGTCTGGACCTTGTTGCTGCTGCCGTCGAAATCGTGCGTGTTGCCGTAATAGGCGGCGGCGGCGACCGCGTAGGTCCCGTACGTTTGCGGGGAGGCCGGGCAAAGGCCCCGGACGTCCGCGAGGTTATTGAGGACGCGGGGTATGCACAGGTTGGTGTCGGCGTCCGAGACGGGCTGATGGGAAATGCCGTCCTCGACTATGGCCCCCGGGGAGCCGACGTTGGTGTTGGCTATGTAAAATCTCTTGCCCTCGAGGTTCTCCTGCCTCGTGATGATCCCAAGTATCTGGGACATGTTGAAGCTCTTGGAGAGACCCGCCTGGTTATTGAATATATGTTCCTCTATGAAATTGAGGTTTAACTGGGGCGTCGAGCCCAGGCCCGAGACCTGGCCGTGGGGCGATCCGGGCAGCATGTCGCCGTCGTGGCTGGCGGCGGTGGAACTGAGCAGCAAAATGACCGGCTTGAGGCAGTCGCCGCCGTTCATGAACAGCGGGGATTGCCAGGCCGCGTACGAGGACGAGCCCAGCTGGGGCAAGTCCACCAGCTCCTTGGCGTCCATGCCGGTCGGCCAGTGGCTATAGGCGGGGTTGACGTTTTTCTTGGCGAAATAAAGAAGCCCGGCGTAGAGCATCTCGCCGATGGGGTTGCCGAAGTTGCTCTGGAGCGGGTCGGCCCAGCCCATCCTGCGGTTCTTGTACTCCGTGTAGATGCCATCGCGCTTTTCGGTGTAGGGGTCCAGGCGGGGCTTGGTGAACTGAATGATGCTGTCGAACATCTTGAAGATGTTGGTCTTGGCCGTCCCGTTATAGGTCCCGTCCGCGTTGATCTGGTGCTTGATGCTGGTGACGTTGTGCCTGAGCCAGCCGGCGTCCCAGCGGTTGGAGTTGTTGAAGGCGCCGGTGAACAGGCCGAACAGGGCCTGATCCAGGGCCGAGTACTTCTGGAGTAAGCCGGTGGGCTTGTAGTTCGAGCCGTAACGCTGGCAATAGTCGCCCTTCTCGATCAGATCCTCGTCCTTTACCTGGGCCTCCTTGGTGGGCCTGGTCCAAGCCGGGTCGTACCTTGAGGTATCGATGTGGGAGTAAAAATCCAAGACCTCTTTTTTGGTCAAAAGCCTGCAGGCCTCGACCACGATCTCGACGTCGTCGGTCTTGTACCTGTCGGCGAAGGAGTTCAGGACGTAGTCCAGGGGAGTGTACTGGTTACGGTACTTGGGGACGTAATAGGCGCTGAAGGAACGGAAACCCTCATGGTTGGTCACGTCCTCCTTCTGGCGCATGAACCATATGCTGTCGATGATCCACAGGCGGTTCTGGGCCCTGCCGTAACTGTGGAGGCGCCTGTAGTGCCCGGCCCAGCGGTCGTTTGAGACCGGGGAGTAATTGCTCGTGTCGTAATACGGCGAACCCTCGTTGTAGTCCAGCCAGAAATATTTGGTGAAATCGTCATAGGCCCAAACGCTGGCGTTCTCGGGGATCCACTCGACGGTCAGGTAGGTGGAGGTGGGCGTGTCCACGACCCTCTTGCCGCCGTACAAAACCTGGCGGACGACGTCGATGCGGGAGCTGGTCATCCAGTTGAGCCAGTTGCCGCTCCAGATCCTGACGTGACTGGCCATGGTCAGGGTCTTCATGTTCTTGCCGGGGCGGTCGATGCTCTCGGTGCCGGAGGTCCTGTCCTTGGCGGGGCAGATGCCCGTCTTGGACTTGGGGGCCCTGAATCCCGGGCGGGCGTTATTGGCCTCGTCGTAGCCGTCCCTGATTTCCTTGGCCAGGCGGTTGGCGTCGGGGTATTGCCCGGCGGCGTCCGGCTTATCGGGTATGCTCGGGCCTATCCTCACGAAATGGCCCCGTTTGGTAGGGTCGTCGCCGCTTTTGGTGTAGTCCTTGGAGTCGGCCACCTGCCTGTCGGAGGGGCTGGCGTCGTCCAGCTTCACCGCGTACGCGTAGCAGGAATAGGGATCGAAAATCCCCGTGTACTCGACCGCCGGGTTGAAGCCTATGTCCATGCGCCCGTTACCGTCCACGTCGGCGGGGGCCACGTAGGCCGGGGCGAACATGTCCATGTCCTTACTGACCATCATCAAAATGGCCGGCTTGGTCGAGCCGACCATGAGCGGCGGTTGGCTGTAGTACTCGGCCGCGACCGGGGCGGCCGACAAGGGGCTCGCGAAAACGGTAACCGACAAGGCCAAAGCCAGAATGATTCCTGTCCATCTACTCATGAGCGCACCCATTACTTACTCTTTGTTCATAATAAAACGTACAAAAACCTTAAGTTTTTGGTTATTAAACAATAATGTCTTACCGGCGCTTGTCTCAAACGACCCATAACCATTATGGACTATTTTTTATCCAAAAAGTCCCAAACGAAAATATTCCAAACGAAACGATTGCGTCAGCGGTTTGGGCCCCCGGGGCGCCGCCCAAGGCCTGGCCAATAAACTTGGCCCAAAACCTTAAAGCAAACCCCGTGCCAAACCCAAGCCCTTATCCGTCACCCGACCACCAATCAACCGCAATTATCCCCATCGGGGAAAAAAAACGTCCCTCGTTCAAAGTTAAGTTCGAGGGAACGCTTTGTCAATGGGAAAGGCCCAAAATTTTAAAATTTCGGCGTATTTTTTTGGCCATCGGGCCCGAAAATATGTCGCCTATGAAAAAATTACCCCTCAATCGCCCTTAAATCCCGGGAATTATACAAACGAGCGTTAGTTTTACCCCAGTGGGCAAAAACCCCCGGCCAAAAAAAACACCGCCCCGTCGGCTACTTATGATATCACGGAATTATTTTTTCGCAATCCCACCCCCATACCCCCTCCGCCCCCGGCCGGGGTAGGCGGGGATTGGCGAAAATTATACGTCATTTCAACCATTAAGCCATTTAGGTTATAATTTCGGCCTACTCGGGCTCAAATCTCTCGACTGACCAGCCGTCTTTCAAACCGAACGCAAAATTTATCCCCATAGGCAATTTTGGTTAACGCAATTCCAACTTTAGCCACCCAGCCCCCCCATCCGACCGAACGCCCGAACGGGCGCCCGGCCGCCGGGCCGCCGGGCCGGCAAAAAAACTTGAGCGGTTTCGCGATATTTGCTAACCTTTACCCGTGGGGGGACCGCGACCCGCGTCCCCAGGGAAAGGCCTTTTTCCGACAGGCCAGGGGGCGCCGCCGCTTGGCCGCGCAAGGGGTTCGCCTTTTTATGCCTGCGATTAAACAAGTTTCCGGGGCCAGACCGAGCAAAAAAAAGCCCCTCGCCATAGCCATCGCCGCCGTGGTCATAGCCCTCGGCGCCTACCTCCCCTACAAGATGCTCACCTCGCCCGAGCGCTACCTTAAAAAAGCCCAACGCTTCGAGTACAGCGGCGAGCGCGCCTCGGCCCTGACCAATTACCGCAAGGCCGCCGAGGCCGGCTCCGACGTCGCCAACCTCATGGTGGGCGATATCCTGCGCATGGGCCTGGCCGGCGAGGCCGATTTCCCCGGGGCCATAGCCGCCTACGAGAAGGCCGCCCAGGCGGGCCGCGAGCGGGCCAACTTCGAGCTCGGGGTCATCTACCTGACCGGGCCCCCCGAGGTGGCCGACCCGGCCAAGGCCGCCGAGCGCTTCGGCCTCGCCGCCGGCAAAGGCGTGCCCCAGGCCATCTTCAACCTCGGGGTCATGAGCGCCGCGGGCCATGGCATGGGGCAGGATTACGAGAAGGCCGCCGAGCTCTGGGACACGGCCTCCAAAATCGGCTTCAACAGGGCCAGGTACTTCCTGGCCGTCTCCCTCGCCACCGGCTGGGGCGTGGCCCAGGATCCCGTGAAAGCCTTTGACCTGGCCCAGCTGGCCGCGAACGACGGCCTGCCCCAGGCCAAGTACCTCCTCGGCCTCCTCTACGGCAACGGCTGGGGCGTCCCCCGCAGCGAGGAGTCCTCCCTCGACTGGTACGAGAGGGCCGCCCAGGACGGCTGCTCCTCCCTCGACCTCTCCCTGGTCATAGTCAACTGGAAAGGCGACCCCGACTTCACCCCCGCCGCCAAGTCCGCCCCCGCGGCCTCCCCGGCGCCCGCACCCTCGCCCGCCCCCTCGCCCTAGGCGAGAATGGCGGCGACCGCCCCCGGGTTCGACGGGAAATAAAAGTGGACGTAGCTGGCCGTGGTCCGGCCCAGCCTGTAGACGGCCTCCAGGCGCTCGCCGCCCCCATCCTGCCTCCTGGCCGAGCACAGCGGCTCAAGGTCCATGGTCAGCTCCGAGTGGTGGAAGGAATGGCCCCTCAGCCGCCCCTCGGGCAAATCCACCTCCATCAGCCCCAGGCCCCTAAGGCCGCCCGTCAACTCCGCCCGGCCGGGCAGGAGTCCCACCATGTCCCTGGCCCGGCCCCCGTGGGAGAGCGACGACAGGAGGTACAATAGGCCGCCGCACTCGGCCAGTATGGGTTTCCCGGCCCTGTGGAAGGCGACTATGTCCTCGGCCAGGCCCCGGTTCCCCGACAGCGCGTCGAGGCTCAGCTCGGGATAGCCCCCGGGGAGGTACAACCCGTCCGCCCCGTCGGGCAGGCGCCCGTCGGCCAACGGGGAGAAAAAGGCCAGCCCGGCCCCCATGTCGGCCAAAAGGTCGAGATTGGCCTGGTAAATGAACCCGAAGGCCTCGTCCCTGGCGATGGCGATGCGCTTCCCGGCCAAAAGCCTCGGCGGCGCGGGGAGCCCGCCCTTCCGGAAGGCCACCGCCGGCGGGAGCCCCGGCGCCCGCCCCCCGGACATCTCCATGGCCCCCAGCTCCCTCGCGGCAAGGTCCAAACGCCCGTCCAAATCGCCCAGCTCCGCCGCCTGGACCAGGCCCAAATGCCGGCTGGGAAGCTCGAGATCCCCGCCCCTCCGCAAGGCCCCGTACCAGTTAAGCCCCTCCGGCAGCGATCGCCTGAGCAACTCCGCGTGGCCAACGCCCGCCACCCTGTTGGCCAGGACCCCGCAAAAACGCAGCCCTTGCCGGTAATTCATGAGCCCGTAGGCCACGGCCCCGAAGGTCTGGGCCATGGCCCGAGCGTCGATCAGGGCCAGTATCGGGATATCGAACCTCCCGGCCAAATCGGCCGCCGACGGGTTCCCGTCGAAAAGCCCCATGACCCCCTCGATTATGATCAGGTCCGCCCCCTCGGCCGCCCGCCGCAACAACCCCCGGCACCCCTCCTCGCCCACCATCCAAAGGTCCAGCTGGTAAACGGGATGCCCCGAGGCCGCGGCCAGTATGGTCGGGTCCAGGAAATCGGGCCCGCACTTGAAAACCCTGACCCGCAAGCCCCGAAGGCTATGCCAGCGAGCCAAGGCCGCGGCGACGGTGGTCTTGCCCTGGCCCGACGCCGGGGCCGAGACGAGCATGGCCGGGCAATAGACTGGCTCATCGGTCAACTTAACTTACCTCCCAAAATCACCCAACGGTTAGTGCCCTTTGCGGCGCATATTATTGCGGCAAGCCAACGAAAAGCCCCATCGGGGCCCATCACGGCCGCTGCATTTTCTCTATTTTCCAATGGCTACAAATTATCGCCCCATGGGCACACGCTAGGGACGATTGATTGGCCCAAAAAAATTTATCCCGGGCATTTAAAATTAAAAGGTTTAAATATATCAATTATATTCTTTGTCAAGTGAGCGATTAGTATCTTATTAGCAATTTTAATGGCTTTAACGGAACTTAATATAGACAACGGTTCGCCAAATTCTTGATATTTATCCATGACGATATCTTTCTGCACGTTATCGATATATGAAATTAATATCATGGTAATAATGTTACTAACAATGAATTTTAAATTTTTTAGTTAACATAAAATTTTATTGTTTTATATTTAGAAACTTCTTAAGCATATCACTGCTTTTGCCAATATCGTTTGATTTTCCAAGCATTTCAATGACCGATTTGACATCACGGATATAATACGTCATGGAAATAATTCAAATCTTAGCGGCTTTAAGGGAGCTTAATTAACATAAAGAATCGTTATATTAATGATATTTATCCAAGCCGCTATCTCTCATCTCGTTATCGATATATGAAATTAATATCATGTAAATAAATGAGACTAATAATTTATTTTTAATATTTTGGTTATCATAAAGGTTTATTTATTGTATGGTTATAAAATTCATTAGCATATCAAGGCTTTTTGCAATCACGTTTGATTTTCCTAGTATTTAAATGCCTATTTGACATCATAGATATAATAAGCCATGGAAATAATACCAATATTAGCGACTTTAATTGAGCTTAATTAATATAAAAAATCGTTATATTAATAATATGTAACTATATAGATATCTTTCATCACATTATCAATATATGAAACTAATATCATGACAATAAATGTGTCTAATAATTGATGTTTTAATTTTTAGTTACCATAAAATTTTATTGAATAATTGTTTATATAATTTTAAAATATATCAAGGTTTTTTTAACCATATCGAATTTTCTTAGTATTTAAATGGCCGATTTGACGTCATTGATATAATACGTCTTGGAAATAATAAAAATATTAGCGCCTTTAAGGGAGTTTAATTAACACAAGGAATCGTCATATTAGCTACATTTATCAATATCACTATCTATCTTAACGTTATCGATATATAAAATTCATATCATAAAAAAGAATGAGACTAATAATTTATTTTCAGTATTTTGGTTCGCATAAAATTGTATTCAATCCATATTTATAAAATTCGTAATCATATAAAGCTTTTGGCAAGCACGTCTGATTTTCCATGCATTTCATTGGTAGATTTGACGTTATGGATATAATTTGATAGCAAAACGTGCCAGCCAGCGATATTTCCCCTTTCCCTATAAGCCCGTTGATTTTTCTTAACGATATACCGAGTCTTGGACCTAGATGATTTAG
>JAITKA010000132.1 GCA_031278635.1 Deltaproteobacteria bacterium | reverse complement strand
AAAATAAATGCCGGAAAATTAGCGGTTTTCGCTGCTCGATCCTTGGTCATTTTTTTTGCTTGTAGTTTTTTCGCTTGGATCGGTCTTGACAAACGCATCTTTCGTGGATATCTTTATGGGGAGATAAAAATAATTGGTCATTTTTTACCCTAATAATTTTGCGTAATAAATTATTGCATGCGATACTGCGTTAATTATTTCGCATTAGAGGTTGCTGAGGTTAAAACGGACCCATGGTTGGTTAAATCTGACTAAATTCGCTCGAAATATAGCTTGGTAGATTGTATATGGCTAGTGTATTTATTGAGTCAGTAGATAGAATCTATGGAATGACGAGAGAAAAATATACGACTTTATTTTTATGCAAAATTTCAAGCTTAATGACGAAATTAAGCACCAAAGGCTTTTAATTTTAGACATAAAAATTTTTACCTGAATAAAGTGGAACATATATAATTCATGGGCAGCCCATAGGGCGGCCTACGCCGAAAGGGACCAAAGGGCGGCTTTATGGGCTCGCAAGGTTCCGTTTTGTCGGCAAAGTGTTGGTTAGGGGGAACGTAAAAAAAAGAAAGGGACGCCTTTGGGCGTCCCTTTCTTTTTCGCGGGTGGTTTGGGTTCGTTAGGCCGGGGCGGCGTCGGTCTGGGGCTCAAGGACCCCCGGGCGGACCTTCTTAAGGAACCTTACGCAGAACATGACCACGAAGGCCTCGATGATCACCACGGGCAGGTTACCGATGATGACCTCGTAGGCCACGCCGAGGAACTGGCTGCCGGACATGTAGAGCGACAGGGCCACGAGGAGGGCCGAGGAGAGGACCGGCAGGGAGCCGCCGAGCATGGCCGATATGGTGGAGATGCCAAGGTTTTTGCTGTTGATGGCGGGCCGCAGGAGGTAGCCGAAGAGGACGGCGGGGGCGGCCATGTTGAAGGTGTTCACGCCTAAGGTCGTCATGCCCCCGAAGCTAAAGAGCAGGCCCTGGAGCAGGAGGCCCAGGAAGATGACGGGGAAGGCCCCGATGCCCATGATTACCCCGATTAGTCCGTTCAGGACAAGGTGGGTCGAGCTGGGACCGATATTGACGTGGATAAGGGAGGCCACGAAGAAGACCGCCGAGAGGATGGAAGCCTTGGGTATGTCCTCGGAGCGGATGCTTCTGAGGCCGGCGGCGAGGCCTCCCGCCGCCAGGACCGCCCCGGTGATAAGGACGGGGGCCGATAGTACGCCTTCTGAAATATGCATGTTATAACCTCAGGATTGTTTCGCTTTTTGTCGTAATTTGCGGGCGGAGGACCAAAAGGCCAGCCCGAATATGCCGACGATCCAGCCAATGCCGCCAATTATGTCCTTGGGGGTGGGCATCTTATCGTCCGCCTCGGTCAGGGCCCTGGTTATGGGGCCCAATTGCGCCCCCAGTTCGGTCCTGAACATGGACCTGAGGGCCTCTAAATTCGCGTCCGACCCCGCGGGGATGGAGGCTATCCCCGCGGTTCCGGAAGGGTCGGTCGGAGCGCTGGCCGCGGCGGGCGATTCGGGGTTCGCCTGGGCGGCCGGATCCAATGGGGGGAGGTCGCTCGCCCTGAGCTTGAACTCCGCCCTGTGGCCCTCCCCGGCCTCGACGACGAAGGTTAGGTCCGAATCGGTCCGGGGGCGGTTGAAGCAGACGTCCCCCTTGTCATCGGTTTTGGCGCTGTCGAGGACCTTGCCCGAGGCGTCGGAGATCGAGACCGTTCCTTGCCTGACCGGGCTTTTCCCGGAAAAATAACTTTGGGTGCAGATGCCGTCGCCCTGCGGCCAGGCGAAGATGAATACCGCGTGGGCCTGGGCCGTCGCGGCGTGGGCCAAAAGGCAGGCGGCGGCGAGTATGGGGACGGTTAAAAATCCGGCTGTCGTTCTCATGGTAAACTCTCCCCTTTAAAGCCCCGGCCTTTGGCCGGGGCATAGTTCGGGTACGAGCCCAAGTACGATTTGACGCGTCAAATCACTATCGTTCACCTGGATAAAACGTTACGTGTCAAATCACTTTCGCTCATTTAAATTAAACGTTACAATAATACGTATCAAAGCGTTGTGGCTTCGGTGAATCAAACGTTAAGCGTCAAATCATTTTTTCGCTTCCACGGCCGGCTGGAACTCATGGAAATACAGCCAGAGCACGGCGCCCAGTTCCACGTCCTTGTCCTCGTTGCCTTCCTTCAGTTTGAAATCGGCGTCGTTAAGGCCGGCGAAACCCCACCAGCCCGCGACCGGGGGGGCGAAATTAAAGTTGCCCTCGCCGTCGGTGATGACGACCTGGGTGACCATGGTCTCGTAGGGGGCCTGGCCCATCTTGTCCGGGCCGGGGTACCACTCCACCTCGACCTCGCCGCCGACCACGGGTTTCCCGTCAAGGAGGACCTTGCCGGTGAAGACGTTCCCGGCGTAGAGGGCGCCCGGCTTGACCAGGGGCACGATCTCGGTCTTGATGCCCACGGGCTCGTTCCAGCCCTCGTCGTCACCGAAGGCGTCCACGTAAGCCTTGGTGTAGTGGATGATGAATTTGTCCTCTTGCGGCTCCCAGTAGGGCTGCGGCTCCATGACGAAGGCGTACTCGCCGGGCTTTTCCAGCTTGAAGGGGAGCTCGTAGGTGGTCAGCCCGTCCTGCTCGGTCTTTTTCAGGGCCGACAGCAGATCGGTCGCCGTCCCGCCGACGTAGACCTGGAAGGACTTGGGCACGGCCAGGTTCATCCCCTTGTTCTCGAAGGGGTGCCAGAATTTAACTTCCAGGGTGATGTTGGCGTCGGCCATTTCCATTACCGTGGGTTTGGAAGGAATGACCATCCCAAAATGGGCAAAAACCGCGCTGGACGACAGCAGTATGATGGCGAATAGACAGGTTTGGGCGATCAGTTTAGAAAATTTCGTTGTCATTTTAGAGTTTCCTCCCATCAAAAGTTGACAAGTGTTGCGGTGGGTAACAAAAAAGTTGTGACTAAAGGACTGTGTTAGGTTCAAAGTCACGGCGAAAAAAAAACGAAGGCAATCCGCCCCCAATACGTGAGGTCGGAACCTTCGTGGTCTATTTGCGTGACTTGACCGGGCGAGCCCTTCAGGAACTGGCCCTTAAGTTATTTGCCGAACCAATGACCCTCCGCCCCCGCCGAGCGGGATCGGAGCCTTCGTGGGAAAAAACGCGCCTTGGCGGGCGATTCAGCCATCCGGCCTAGGGGGAAACGACCTACTGGTCGCCAATGCCGCCTTCCTGGCGGTGAATTATTCTGCCATTTGGGCCCTTAAAAGTCAACGGTAAAAATAAACCCTTAATGTTAGGGCGTTTCTGGGCGGGGGTTGCCCGCGAACGGGGCGCGAGGCGGCTAAGCCGGGCGCCTTGACTCGGGGGCCCCAAGGTAAGACAATGCCTTTTGGGGATTATTGGTTTCCCGTGTCCCCGGGAGGGTTTCATGGCGGGTTTGGCGGGCCAGTCGATCCAGGCCCCGGCCGCCGGCCGGGATGGGCTAAGGTCGGGCAAGAAGGTTAGGTCGGGGCGGAGGAAGTTCATGCTGTGGGCTTTGGCGGTAATCGGGGCCTTGGGGCTCGTTTTCGTGGCGGGGCTGTCGGTATTTCTCTCGAGGCCGAAATTCGGGGCCCTGCCCGAGGGGGAGCGACTGGGAAGGGTCCAGGCCTCGCCCAATTACCGGGACGGTAAGTTCCAGAATTTGATACCCACGAGGCTGGGCGGCGGCTGGACCGACGGCGAGGGGATCAGGGAAAACATCAGGGCCATTCTCGGGCCGGCCAAAAGGCTGATCCCTTCGGTTAATTTGCCCGCGGTCAAGGTCCCCGATCTGGGCCGCCTCCCGGACGATTCGCTGATCTGGTTCGGGCACTCGGGTTTTTTGGTCAAGCTCGCGGGCAAGGTCTTTCTTTTCGACCCCTCGCTGGGCCCTAACGCCTCGCCGGTCCCGTGGACGACCAAGGCCTTCCCGGGCACGGACATATACGGCCCCGGGGACCTTCCCAGGGTCGATTACTTGCTCGTCAGCCACGATCACTGGGATCACGTCGATTACCCCACGGCGCTGGCCCTGAGGGAAGACGCGCCCACGGTTATCGCGCCGCTGGGGGTGGGGGCCCATTTCGAGAGGTGGGGCTTCGGGGCGGGCAAGATTCTGGAGGGCGACTGGTGGGACGTTTTCGGGCCCGAGCCCTCCCTCAGGGTCACGCTGGTCCCGGCCAGGCATTTCTCGGGGCGGGGCCTTACCTGGAACCAAAGCCTCTGGGCGGGTTTTTTGCTCGAGTACGCCGGGAGGAGGATTTTTTACGGCGGCGATGGCGGCTATCTGCCCCAGTACGCGGGGTTCGGGGGGAAGCTGGGCCCGGTCGATCTGGCCATAATCGAGTGCGGGCAATACGACCCCCGCTGGAAGGATATCCACATGACGCCCGAGGAATCGGTGCGGGCGGCCCTGGACATGGGGGCCCGGGCGGCCATGCCCGTCCACTCGGGCAAATTCACGATTGCCAACCACCCCTGGGACGACCCGTTCATCCGCTTCAAGGCCGCGGCCGATAAGGCCTCCCTGCGGGCCGTCACCCCCATGATCGGGGAGATCGTCCGCCTGGGCGATCCCGGCCAGGCCTTCCGGGACTGGTGGGTCGGGGTGGACTGAGAACCGGGGGCCGTCAGGGCCGCGGCCGGCCTTGACAGCCCCCTTTAAATGAAATAATATATCATTTCATTTCCCGGTCCTCCGCAATCCTTCCAAAAATGGGGTATATTATGTTAAAGATTCTGGCTTTGGCCTTTTCGTCTCTTTTATTGTTCGCCGGGGCCGCCATGGCCCAGACCCACGCCGCCCATGAGCACGGCGTGGCCACCTTGGATCTGGCCATCTCGGGGAATTCCCTCGAGGTGGGACTGGACGGCCCTTTGGCCAATTTCATTTCCTTCGAGCATGAACCCTCGACCGACGCCCAGAAGGCCGAGGTCGCCGACATGGTGGCCAAGCTGGCCAAGGCCGGGGAGCTCTTCAAGGCCCCGGCCGAGGCCAACTGCAAGGTCAAGGCCATAGCCTTCGTGTCCGAGAAGATACCGGCCGCCCTCTTCGGCCAGTACGCGGCCAAGGGGGGCGAGGCGGCCCATGGGCATGACCACGGGGACCATGACCATGGGCATGACCACGGGGACCATGACCATGGGCATGACCACGGGGACCATGACCACGGCCACGGCCATGACCATGGGGGCGAGGCCGGGGCCGAGCATGGGGACATCGAGGCCAGGTATGAATTCGAGTGCGCCGACATCGGCAAGGTGACGGGCCTCGACATCGGCCTGTTCCCCGTTTTCCCGAACCTCTCGGAAATAGAGGCCAGGGTGGTCAGCGACAAGGGGCAATCGGCCCAGGAGCTCACGGCCGCCGATTCCCGGCTCAAGTGGTAGGGCCCGCCGCCGGCGGGGGAGGTGACCATGGGAAACGATAGCCCGGGGGCCGGCCCGGGGGCCGGGCCGGGGGCCGGGGGGGTCGCGGTCAGGGTGACCGGGCTGCGGTTCGCCTGGCCCAGGGGCCCATTCCGCCTGAGCGTGGGCTCGTTCGTGGTCCGGGCCGGGGAGAGGGTTTTCATCTCCGGCCCGAGCGGCTGCGGCAAGAGCACCTTCCTGAGCCTGATCGCGGGGATACTGAGGCCCACGGCGGGGGAGATATCCATCGACGGCGAGGATTTGTCGGGCAAGGGCGGGCCCCGGAGGGACAGGCTCAGGGGCGACAAGCTCGGCTTCATATTCCAGCAGTTCAACCTCGTCCCCTACCTAAACGTCCTCGATAACGTCATGCTGCCCTGCCGTTTCTCCAAGGCCAGGAACGAGGCCGCGACGCGGGTCTCGGGCTCGGCGGCCAAGGCGGCGAGGGAACTGATTGCCAGGCTGGGCCTGGGCGAGGATCTCCTCGACAGGCCCGTCTCCAGGCTTTCCGTGGGCCAGCAGCAGCGGGCCGCCGCGGCCAGGGCCCTCATGGGCAGGCCGCCGCTGTTGGTGGCCGACGAGCCGACCTCGGCCCTGGACGCGGACCTGCGGCTCGCGTTTCTGAGGCTTTTGGCCCAGGAGTGCCGGGAGGCCGGCTCGGCCCTCCTGTTCGTGAGCCACGACCGGTCGCTGGCCGGGGAGCTCGACAGGGCCGTGGAGTTTAACGACCTTAACGAGGCCGGGGGGGCGGGATGAGCAGACTCGCCACGTTGGTCGGCCTGGCCCTGAAAAGCGCCTGGAACAGGCGGCTCACGCTGTCTTTGATAGTCCTGTCGGTGGCCCTTTCGACCGTTTTGCTGGTGGGCCTGGAGAGGGTCAGGGGCCAGGTCAGGACGGCCTTCGTCCAGGCCATCTCCGGGACCGATCTGGTGGTCGGGGCCAGGGGGGGCCAGATCCAGCTCATACTTTACGCGGTCTTCCACCTGGGTGGGGCCACAAACAACATGGGCTGGGACTCGGCCCAAAAAATCGCCGCCATGGACGGGGTCGCCTGGACGGTGCCCCTTTCGATGGGCGACAGCCACCGGGGCTACCCGGTCGTGGCCACCGAGGCGGGTTTTTTCGAAAGGTTTCGCTACCGCCGGGATCAGGCCCTCGAGGTGGCCGAGGGCCGCCCCTTCGGGGACGTCTTCGAGGCGGTCCTGGGTTCCGAGGTGGCGGCGAGGCTGGGCTACGGCCTGGGCCAAAGCATCGTCCTTAGGCACGGGCTGGGCCAGGCGGCGCCCGATCACGCCGACAAGCCGTTTTCCGTGGTGGGGATTTTGGCCCCGACCGGCTCGCCGGTCGATCGATCGGTGTACATAAACCTCGAGTCCATGGAGGCCATCCACATCGACTGGCGGGGCGGGGCGCCCATCAGGGGCTTTTCCGTCTCGGCCGAGCGGGCCAGGAAAATGAACCTGACCCCCAAAAGCGTGACCGCCCTCCTGGTGGGCCTTAAAAACCGCCGGGACGTCTTCGCCCTCCAAAGGGAGATACAGTCGGCCCCGGGCGAGGCCCTGAGCGCGGTCATGCCCGGGGTGGCCCTGGACCAGCTCTGGCGCCTTCTGGGCTCGGGCGAGAGGGTCCTGTGGCTGGTCTCCATTTTGGTGACCGCGACCGGGCTCATGGGGCTCATCTCCTCGGTCCTGGCCGGCCTCGGCGAGAGGCGCCGGGAGCTGGCCATCCTCCGGAGCGTGGGGGCGAGGCCCCTGGACGTCCTGGCCCTCCTCTCCCTGGAGAGCCTGGCCCTGACCCTGGCCGGGGTCCTGATGGGCCTCACGTTCCTGGCCATCCTGATAGCCGTCCTCGGCCCGGTCATAAGCGACGCCTACGGGGTGGCGATCGATCTCTCGCCGCCCACGGCCCGGGAGTGGCTCCTTAGCTGCGCCATAATAGTCGCCGGCTACCTGGCCGGCCTGGTCCCGGCCGTGAGGGCCTATTTCCTGAGCCTGGGGGACGGGCTTTCCGTCTCCGTCTGACGATCCCGCCGCCGGGTAACCCCTCGTCTGGCCCCATGGGGGCCGGGGAAAACATATGCGAAGTTTTTTGGTCGCCGTGGCCGTCGTCGTCCTCCTGGCCCTGCCCCTGGTAATCCAGCCGGCCCCTTCCGTCCCGGTGGGGCACGGAACCGACCGGAACGGGTTTTTCGCCCCCGGGGCCGTCTTGGCCCAGGACGGCGAGGCCGCGCCAGAACCCCCGCCCAAGCCGGTTTTGGGGCCCGGGGGCTACCTGGAGAACGGCTGGCTGATCTGGGAGGAGCTGATGCCGGCCGGCTGGGACCCGGCGGCCATTTTGGACGATCTGCGCATAAACGAGATGGCCGACGACGACCCCAGGGTCGAGGAGGTCATCGATGAGTTCCTGCGCAGGTGGAACGACTCCCCGACCAACCCCGGGGTCAACTCCAAGCGTTTGAAAATCCCCGGTTTCGTGGTACCCTTGGATTTCGAGAAAGAAAAGGTCGACGAGTTTTTCCTGGTGCCGTTTTTCGGGGCCTGCATCCACGTGCCCCCGCCGCCGCCCAACCAAATCATCCTGGTCAGGCTCAAGGACCCCATCGAGGGCCTGGGCGTCATGGAGGTGGTTTGGGTCTATGGTAAAATAAGCGTGGAGAAAGTCTCCACCGACATCGGTAGCTCGGGGTACTCCCTGTCCGCGGACAAGGTCGAGTTTTACCGCCTGGACGACGAGACGGGATAAGGGTTTTTGGCCGAGGCCCCCGGCGGGGGCCGAGGCCGTGGGAGAAGAACATCATGTCTCTGGCCAAAGGGGACCTGGAATCGATCCTGGATCGCCAGGCCGCACAATGCGCAGCCAAAGGCTTCCAACTTACCAGCCTAAGGCGCCTATTGATGGGTATCTTGCTGAACGCGGGCAAGCCCGTCAAGGCTTACGACCTGATCGAGGAGGCGGGCCGCTCCGGCCGGCGCCTGACCCCGGCCACGGTTTACCGGGTCCTGGGCTTCCTCATGGACCAGGGCCTGGTCCACAGGGTCAACGCCCTTAACGCCTTCGTGGCCTGCGCCGAGAGCCACGGCCGGCTTAGCCGGCACCAGCCGCTCCTCCTGGTGTGCCCGAGCTGCCGGAAGACGACCGAGATAAACGACCCCGACCTCTCGGTCATGGTTTTCGGCAAGCTCAGCGACCTGGGCCACTCCCTCAAGGGCGGCAGCATCGAGGTCCACGGCCAGTGCCAGGTCTGCGCCGAAAAGTGAGCCCCCCCACCCCAAAAAAAGCCGCGAGCGAAAACTCGCGGCTTTTTTTATGCCCTGTCGCCCCTCGTTCCACGCATCGTTTGGACCAAGGGCAGTTTTTTTAATCGTTATCGGTAAACAATTGGAACGATGGTTTCAATTAAGCCGCTTTTTTGCATACTCGGTACTTGGCCTTAAAATTGAAAGAAGCGGAAAGTCAAAAATGGTAGTATAATGTCAACGGAGTTTTCCTTCGGGCAATGGGCCGGCCAGGGGCCGCCCATTGCCGGCCCGTCAATCCTTGGTGAGCGATGTCCCTTAAAACCGCCATAAAGAACGACATCAAGCTGATCATTTTGGTCATCATGGCCTTTCTGATCATGTCTTTGAGCAGTTATTTCTTGATGAGCCGGGTGGTGCGAAGGCAGATAGAGCTCCTGAGCCAGACCGAGATGCAGGTTTACAGATACAGCCTGACCTCCCTCTCCCGGGCCTGCGACATGGCCTTGCTCCACGCCTCCCAGGTCATGGCCATGGCCATGGACAGGGGGGTCAAGGACGAGGGCTACCTCGATTTGGTCCGGAGGCTGACCGACGCCTACGAAAACCAGGGCGACCTGCTGAATTTCTTTAGCTCGGTCTTCTGCTACCTGGACGGCTACTACGTCGACTCCGATGGCATCGAAAAGGTCCCCGAGGCCGAGATGGAGGCCCAGCCCTGGTACGCCGGGACCCTCTCGGGCCGCGGGCCCTCGGAAATCAACGACTCCAGGTATTTTTTCCGGGGGGCGCCCCGCGTGGACGCGGAGACGGGCGAATCGGTCCTCTCCCTCAGCAAACCCATAGCCGACGGGAATGGGACCATCCGGGGGGCCATCGGCATGGAGTTCTTGCTGGACCCGGTCATCGACAGGGTCGAGTCCCTGAAGCCGGAGGTGGGCGGGGTCTTCGCCCTCATGGCCGACAGCTCCCTCAGGGTCGTGGCCCACCCCGACGAGGCCGAGAACGGCAAACCCCTCTCGGGGATAGACGGCCTCAAGGACCTGGTGCCCCGCCTCCCGGCCACGAGCGACGACATGCTCATCACCCGGACCCGCATGTTCGGGAAGCCCTACGTGGCCATATTCAGCCGGCTGGAGAACGACTGGATGCTGGGCATATTCTCCCCGGTCTCGTCCTATTACCAGGAGGCCTACAGGACCTTTCCCGTGGTCATCGGCCTCTCGCTCCTCCTGGCCACCACCCTCGTGGTGGTGCTCATGCGCCTTAGCCACGCCAAGCAGCGCTCCGAGGAGGCCAACCGGCTCAAGACCGATTCCCTGGCCCGCATCAGCCACGAGCTAAGGACCCCCCTGAACGCCATAATCGGCCTGAGCGACATGGCCCGCCGCAACCCCTCCGACCCCCGCGTCCCCTCCTACCTGGGGGACATAAGCCGGGCCGGGGGGAGCCTCCTTAACCTCGTGAACGAGATCCTGGATTTTTCCAAGATGGAGTCGGGCAAGGTGACCCTAAGCGAGAGCCCCTACCGGACGGGGAGGCTTTTGGGGGACGTCCTGGCCCTGATCGCGGTAAGGCTCAAGGAAAAGCCGACCCTGGTCTTCATGAGCCAGATCGACCCCTATCTGCCCTCGGTCCTTTTGGGCGACGAGAGGAGCGTCAAGCAGGTCCTCCTGAACATCCTGGTCAACGCGGTCAAGTACACCCACAAGGGCCACATAAAATTCACGGCCGGCTTCGAGAGCCTGGACGAGAGCTTCGTCGAGCTGGCCTTCACGGTCGAGGATACGGGCGTCGGCATCCGCGACGAGGATCTGGGGCACCTTTTCGACGACTTCGTCCGCCTTGACCGGCGCTCCAACCAAAAGGTCGAGGGCACGGGCCTGGGCCTATCCATCGCCCTGAACCTCTGCCGCCTCATGGGCGGCGACATCACCGTCGAGAGCGTTTTCGGCCAGGGCTCCAGGTTCACGGCCACCTGCCGCCAGGCGGTCATGGACCCCAGGCCCCTGGGCCAACTCCCGCCCCAGGCCGACCCGGCCGGCGAGGACCAGGCCATTCCCTTCCTGGCCCCCGGCCTCAAGGTCCTGATCGTGGACGACGTCCTGACCAACCTCACCGTGGCCAAGGGTTTGCTGGAGCCTTACCGCATGGACGTGACCACGGCCCTGTCCGGCCAGGAGGCCGTCGACCTGGCCAGGGCCACGCCCTTCGATCTCCTTTTCGTCGACCAGATGATGCCTGGCCTCGACGGCGTCGAGACCCTGAAGCTCCTACGGGCCATAAGCGGCCACTACCTGAAGGCCCCCATAATATCGCTGACCGCCAACGCCGTGGCCGGGGCCCGGGAATCCCTCCTCGCCCAGGGCTTCGACGACTACCTTTCCAAGCCAATAGATAACCAGGCCCTGGTGACCCTCCTCGGGAGATGGGTCCCCGACACCGCCCGCCGCCCCGTCCCGGCCCCGTCCGGGCCGGCCCCCGCGCCCGCGCCCGCCGACGGGTTTTTGGCGGCCCTGGGCTTCCCGGGCTTCGAGCCCCAGGAAGGGCTTAGGCGAAGCGGCGGGTCTTTGGGTAAATACGCCGAGCTTTTGGATGCGTTTTTATTGGACGCGGGCAACCTAAAGGATCTTTTGGTTAGGCCTAAAGGCCCCGGGGATCTGCCCGGTTTGGCCATAAGCGTCCACGCCCTCAAGGGCGCCTCGGCCAACGTGGGGGCGGCCAGGCTGTCCGGCCTCGCCGCCGACCTCGAGGGGGCGGCCAAAAGGGGCGACCTCGCGCCCTTCGGGAGGGGGGATCTCGAGGTCCTGGCCGGGGAGCTTGCCGACGTCGCCCAAAGGGTGACATCGGCCCTCAGGCTCGCCCGGGACCAGGCGGGCCCTTTCGACCGGACGGGCAAAAAACCGCCCGGGGCCGCCCTCAACCGGCTGAAAAAGGCCCTGAGGGAACGGGACGTGGGCCTCGCCGACCGCCTGATCGGGGAGCTCTCCCCCGGCTGCGACGGCGAGTCGAGGGCCATACTGGCCGCCGCCTCGGATCAAATATTAATCGCCGACTACGGCGAGGCCATCAAGCTGATAGACCGCATATCAAGCGGGTCGGCGAACGTCTGACGGGGGCTTACCATGGGGAACGGGATAAAAGGGGCCAAAATAATGGTGGTGGACGATTCCATCACCAACCTGCGGCTGGCCAAGGACACCCTGGCCGACCGGGGGGACGTCTACACCGTGCCCTCGGCCCTGAAAATGTTTGAGCTGATCGACGAGGTCAAGCCGCACATAATCGTCCTTGACATCAACATGCCCGGCATGAGCGGCCTTGAGGCCATAAGGGAGCTTAAGTCCAGGCCCTCGACCATGGACATCCCGGTCATATTCCTGACGGCCAACGCCGACGTGGGCTCCGAGATAGAGGGCCTGCGCCTGGGGGCCGTGGACTACCTTTACAAGCCCATAGAGCCGACACTCCTCAGACAGAGGGTGGACATCCACCTGACCATCATCACCCAAAGGATGGACCTTGAGGAGAAAGGCAGGGAGCTTGAGGCCTTTAACGAGAACCTAAAGCGCCTCGTGGTCGAGGAGACCCACAAGGTGGTCATGCTCCAGGGGGCCATCCTGGACACGGTGGTCGATCTGGTCGAGAGCCGGGACCCCACGACCGGGGCCCACGTGGCCAGGACCCTCAAGTGGATGGAGACGCTCATCTTCGGCCTCATGGCCAGACCCGACTGCCCGGCGGAAGCCCAGTCCTGGGACGCGACCTTGATTATCCAATCGTCCCGCCTCCACGACGTGGGCAAGATAGCCATAGACGACGCCATCCTCAAAAAACCCGGCCCGCTCACCCCCGGGGAATTCGAGATCATGAAAACCCACACCGCCGCCGGGGCCGAGATAATAGGCAAGATCGGCCAGAGCCTCCCCCCTGGCCAGGCCGGCTACCTCGAGGACGCCCGCATCATGGCCCTGACCCACCACGAGCGCTGGGACGGCAAGGGCTACCCCCTAGGCCTTTCCGGGACCGATATACCCCTCAAGGGTAGGCTCATGGCCATAACCGACGTCTACGACGCCCTGACCTCCAAAAGGCCCTACAAAAAGCCCATGAGCCACGAGGAAGCGGCCGGCATAATCATCCGCGAGGGCGGGACCCACTTCGACCCCGCCCTGGTCGAGGTCTTCAAGCAACTGGCCGACAGCTTCGCCGACGCCTGACGCCGCCCCCATAATCCCGGCCCATTGGACAGGCGGCCTCCCCGGGGCTACAATGGGATAAGCCCGGGCCTGAGCCCGGCCGGCCAGCCCCGGAGGGTTTGATGATCAAAAGGGCCTTTTCGTATCTCAGTAAGCATTCCGACGGTTTCACCAACGCCTTGATCCTAACGGTCATCCTGGCCGTGTTCCTCCCGGCCAAGGGCCAGGTCTACTCGATCTTCAAGGGCGCCAGCACCCTGGTGGTGGCCCTTTTGTTTTTCATGCACGGCCTCAAGCTCACCCCGGCCAACCTCTGGGCCGGGCTGACCAGCTGGCGCCTCCACCTGGTCATCGCCCTGGCCACCTTCGCCATGTTCCCGGCCCTTGGCCTCCTGATAAAGCCCCTGGCCCTTTTCCTGACCGACGGGCGCCTCTACATGGGGCTTCTGTTCGTCTGCGTGCTGCCCTCGACCGTCCAGTCGTCGATTGCCTTTACCTCCATAGCCGGGGGCAACGTGGCCGCGGCCGTCTGCGCCGCCTCCTTTTCCAGCCTCCTGGGCGTCTTCGTGACCCCGCTGTTGGTCAACCTGGCCCTCCAGGCCAACCTCGACAGCTCCCTGCCCCAGGCCATCCGGGACCTTTGCCTCCAGCTGGTCCTGCCCTTCGCCGCCGGCCAGGCCGCGAGGCCCTGGCTGGCCGGCTGGATCAACCGCCGCAAGGCCGCCCTGGGCTACGTCGACCGCCTTTCCGTTCTCTTCATAGTCTACGTGAGCTTCAGCCACGGGACGACCTCCGGGCTCTGGGGGACCCTGTCCGTCCCGATGTTCCTGGCCCTGATACTCGTCTGCCTCATCCTCCTGGCCCTCGCCCTCCTGGGCACCTTCGCCGCCGGCTCGCTCCTGGGGTTCCCCCGCGAGGACAGGATAACGATCCTCTTTTGCGGCTCCAAGAAAAGCCTCGTCGCGGGCGTCCCCATGGCCAACATAATATTCCCCCCGGCCCTGGCCAGCGTCATCATCCTGCCGCTCATGGTCTTCCACCAGGCCCAGCTCCTGGCCTGCTCCTATATCTCCCGGAAACTGGCCGACCGGGCCAAGCCCGGTCCCTGAGGGCCCGGGCCCGGCCCGGCCCCGAAGGTAAAAAACCTCCACGGGCCCAAAAAGTGGTATAATTTTAAGGATAACTCCAAAACGCTGCCGGGGGACCCGTAACCCCGGCCCCCGGAAGTAAAATTCCGCCTGAGTCCGCGGCTAAAGTGGTATAATTAAATGGGATTATCCCCTTGGGGCTGGCCCCTACCAAGCGCGAGGAGGTGGACGTGCTCGAGAAAAAATGCCCGGTATGCTTCTATACGCTCGATGCCAGCCTTTTGCGCTGCCCCCGGTGCGGCTGGGACTTTCCCAGTAGCTCCGGCCACCTCGCCGACTCGGCCAGGTGGCTCCTGGGGCGCATATCCGACGCCAGGCGCAACTGGCTCTCGAAAAAATCCAGCGTCACCCTGGGCCTGGCCCCGCCCATAGTGGCCGAGGGCGGCAAACCCGGCCCCCGCCCCCCGGCCGATCCCGGCCCCTGGAGGGCGCCCAGAATAACCCTCGTCAGGCCGACCATATCGCCCGGCGACCTGGCCGTCTTCAATTCCCTTGACTTTTGCGACATCCCCTCGGGCCTCTTCCAAATGGGCACCAACCATGACGACAAACAGGGCCAGGAGTACGAAAAGCCCGTCCACGGGGTAATCCTCAGCCGCCCCTTCCGGCTGGCCAAGTACCAGGTGACCCAGAACCTCTGGGAATTCTGCATGGGCTACAACCCCTCCCATTTCAGGGGCGACATGCGCCCCGTCGAGAACGTGACCTGGCGGGAGGTCCAGGACTTCATCCAGCGCCTCAACTCGACCAGCGCCCAGCGCTACCGCCTCCCCACCGAGGCCGAGTGGGAATACGCCGCCCGGGCCGGCCAGGATTCGCCCTACTACTTTGGCCAAACGCCCGACGAGCTCCCCCAGCACGCCTGGTTTGGCCACAATTCCGGCCACCGCACCCAAAACATCGGCCTCAAGGACCCCAACCCATGGGGCCTCCACGACATGCTGGGCAACGTCTGGGAATGGGTTTCCGACTGGTACGGCGACTACGGCCCGGGCACGGCCACCAACCCCAAGGGCCCCACCGAGGGCTCCAGCAAGGTCATCAGGGGCGGCGGCTGGGGCAGCGCCCCCTGGTTCTGCCGCGTGACCACCCGTAGCGTCAAGAGCCCCGACGAACGCAGCCCCCTGATCGGCTTCCGCCTGGCCCTGGACGGCTCCTGGGCCGACGACTTCGTCGAGGAATACTACGACGAGTTCGAGGAAGGCGACGAGGGCTTAGGCTTCTACGACGACGACGACGATGACGACGACGGCGAACCATGACCCCCCGGCCGGTCACGCTTCGCCGTCGCCCCCAACCGCAACGATGCCGCCCATTTTCCGCCCAATGCCCCCCAAAGTACCTACCCATCCATAAGCCTGGCCCTTTATCCCCCCTGTTTTCCCCCAAATAATTTATTTGCCGTCATGACGCCACCGGCCGGTCTTTTTTCCCCCATCGGTTCAATCGTAATCATATCGTTATGCCCATAACGATAAACCAACTTTCGCATTCACCTCAAAAAGGCATGTTGCCACACGACGATGTCGCTTCAGGCTTTCGCTTGTCGGATCGATAATTTATTTAAAATTAATTTTCGCAATTTCAACGAAACAAAGCCCGCTTTAGGCGTTTTTAAATTTTATCGATAAAAGTTTTGCGACAAAGCTTACCCAAAGAGTGGTTAAAATACCGGCATCCCGACGAAACTGCCAACCGATACCGCAAGAACCCATAAGGGGAAAAAAGGGAAGGGGGGTGACATAAAAAAGGGAAGGGGGGTTCATAAAAAAAATTTCACTTGCATACTCTTTAGGTAGGCCTACTTTAACGGGATCATTTAATTTTAATTTGAGGGTAAGTTATTTTTCCGCTGGCAATAATGGTTCCACGGTACTATTATGGTAATAAACGTAGATGTTTAGGTTGTTCATGGGTTGTAAAGCGCTATCGGCACAATTTTTGGCGCTCTTAAGTTTATAATTTAACCGCAAAGTTAAATTTGTCGCTATAAACGACAATAACAAATGGCCATTTGTGGTTCGGGAGCATGCCGTATTTTCGGATAGTCTATTTTCTGGCCCTATTTTCTGGCCTATAGGCCGTTAGGTGTAGGGTAAGGCCGGTATTTTTTGGACATCGAAACGTTCCCGCGCGCAGTGAAAATTTATTTATGATGGGGGGGGGGGGGGGGGTGGGGGGGGGGGGGGGGGGGGGGGGGGGGGGGGGGGGGGGGGGGGGGGGGGTGGGGGGTGGGGGGGGGGGGTGGGGGGTGGGGGTGGTGGTGGCGGCGGTGGCGGTGGTAGAAGGGGTAGTGGTGGTGGT
>JAITKA010000129.1 GCA_031278635.1 Deltaproteobacteria bacterium | reverse complement strand
GTGGTGAAATATGCTATCCCAGTTGTTATCAATGCAATAAGTATTCTTAATCTTATAGTTAATAACTTCTTTATTATCAATAACTGACTCCATTAAAGCATATGCCTCTATATTATTTTTTTTGGGGCTAACGCATAGACTAATGTCTTTACCGCCCCCGTAACCCGTTACCTACCCCCCTCGCCAACCGGCCCCACAACCGGCCCCGCGACCTTATCCCCCACGCGAGCCCGCCAATTTCCCCATTATATCACCATCCCGGCACCGGTTTTGGCTTTTGGCGGTTGCCAAACGGTCCCCGCTGTGGCATATTCAAGCCATGGGCCATGGGAGGCTATTTTCGCGAGGCATCGGTTTTTCCGCTCCCCGGCGGGTAACGTTTAGGCCTTGGTTCCCTTTTAGCATATAAATATTTATTTTTTACCAACTATCGATCATTAAAAAATTTTTTTGTCCATTTATTAGTGACCATAACGAGACACATTTACTTATCATGACCTTTATTAGCCACCGGCCCGATATCCCTGGCCCCCCTCGCTTCAGGCGCCCGCCATGGCCGAGACCGTGAAGGATAACCAGGGCCAAGCGCCCGCCGGGCCCCCCGGCGGGGCCCCAGGGCCAATCCTTGGCGGGAAGCCCAGGAGGGTCTCGCCGAGGTTGTTGGGGCTGGGCATGGCCCTCGCCCTGGCGGCCATGGGTCTCGTCTCGCTGGCCAGCGGGCACATGCCCTTCTCGGCCAGGGAGATTTTCGACATCCTCGTGGCCTGGCTGAGCGGGTCGGGCATCGACTTGCCCGAGAACAGGGTCATGGCCTTGGTTGAGGTCAGGCTCCCAAGGCTCATGACGGCTTTGATCTCGGGGGCGGCCCTGGGGCTGTCGGGGGCGGTCTACCAGGGGCTTTTGCTGAACCCATTGGCCGATCCCTACACCCTGGGGGTCTCGTCCGGCGCGGCCTTCGGGGCCTCGCTTGTGCTCATGGCCGCCATGTTCATGCCGCCCGAGGTAATCTCTTTCGGGCCCCTGTACCCGGCCATAGGGGCCTTCGTCTTCTCGTCCCTGACCCTGCTGCTGGTTATCGCCCTGGCCTCGGACGCCGACCGGCGGCTATCCCCCACCAGCCTGATCCTCTCCGGGGTCATCCTCTCGGCCATCCTCTCGGCGGGCCTCTCGTTCATCAAATACCTAGCCGGGGAGCAGGTCAGCTCCATCATATTCTGGCTGCTGGGGAGCTTCCAGGCCCAGACCTGGGCGAATTTCGGCATAGTCGCGGGTTTTTTCGTCCCGGCCTTTTTGATCTGCCAGGCCTCGGCCACCGACCTGAACGTCATGACCCTGGGCTTCAAGTCGGCGGAGACGCTGGGGGTGAACACCAGGAGGGTCCGCCTGACCCTGCTGGCGGCGGCCTCCCTGGCCGCCTCGGCCTCGGTCGCCGTGGCCGGGATCATAGGCTTCGTCGGCCTAATCGTGCCCCATCTTTGCAGGCTGCTGACCGGGCCCGATCACCGTTCCCTTTTGCCGCTTTCGGCCCTGGGCGGGGCGCTGCTCCTTCTGGCGGCGGACACCGCCGTCAGGGCCTTCCTGCCGGGCGAGATACCGGTGGGGGTCCTGACCGCCCTTTTGGCCGGGCCGGCCTTTTTGGTCATCTTTCGCCGGAAGATGAAAGAATTGATACAGGCTTAACGTAATTTATATGCCAGATACGCCCACATTAAGCATCGTGAACGCGAGTTTCAGCCACGGGCCCAGGAAGGTGGTCAAGGAACTCGATCTGGGCTTCTTTCCCGGGCGCCATTACGTCATGGCCGGCCCCAACGGGGCCGGGAAGAGCACGGTCCTGGATCTGCTCTCGAACCTCAGGAAACCGGACGAGGGGGAAATCCTGCTGCGGGGCCTGCCGCTCGGGGCCCACGGCCCCGCTGGGCTGGCCAAGTCCATCGCCCTGGCCCCCCAGAGCTCGAACTTTAATTTCGCCTTCACCGTGAGGGAGGTGGTCAGCCTCGGCCGCAAGCCCCATCTGGGCCCCTTCGGGCGGCTCGGCCCGGGGGATCGCCGGGCGGTCGACGAGGCCCTGGACAGGCTCCACCTGGGCCACCTGGCCGACAAAAGCGTGACCGGCCTCTCCGGGGGCGAGGCCCAGAGGGTCGTCCTGGCCAGGACCCTGGCCCAGGCCACCCCGATCGTCCTCCTGGACGAGCCCACCAGCAACCTGGACGTGGCCCAGGCCCTGGATTTCATGGAGACCCTGAGGGAACTGGCCGAGGGGGGAGCCCTGGTGGTGACGGTCAGCCACGACCTGAGCCTGGCCGCGACCTACGCCCACGAGATAGTTTTCATGGCCGACGGGCGCCTGGTGGCCGCGGGGCCGAGGGAGACAACCCTGACCCCGGAATTGCTCACCCGGGTCTTCGAGGCCGAGGCCCGGGTGAGCCCGGACGATTTCACCGGGGGGCTGACGGTCTCCTTCAGGAGGGCGCCCAGGGCGGGCGCCCAAAACCCCCGACCCTAAGGGCGGGGTGGGCCGGTCAGACCCTGTGGATGGCCTCGAAAATGTCCCGGTGCTGGAGGCTGATCTCGATGCCCCGCTCCTCGGCGGTCAGGGCCAGGGCCTGCCTGAAGGCGCCCTGCCTCACGTTCACCGGCACGGCTATCTCCAGGACCAGGGCCATGGGCGGGAGGTCGCCGTGGCCACCCGTCCCGTCGTCTATGGGGACGGCCCGGAGGTTCTCGATGTTGGCCTCGAAGCTGGCCACGGTTTTGGTGACCTCGGGGATGATCTCCGGGTGGTCGGGGCCGAGGATGGTCAGCACGTAGGGCTCTGACTCGACGCTGGGTGTCTCGGCCATGTCGGTCTGGCTGGCCACCCAATGGGAGAGCGAGCCCCCGGAGAGGTTGGCGGTCAGCGACTCCGAGATGGCCTCGTGGGTCAGGTTTTCGGGCATTTTGGTGGCGAAAAGGCCGGCGAACTGGCCCGAGAGGGTCGTTTGGCTGACGCTGAGGATGCGGCAATCGAGGTTGGCCAAAATCCGGCTCACCTGGTGGACGATGCCCGGGCGGTCGTGCCCGACTATGGCGACTAATGCCTGCTTCATATTTTTTTTCTTTTCCTTTGGGGGGTATTTAAAGGCTACTTTCCCGCCTCTGCCGCCTTGAGGGCGGCCAGGGCCCGGGCCGGGTCGCCCTGGGATTCCTCGATTATCCCGGCCACCCGGTCGTAACCGAGCCTGGGGGCGTAGGCCGCGGCGAAGGCCAGCGAGCCGGAAAGGAGCCGGGCGCAGCGCTCGGCGTCCGGCCTCAGGGTCGCGAGGCACCTCTCCCGGAAGACGTTGACCGCCCTTGACAACAGGGCCAGGCTCTCGAGGAGCGACTCGGCTATGACCGGCGAAAAGGCGTTCAGCTCGAATTCCCCGTGGGCGGCGGCCATGGTCACGGCCAGGTCGTTGGCCATGACCTTGATGGCCACCCCCATGACCATCTCCGGTATGACCGGGTTGACCTTGCCCGGCATGATCGTGCTGCCCATCTGGAGATCGGCCAGCCTTATCTCGCCCAGGCCGCCCCTGGGGCCGGAGTTCATGAGCCTCAGGTCGTTGGCTATTTTCATCAGGTTCACGGCCAGGGCCTTCAAAAGCCCGGAGACCTCCACGAAAACGTCGTTATTCTGCGTGATGTCCATGGGGTACTCGGCCGGGGCCAAACCCAGGCCCGTCAGCGTCCTGAGGTTTTCGATGACCCCGAAACGGTAACGCTTCTCGGCGAGGTCGGAGAGGCCCACGGCCGTCCCGCCGATGTTGACCTGCCTGAGCCTTTCCTCGATCTTGTAAAGCCTCCAGCGGTCCCTGGCTATGGCCTGTGCGTAGGCCCCGAATTCCTCCCCCAGGGTCACGGGGACGGCGTCCATCAGCTCCGTCCGGCCCAGCTTTTTTATCCCCGTGAACTCGTTCTCCCTGACCTGCAAAATCTCCTGCAAATCGGCGCAGCCCTGGCTCAGTTCCCGCAAAAGCTCTATGGCCGCGATCCGAAGGGCCGTTGGGTACACGTCGTTGGTGGACTGGCCCCGGTTGACGTGGTCCAGGGGGTGGACGATGTCGTATCTCCCGGGCGGGTGCCCGAGCCGCCCCAAAGCCAGGTTGGCCAAGACCTCGTTCACGTTCATGTTGGCCGACGTCCCGGCCCCGCCCTGTATGGCCCCCACGACGAAGGCCTCGCGAAACCACCCCTCCGGCCGCGCCCCCGGCTTCCCCGGCTCCGGACACGCCGCCAGGACGTGGTCGCAAGCCCAGACTATGGCCCCGTACACCTCCCCCATCCCGGGCACAAGCTTCAAATACGTCATCGCCGCGGCTTTTTTTACCTTGACGATGGCCAATATCAGCCTGTCGTTGGTGGGGGGGAGGCCAAGGTCGAAATTCTCCCTCGCCCTGAGGCTCTGAAGGCCGTAAAGGGCCCCGGCGGGCAGTTCGCGCGCGCCGAGCTTATCCGTTTCCCGCCGCATAGTCAAGCCTCCGTGAAAATCGCGCCAGGCCAAAAACCGCCCGCCGCCCAGGCACCCAAGGCCCGGCCTTTGCCGCAAGGCCGTTCCCTCCCCCGCAAGCACCAACAAAACA
>JAITKA010000080.1 GCA_031278635.1 Deltaproteobacteria bacterium | reverse complement strand
ATTAGTTAGCCGCAGCCAGACGCTCCGCCTTCTCCTTTACCTCCTCTATGCCGCCCACCATGTGGAAGGCCTGCTCGGGTACGGAGTCGTGCTTGCCGTCCAGGATCTCCTTAAAGCCCCGGACCGTGTCCTCGACCTTCACGAACTTACCAGGCGAGCCGGTGAAGGGCTCGGCCACGAAGAAGGGCTGGGAGAGAAATCTCTGGATCTTTCTGGCGCGGGCCACGGTGAGTCGGTCGTCCTCGGAGAGCTCCTCTATGCCCAGGATGGCGATGATGTCCTGTAGATCCTTGTACTTCTGGAGGGTCTGCTGGACCTTGCGGGCGGTCTGATAGTGCTCCAAACCCAGATAGTTGGGATCCAAGATGCGGCTCGTGGAGTCCAGGGGGTCCACGGCGGGGTAGATGCCCAGCTCGGCAATCTGCCTGGAGAGGGTGACCGTGCCGTCGAGGTGGGCGAAGGTGGTGGCCGGCGCCGGGTCGGTTAAGTCGTCGGCGGGGACGTAAACGCACTGGACGGAGGTGATGGAGCCACGGTTGGTCGAGGTGATGCGCTCCTGGAGCTCGCCGAGCTCGGTGGCCAGGGTGGGCTGGTAACCGACGGCGGAGGGCATGCGGCCCAAAAGCGCCGAGACCTCGCTACCGGCCTGGGTGAAGCGGTAAATATTGTCGACGAACAGCAAAACGTCCTGGCCTTCCTCGTCCCGGAAGTACTCGGCGGCCGTAAGGGCCGTCAGGGCCACCCTGGCCCTCGCGCCCGGGGGCTCCGTCATCTGGCCGTAAACCAGGGCGGCCTTGTCGATGACCCCGCTCTCCTTCATCTCGTTGTAGAGGTCGGTACCCTCGCGGGTCCTCTCCCCAACCCCGCCGAAAACGGAGATGCCGCCATGGTGCATGGCGATGTTGTGGATCATCTCCATCATGATGACGGTTTTGCCCACGCCCGCGCCGCCGAAAAGGCCCATCTTGCCGCCGCGGGGGAAGGGCACCAATAAATCGATGACCTTGACCCCGGTCTCAAGGACCCTGACGGAGGTGTCAAGGCTGGTGAACTGCGGCGAGGGCCTGTGGATGGGGTATTTTTTGTCGCTGACAACCGGGCCCAGGCCGTCGACGGGCTTGCCGACGACGTTCAGGACGCGGCCCAGGGTGGGCTTACCCACCGGGATGGCGATGGGCTGGCCGGTATCCTTGACGGTCATACCCCTGACCAAACCGTCGGTAATATCCATGGCGATGGTCCTGACCATGTTGTCGCCCAGGTGCTGGGCCACTTCCAGGATCAAATTGTCTTCCTTGTCGTCTATGGCTGGGTTGCTCAACAAAAGGGCGTTGAGGATCTCGGGGAGCTGGCCCGCTGAGAAGGCCACGTCCACGACAGGGCCAATGACTTGCACGATTTTACCCTCGTTCATAAATATTACCTAGTTCTCGGCGGCTTTTCGCCGCGGTGGTTACGGGTTTTGTAGCAAAACCGTTAATTGCGTTATGCGTTCCGGGCCCCCGGCCAAAAGCCGCGAGGGCTGCCGGCCGCGACCCTGCCGTAAGGGCCTTAGCCTTTGAGGGCCTCGGCGCCGTTAACGATATCGAGGAGCTCGTTGGTGACCGCCGCCTGGCGGGCCTTGTTGTAGGCCATGGTCAGGTTGACGATGATGTCCTTGCAGCTCTTTGAGGCGTTGTCCATGGCCTGCATGCGCGCGGCGTTCTCGCTGGTCACCGACTCCAAAAAAGCCCTATATATAATGATGTCAATGCTTCTGGGGATCAGGGTGGCCATCAGCCGGGCGGGGCTCGGCTCGACGCTGTAATCGAGGCTGTTGGCTGGATCCCGCTCGACGCTTTCATGGACCAAAGGCATGAGGTGATCGAGCGTCACCACATGCTTGGTTAGGGACTTGAAGCACGTATAACATATGAAGATCTGGCTATAATCCCCACTTCTGTAAAGGTCGGTTATGCTTTTGGCGTTCTCGACGGCAGCGTCGTAATCGAAGGCGCCCAGAATACCAACCTTTTGGTCCTTGATCGTCACCCGCCTCCGGCGGTAATAATCATACCCCTTCCGGCCGATGATGAAAAGCTCGGGTTCCAGGCCCTCTTCCCGAAGGGCGACAATCTTGTTGTCGACACGGTTGAGGATGTTGGCGTTAAAACTCCCGCACAGGCCGCGGTCGGAGGTGAAGACGACGATCATGGCCTTTTTGGAGCCGGGATTCGGCTTCATGAGGGGATGATCGATCTGCTTGACCCGGTTGCCGATCTCGTCGATCAACCGCTTGTGCTCCTCGGCATAGTAGCGAAAAAGTTCCGTTCTGTTTTGGACGGACCGAAGCTTGGCCGCGGCGACCATGTTCATGGCTTTGGTCAGCTTCTGGGTCTGCTTGACGGCAACTATATGCCTTTTGATGTCCTTTAGGGAGGCCATCTTAACCCCTACCATTCATTGTTATCGTAAACTTAATCCATAAAGCCCAACAAGTGGCGTTAATTGGGCGCCGATTCGGTGGACGAGGCAGCCTCAGGCGCGGGCTACCCGCTCGCGGCTTAGCTCGCTTCCTTGGCCTGCGGGGGCAGGGCCAGGGTTTGGGCGAAAATGTCGGCGAACTCGTCCAGGGCCGCCCTTATCTTGGCGTCCAGCTCGGGGGAGATGTCCTTCTTCTCCTTTATCTCGGCAAAGATATCGGGGTGCCTGGACTCGACGAACTCCAAAAGCCTCTTCTCGTAATCGAGGACCGAGGAGACCGGGTATTTATCCAGATAACCCCTGGTGCCGGCGAACAGGACCACGACCTCCTTCTCGGCGGGCAAGGGCTGAAACTGTGGCTGCTTGAGGAGCTCGACCATGCGCTGGCCGCGGTTGATCTGGTTGAGGGTGGCCTTGTCCAGATCGGAGCCGAACTGGGCGAAGGATTCCAGCTCCCTGAACTGGGCCAGATCCAGCCTCAGGTTACCGGCGACCTTTCTCATGGCCTTGGTCTGGGCGGCCCCGCCGACGCGGCTAACGGAGATGCCGACGTTGATGGCCGGCCGCACGCCGGAGAAGAACAGGTTGGGCTCCAAAAACACCTGGCCGTCGGTGATGGAGATGACGTTGGTCGGGATGAAGGCCGAGACGTCCCCGGCCTGGGTCTCGATGACCGGGAGGGCCGTGAGCGATCCCGCCCCCAACTCGTCGTTTAATTTCGCCGCCCTCTCCAGGAGCCTGGAGTGGTTATAGAAGATGTCGCCTGGGTAGGCTTCGCGGCCCGGCGGGCGCCGCAACAGGAGCGAGACCTCGCGGTAGGCCACGGCCTGCTTGGAGAGATCATCGTAAATAATGAGGGCGTGGCGGCCGCGATCGCGGTAATACTCACCCATGGAGGCCCCGGCATAGGGGGCGATGTACTGGAGCGGCGCCGGGTCGGAGGCGTTGGCGGCCACGATCACGGTGTAGTCCAGGGCCCCGAACCTCTCCAGGTTGGCCACGACCTGGGCCACGGTGGATTTTTTCTGCCCGATGGCCACGTAAATGCAGATGACGTCCTGGCCCTTTTGGTTGATGATGGCATCGACGCATATGGCCGTCTTGCCGATCTGGCGGTCGCCGATTATAAGCTCCCGTTGCCCGCGGCCGATGGGGGTCATGGCGTCGATGGCCTTGATGCCGGTGTACAGGGGCTCGTGGACGCCTTTGCGGGCGACGATGCCCGGGGCCACGACCTCGATGCGGGCGAACTCCTTGGTCTCGATGGGGCCCTTGCCGTCCATCGGGCTACCCACCGAATCGACCACGCGGCCCAGCAGGGCGTCGCCGACGGGCACCTGGGCGATGCGCCCCGTGCGCTTGACGATGTCGCCCTCCTTGATGTGGGCCACGTCGCCCATGACGGCGACGCCAACGTGCTCGGCCTCAAGGTTTAGGACCATGCCCAGGATACCGCCAGGGAATTCCAGCAATTCCATGGCCATCGCTTTCTCGACGCCGTAGACCATGGCCACGCCGTCGCCAACGGACAACACCGAGCCGACCTCGTCCAGCTCGACTTGGCGGCCATATTCCTTGATTTGGGACTTGATGATTTGGCTGATTTCATCCGCTTTTATGGGCATGGCTTAGGGTTCTCCTTACGTTTCCAGAGAATGTTGCGAAATTCGCGTTTCCCGGCCCGGGCTTTTTCCCGGGCCTTATCCTAGACTGGTTCGGACAGTTTCTGTCCCAAAAGCTTAATCTGGGTCTGGAGGCTGGAATCGACTACCAGATCCCCAAGGCGGGCGACCAGCCCGCCGATGATCGACGGATCGACCTTGACCTCGAGCTCGACCTTGGAGCCGGACATGGCATTCAGGGCGCCTTTTATGGCCGAGATCTGGCTATCGGAAAGGGGCGTGGCCGAGGTCAGGGTGCCCCGGACGAGGCCCTCGAGCTCGTCGCACAACCCCGAGTAGGCCTGGACTATGGGGCCCAGGATATCCAGGCGACCCTTGTCGTGCAAAAGGTTCACGAAATTTTTGACCAGCTGGCTAAGCGAGCCCTTTTCCAGTATGGCCGCCAAGGCCTTGCCCCTCTGATCCTTCGGGTAGAAAGGCGAAACCAGGGCCCGGCCCGCTTCCCCGGTCGCCTCGATGTCGCTTAAAAAGCCGCTCAGCTCCGCGCCGTACTCACGGTACTTCCCGTCTTCCTGGCCCAGCGAGAGTAAGGCTTTGGCATATCGTTTGGCTAGAATCTCATGCATTTTCGGCCCCCTTGAAGCCCTAGTTTCTTCTGGCGGGGAGTTTGACCACCTTGTCAACGAACTCCAGGACCAGGCGGCTACGGTCGTCGTCGGTTATCTTCTCGACTATTTCTTCCTGGGCAAGGTTTTTGGCCAGTTCCCCGATCTCGGCCGTCAGCTTCTGGCGGGCGGTTTTAATCTCAAGGTCCATGGCCGACTCGGCCCTTTTGATGATCAGCTCGGCCGTCCTGTGGGCCTCGGCGATGATCCTGTCCCGCTCCTTGGCCCCGTCGCGCTCGTACTGGCTCAGGATGCCCAGCCTCTCCTGGCCCAGCTGGTCGAGCTGGCGGGTCAGGGCGCCGGTCTGCTCGCTCAAGTTTCGCGATTGCGTTTCCAGGTACTCCAGGGTCCGGGCCACGTTGTCCCGGCGGCCGGAGAGAAAATTTTTGATGGGCTTGCGCAGCAAAAAATAAAGTATGGCCACGTAGACGACGAAATTGATGACCCGGTAGAGAAAGTCGCGCCATCTCTCGGCACTGTAGCCGGTCGTCTCGTGCGCGTCGGCCTCGTCGGCCGTGACGGTATGGGCGGCCGGGTCTTCCACGGCCACCTCTTCGGCGGCGGGCGTTTCCGGGGCCGACCAGAGGGGGGCCGCGTTCAGGCTAAGGACCAAAACGAAGGATACCATGGCCAAAATATTTTTTATCTGGGTCATTTTCAGCCCTTTTGGGGGAGCGTTGCTTACCGGCGCGCCCGCGGCGCGGCCAAAGGCGCTAATCAACTCAGGAACGAAGGTGGGGGCTTTGGGATAAAAACCCTGGGATTTCTTACCATCGGCACAAAAATAGCCCTAACGCCCAAGCCGTCGGGGCCTATTTAACATACGAACTATCAATTTTCGGCAGCCGCGTCGCGGCCAAGGAGTTTATTGGCCAGCTGGCTCGCCAAAACCCGGGCCTCGTCCTGAAGCTCGGCCCTGACCTTCTCTACCTGGGCGGCCATGGCCTGCCTGGCCAAGTCCACCCGCTCGGAGGCTTGCTTGTGGGTTTCCCCAAGGATCTCGGCCTCCTTGGTACGGCCTTCTTCCTTAAGATCGTTTTGTATTTTTACGCCTTCCCGCAAGACCTCGACCCTGAAGCGCTCCTGCTGGAGCTGGCCCTCTTCCAGTTGGGTTTTGGCCACCTCGGCGTTCGCCTTTAGGTTATCGATCAGCTCTTGCCTGGAGGTCATTAGCTTTTTCAAAGGTTTGTAAAAAATCGCGTTAAGGATCACCATAAGTATAATAAAATTAGCCATCTGGACCAAAACAGTCCAATCGACGGTCATGCTAACCATACGGACACCTTAAAGTTAATTGTTAAGTGGAAGCTTTGAAGTAATTTAATTTTGGAAATATGGACGAAAGGACGCGATAACGAACCTTGAAAAAATCACCCCTGAAAAGTTTTTTGATTATAAGTCGTTTTATCCCTAAGGTCAAGAGCAAGTCCGTTTTTTTCCAAAGAAATCGTCAAAAAATTCTGACCAGATTTTTTTGACAGATTGCCTAAGCTAGCTAAGATTAATCACCTTTAACGCCCTCAAATACTTTCAAAAGGTCAAAGTTTCTTGAAGTACAAGTGGTTAACTTAAAACAACAGATTTTAAGACGATCAAACCATTTAAACCCCACTTATCAATTTAATGACCACTATTTATACATTCTTTAACATCCCAAGACCACAATTATCCCCTCCCCAAAACGCCCTCCCAGCGACCGATTAACCAATGCCCAGGGCAAACCGCCCCCTCCGGCGCCGCGGGGGCGGTGGCGGGGGCCGAAAGGTTTGGGCCGGCGGGATCGATTGCCAAAACGCATGGCCCGTAAGCCATGGGGGTTTTTATGGCTCCCATGGCAACGGTTTCACGCTCCCGTTCAATTACGTCCCATGATTTTGGTTTCCATCGTTACCGTGCCATTTGGCGCAATTTTATCGCGGCACCATTGGTGTCGCCTTAGCCATCCAGGCGAATGGCCAGAATACATCCCTTGGCCCAATGGGTATACGGCCCAAGGGCCAATTTTGGCCAAAAATCGCTTTATTCGTAGTAGTTTAAGTAAGTTTTGGCCCTATAGGCTTGGAAATCTAGCCCTTGATATTTTAGTTAAAATATATTATCTTTGATAGCATATTTGAAGGCCTATACGAAAAGAACGTTTCGGCAAAGCCCCGGCTATCGAAAAACCCGTGGGAAAAACGGTTCGCTTTTGTCGCCCAGTGAACCTTACGGGCCCGACAGGTCGGCCCCGATCCCCATCATCGCCCCATCGTTTCCCCGGTTCGGTAAGCCTTCCACCCCTTTAACCCGAGGCGGCCAAAGGCCCCGTCATGCCCGAACCGCTAACCAGAGAGGCCACGCTGGCCGGCCAGTGGTACCCAGGCTCGAAAAAAGCCATCGAGGCCCAGCTGGAATCCTGGCAAGGCTACATCCGCTCCTTTAAGCAGCCGGCCGGGAGGATGTTCGCCGTTATCGTCCCCCACGCGGGCTGGTACTTTTCCGGCCGCCTGGCCGCCATGGCCCTGACCATGGCCGTCGAGTCATTCGGCGGCGAGGGCCCGGCCCTGTTGGTCATCATGGGTGGCCACCTGGGGAGCGGGGCCCCGCTCGTGGCTTTCGGGGAGGACCTCTGGGAAACCCCCCTCGGCCCGGTCACCCTGGCCCCGGAACTGAACCCTGAACTGAAAAGCCCCGATCTGCAGCCAAAGATCTGGCCCGGCCCAACGGACGACAACACCGTCGAGGTCCAGATGCCGCTGGCCAAGCTTTTGGCCCCCAAGGCCCGGGTCTGGGCCCTGCGCGTCCCCCCTGGCCCGAAATCGCTGGCCCTGGGGGCCATCCTGGCCCGGATGGAGGGCGCCGATCCCGGCCGGGCCTTGCTCGTCGCCTCCACCGACCTCACCCATTACGGCCAGGCCTACGGTTTCGCCCCGGCCGGCCCTGGGCCAGGGGGCGAGGAATACCGCTTCCAAAACGACCGCTCCTTCATCGAGCCGGCCCTGACCCTCGACCCGGTGGCCATGACCCTGGCCGGGGTCAGGAACAAGGCCGCCTGCTCGGCCGGGGCCGCGGCCGCCGTGACCGAGGCCGCCAGGATCCTTGGGGCCCAGGCCAGGCTCCTCGACCACTACTCCAGCCACGATGTCAGGCCCGGCGACGTGTCCGTGGGCTACGCGGCCATAGGCTACGAAATCTAGCCCCCGTGGGCCCAGGCCTGGGTGCCGCTATGGACATTGCCCGGCGGCTCGTATAGAATCGACCTGGGTTAGGTTCGTAGCCTCTGGCCTCTTTCGCTAATGGCGACAATTTTTTGCGATATTATGGTTTATTCGCCAGACAATTCCCGTTAAGTTTCTAAAAAAAATTATTTATTTAAAACGCATAAACGAATAATTTTATATATAACCTTTCATCCTCGATATCGGTCTTTCGGGTTATTTAAGGCCAACCCAAGATCCCTATCGCCAGGCGATCGCCTTTCCATCCCGGCGAGGGTTTACCCGCCCGCCATGGCCATCGCCATTTTCATGGCCCCGTCCCGGGGCCGCCAACCAGCCGGGCCCGGGGGGCAAGCCCCGGACGGGACTGGGCGCTTTGGGGGGACAACCCATGGCCTTTGGCCAGGACCGCCAACGGAGGGATTGATTTGACAGCCATCTGCGCCATAGGCTTGGGCGCCAACCTGGGCGACCCCGAGGCCATGATGGAGAGGGCCATTAACCTCCTGAGGCTCCACGAGGGCTTAAGCGTGAGCGATCTGTCCTCGACGTGGTACACCGAGCCCGTGGGCGGCCCGGAAGGCCAGGGCTGGTACTACAACCGGGTGGCCCTGGTCGTCTCGGAGCTTGAGGCCATACCGCTTCTCCGGGCCCTGCTGGCGCTCGAGGTCGCGCTGGGCCGGGTCAGGGCCGAGCGCTGGGGCCCCAGGCTGATAGATCTCGACCTGCTGTTCAGGGCCCAGGAAATCATCGAGGCCGAGGAATTGACCCTGCCCCACCCCAGGATGCACGAGCGGGGCTTCGTCCTCCAACCCCTGGCCGAGGTCGCCCCCGACTGGGTCCACCCGGTGAAAGGCCTTTCGGTCACCGAGATGTTAGCAAGGTTGCCCAAAGATGGGCCGGTAGTACAAAAATTGCCAATTATTTAATTTACGCACGGATTTTTAATTTATAAGTAGGTCAATACACATAAAATGTTTACTATTTTCAGAATATTAGTTTTAGCGATACTTTTTTATCTAATATTCTGGGTAATACGTGGGCTTGTGGCGCCAAGACAAAAAGGGCAGACGGTTATTAAAGAAGAAGAATTAGTTAAAGATGCCTTAACGGGGATCTATTTTCCAGTGAGTAAAGCGGTGGTCGTCAACAAACACGGTCAAAAACTATATTTCAGTTCCGTCGCTAACCGTGACCTGTGGCTGCGCCAAGACGGCCAAACGAAGTGAACGGCCCATGGCGAAAGGTCCCATGGTGAAAGGCCCCATGGCCGCCGTCAGGAGCCTGGCCAGGCTGGCCCTGGCCGCCCTCGTGGCCATCGCCCTCGGCCCGGAAACCGCCCTCGGCCAGGGCCTCTTCGCCCCCGAGGAGCAGATCCCCGGGCAGGGCCAGGAAGGGAGCCCAGGCGAGGGGGACGCGGAACCCGCGGAGGAATATGACCTGCCGGACTGGGTCCCCCGCTACCCCAACTCGAACCGCCCATACTGGCTGCCGCCGGACGACGGCGCGGCCGACCCGGGCGGCCGCGAACCCGGTCAGGCCGGCGGGGCCCAGGCCCCCGGGGGGCAAGGGTTTTTTTCCCCGCCACCCCCTCCGCCGCCACCCCCCCCGCCCGCACCGCCCACGCCCCCGAAGGCCAGCGAGCCGCGGGCGCCTGAGTTCGTCGGCGAGGTCCTGCAGTATTATATGTTCACCGACGACTCGGGGGTCACCCACTTAACCGACGCCCCGGTCGATCCCCGTTACAGGCTCTTTACGATCGCCATTTCGGTGACCTCCGACAAGGCCCCGTACAGGCGCCTGAACCTCGACCGCATAATGCCCTACATAAACAGGGCCTCGACCACCTACAAGGTCGACAAGGCATTGGTCACCGCGGTCATCAAGGCGGAATCGGCTTTCGACCCCAACGCCGTGTCCTGGGTCGGGGCCCGTGGCCTCATGCAGCTCATGCCCAACACGGCGCGCATGATGGGGGTGAAGGACAGTTTCGACCCCGAGCAGAACATCATGGGCGGGACCAGGTACCTTAGGATGATGCTCAACCGCTTTAAAGGCGACGTCATCCTGGCCGTCGCCGCCTACAACTGCGGGCCTGAAAGGGTGGCCAGGGTCATGGCCGTGCCGGAGATAAGGGAGACGAAAAACTACGTGAGGACCGTCTTGCGAAACTACGAGACGTTTTTGCGGATGTTTCGCGCCGATCCCGACGGCCAGGCCGGCCAAAGCGATGAACCCTGACGCCCGCCCCCCACCGGGCGGGCCAAAAACCCCCGGGCCTGGGCGCGAGGCCCGCGCGCTTGCGATAATATTTCGGTGCGTAATATTTCATTGCGTAATATGTCATCGATAGAATACAAAATGCATTCTAAACAACCAGTAAATATTGCACTAAAAAATTATTCGCTTCTTTAACTTCAACAATAACATACCCAACAGACATATATTAGGTGAATAAACATAACAATGACCGGCCTAAGCAGATTACTTAGTCATCCCATTGTGCCAAATACCTTAACTCTCGGTCGATTATTGGCCCTCCCGATAATCATCCTGAGCCTTGCCCTCGCGAACCAGCAAGATTACTTCACGTCCTCCGTCACGGCCACCGTCTACCTTCTGGCGGCCCTAAGCGATCTATTGGACGGTTACCTGGCCCGCAAGTACAATAACGAGAGTAACCTCGGCCGTTTCCTGGACCCGATGGCCGATAAACTCCTGGCCACCTCGGCCCTGATCATGATGATCCCCCTGGGCTACATCCCGGCCTTGGTCGTCTTCCTGATTATCGCCCGCGAGCTGGCCGTCACCAGCCTCAGGGCCATCGCCATGGAAAGGGGCATGGTCATCTCGGCCTCGGCCCAGGGCAAGCAAAAGACCCTGGCCCAGAACATAGCCGTCTTCTGCCTACTGTGGAACCAGGAGCTTTTGTGGGCCAACACCCATAGGGTCGGGACCGTTATTTTATACGTGGCCTTGTTCGCCACCTATTGGTCCGGTTCGCTTTATTTTTATAAATTCATGCGCGAGATAAAAAAACCGACGAACAAAACACAATAATTTTTCTTAAAATAATTTTTTTTAGGCGACCGATCCAAGATCCTTAAGGCCCCCTACCCCATGCCAGGCGAGGCAAAGGCGACCCCGCCGCCATGGCTTCAAATATATCTTGGGGTAAGCCATGGGCCAATACGCCCCCCCAATTACCGGGCGGGCCACGGGATTTTCGGGCCGCCAAAGAAAGTCACTTTCATCGTTAAGACGACGATATTTCCATATAATCGGCTAACCTAACCGTTAGCCGGCCATACCGAATGACCACGGTCCCCGAGATTGGCCAAGGCTAGCCTTTCCTTGCGCCCTTTCGGGGCGCGGATACTTTGCCCCGGTTGCAAAATTCTGTAAATAGCGGATTAAATTAATTATTCTTAAATATCATCGTCCCGCCGGAAGAATAGGGTCGTAGACGATAAAGGAGAACATGCCAAAGCCGATAATGAGCGTGGGATAGTGGGAAAAATTGACTTAAGACAAAAACAAAATAGGTAAATACGTAACAAAACCAGCCAACGTAAGCCAAGATTATTTGAATAAGATACCAACGATAATTGGCGATACGATTCACTAGTCGCTACTTTGGATCTTAGGCTTAAAAACATGCCAAACCGGCGCCCGGTACCGGGAAGGACTAGGGCGCCAGGATCGGCCTCGGGCGAAACGCTCCTTGGCCAGGGCATGCCCGGGCCGACGCGGGACATGGGCCGAGCCATAAGGCCCGCCCCCCCGGCCAGGCTCGCCCCCAGCCGGGGGGCGACGAAACGAATAATCTTCCCTCCCAGGCGGGCCTCCCCGAAAAAACCCTTAGGGGCGGGGGCCGGGACCGCTTCGGGGGGACTGGCCAATGGGGGATTCCCAGCCCCCCCCGGGGTGGGGGAGGCCCCCGGATACCTAAAATTAACCCAAATCATGGATTTGGGTCCCGGCGGTTTTGGTTATGAAAAAACTCCTCGCTACCATCGTTTTAGCCCTCGTCGTCTCCTCGTTCAGCGTTCTCTGCCAAGCGGAACCGTTGACCCTAAAGGCCGGCCACACCCTGACCTCGGATCACCCCTATCACCTGGGGCTTTTGTATCTAGCCGATCTGCTCAAGGAACGCACCAAGGGCGAGGTAATCCTCCAGCCCTTCCCCGATTCCATGCTGGGGAGCGAGCAAGAGCTGATCGAGTACCTGCAGATGGGCACGGTCGACGTGACCTGCGTCTCAAGCGGCCCGCTGTCGGGCTTCACCGACGCCTTCCTGGTCCTGGATCTGCCTTTCATCTTCCCCGACGCGCCCACGGCCAGGAGGGTCCTGGACGGCCCCATCGGGCAAAAAATCCTCGATAGCGTCGAAAACATCGACCTTATCGGCCTAACCTTTTTCGAGAACGGCTTCAGGCACCTGACCAACTCGGCCAGGCCCATCGTTGTGCCGGAAGACGCCAAGGGGCTCAAGATCCGGACCATGCAAAGCCAGATCCACAGGGATTCCTTCAAGGCCATAGGGGCCGACCCCATCCCCCTGCCCTTCGGCGAGCTGTTCCCCTCCCTCAAAAACAAATCCCTCGACGGCCAGGAAAACCCCATACCCATAATCTACAACTCGAAGTTTTACGAGGTCCAGGGCTTCTGCTCGCTGACGGGGCATTTCTACTCGCCCACCCCCGTTTTCGTGAGCAAAACGGCCTGGCAAAAACTGACCGACGAGCAAAAAACCATCTTCCGGGAGGCCGCCAAAGAGGCCCGTGACTACCAGCGAAAGTTGATAGACGAGCAAAACGCCATTTTCGTGGACAAGCTGAAGGAATTGGGGATGCGGGTCGACGAGGTTGACAAGGCCCTGTGGCTCAAAGCCATGGAGCCGGTCTATGAGCTCTTCAGATCCGAGGGCAAGGCGGGGGCCCTCCAAGAGGTTCAGGACGAGATGGCCAAGGGCAATGCCGCCCCGGCCCCCTGACCGCTTCCGGCCAAGGTTTTGCCGCCTGGGGAGGCGGGCGGGGCCCGGAAAATTGCCGCGCCCGCTTCCGGCCGACGCAAAAAAAACACCGGCCTGGCCGCCCCTGGGATGGACGATGGCCGGAAGCGGGCGGATCGCTTCAGGCAGCCAGCATGACCCTATGCGCCAAACGGCTACCCATGGCTTAATGTGGCCGGGAAAAGGCGATGGAATCCGCCCACGTTTTTCCCGGCCATGAAACCGTGGCGCGATGTTTGCTTGACGTGATTATCGAAACGGATGCCCTTAACCCATTTTAGGCATCCTATGCGTAACGTCCATACCACGTTCAGTCAAAGCGTTTGAAAGACACGCTCCCTTCCCGCTCCAGTTGACCCACCAAACCATATTCCCACTGAAAGTAAGCCTCCTTCTCCTCGAAGGAAGAGTTTGGGTCCATGTAGGG
>JAITKA010000069.1 GCA_031278635.1 Deltaproteobacteria bacterium | reverse complement strand
TTATCCCGATAAGGAGAGTAAAACCCCTCTGAGACTCATTGGCTTTGATGACGTTATAGAACGATTTTAGGACTCGTCCAATTTCTTCCGCAAGGATCGGGTTTTCGAGTTGATTTAAGACCGGGGCATCATATTCATCGATCAAAAGCGCCACTTTTCGACCATATTTGAGGAAAAGTTTATTGAAAAGGAAAGTAAGCCTCGTGGTCGGGGAAGCGCCACTTAAAGACAATCCTTCACTTTCGGCTATCAAATCGAGGGCAGTAATTAAACCTTCTTTTACAATAGCTACGCTTTCGGAGTCAATACCGTTAAGGTTCAGGCGAATGACCGGGTTCGGCGTCCAGTCGTAATCGGAGCCGTCAATCCAAAGTCCCTTAAACAGTTCCCGGCGGCCTCTCAGGATATTTTCCAGGGTATCGACCAGGAGCGTCTTGCCGAAACGTCTAGGCCGGGACAAAAACAAAGGCGCGTCGTATTGGAGGAGATTGTATAAAAACTCGGTTTTGTCGGCGTAAATACGGTTATCGGCACGTATTTCGGCGAAGTCGGTCATGCCTAACGGCAATCTCCTGGGTTCAGACATGCTTGGCCTCAATGGGGAGTAGTTAAGGCAAATCCACTCAAGGATATTTCATGATAGCACAGGTTGAGGCGGATAGCATGCGTTTTTTGGGTTTTTCTGTTTTACCTCTTTTTAGTTGGTTATGGTCGTCTTGTCCAGGGCCACGCAGATGACCTCCCGGTCCAGGTGTTCCGGGGCCTGGGCGGGCAGGAAGGCCGGGCCAGCGTCGTCGGGCGCGGCTATGCGGGTTAGCAGGCCGGCGTTCAGGAGGCAGTTTATGGATCGGCCCAGGTGGGGTATCGGGAGTTTTAGGTCCTTGGCCAGGGCCAGGATGCTCGAAGGCCGGGGATTGTCCTTGTCCTCGTAGGAGGCGATGATGGCTTCCATGACCCGGATGGAGACGTCCCGGAGTTCGCCGACGCTTAGGGGCACCAGCAGGGATTTTAGGCTGAGCCCGGTCAGGAAATAGTCGGCCAGGCGCCTGGTTATTTCCCCGCCGAAGATGACGATTAACCAGCTGATGTATAGCCAGACCATGAAGAGGGGGACGACGGCGAAGCTGCCGTAGATGGCGTTATAGCTGGTAATGGAGATGATCACCGACAGGTAAAACTTTTGGAAGATCTGGAAGACCAGGCCGGTGATAAAGCCGCCGATCAGGCGCTCGGGCCAGCGGACGACGCCCCGGCTGAAGTAGGCGTAGGTCCACGAGAAAATGAACCACCAAATGAGGACCGGGATGACGACCATGAGGGAGGTGTGGAGGGGCTTAAGCTTCAGGGTCGACAGGAAAAGGAACTTCGAGGCGTCTATGCTGGCGATGAAAATGTTAACGCTCCCGGCGGCGACCAGAAAGAAGGGGATGACCATCATGATGGTCAGGTAATCCCCGGCGCGCTGGAGGGCCGAGCGGTTTGAGAGGTAGCCGAATATTTTCGAGAAATTTACCTCCAGTTGCCAGAGGATCCCGTAGACGGACCAGAATATGACGGCCAGGGCCGAAAAGACGAGCAGGCTGCCGGAAAAGTTTCGTATGAGGTTCTCGGCGAAGCCAGTCAGGGTGGCCAGTATGGCGTCCTGGCCCCCGAAGTTGTCCCTAAGGGCTTGGTAGAGGGCCTCCTCCAAGCCCATGCTTTTGGCCAGGGCGAAGCAGATGGCCAGGATCGGGACAACGGCCAGGGCCGAGTAGTAGCTTAAGGCGGCGGCCAGAAGGGGCCAGTTGGTAAGGCCGGATTCATCGATGCGTTTATATAAGTCGTAGATATAATCAAATGGGTTTTTCAACGTTGACCTCCACCCAGTCCTTGAAGCCGAGGGCCTTCAGTTTCTTGTGAAGGCTGGTGCGGTCCAAGCCGACGGCCTCGGCCGTTTGGGTGATGTTGTTGCCGTGGGCCTTGAGTTGGGAGAGGAAGTAGCGGCGCTCGAATTCCGCCTTGGCTTGGCGGTAAGGCAGGGACATGCACTCGGTGTCGGCGAAGTCACCGTTTTTCGGCTTGGCCGTTTGGCTCCCGTTGTCGGGGCCGGGCTCGGACGGGTCGCTGTCGATGACCGGTCCGGGGGTGGTTATGGCCAGCCGCTCTATGGTGTTCTTAAGCTCCCGGACGTTGCCCGGCCAGGCCCGCCGCTTAAGCTTTTCCACGAAGGCCGGGTCCAGGCGCTTTTGGCCGAGGTTATTGGTCTTGAGGCACTCGTTTAAAAAAAGCGTGGCCAGTTCCGGGATGTCCTCGGCCCTCTCCCTTAGCGGGGGGACGACCAGGGGGACGACGTTTAGGCGGTAATAGAGGTCGTTGCGGAAACGGCCCTCGGCTATCTCCTTTTCCAGGTCCTTGTTGCTGGCGGCGATGATGCGGACGTCGACCTCGATGGTTTTGGTCCCGCCGACCCGCTCGAATTTTTTCTCCTGCAATATCCGTAAGATCTTGGCCTGGGTCTTAAGGCTCATGTCGGCTATCTCGTCCAGGAACAGGGTCGAGTTGTCGGCGAGGTCGAAGCGGCCCTGATGGCGGCGGTCGGCCCCGGTGAAGGCCCCCTTCTCGTGGCCGAACAGCTCGCTCTCCACCAGCTCCTCGGGGATGGCGGCGCAGTTAATCTCGATCATGGGCCGGTCGGCCCTTTGGGAGAGCCGGTGGATGGTATGGGCCACAAGTTCCTTGCCGACGCCGTTCTCGCCGCCGATCAGCACCGAGACCGGGGTCGGGGCGACCATCTCGATGGTTTTAAGGAGGGCCGTCATGGCCGGGCCGCGGCCGGTGATCAGGCTGGGCTTGGGGGTACGGGTGCGGAGGATCTGGTTCTCGGTGGCCAGCTGCCTGAAGCTCAGGGCCCTTTGCACCGCCAGGAGGATCTTGTCGGCGGAGAGGGGTTTCTCGATGAAGTCGTAAGCCCCTTGCCTCACGGCCTTGACCGCCGTCTCGATGTTGCCGTGGCCCGATATGACCACCACCGGGACCTGGGGCAGGTCCCGTTTGACCTTCTCCAGGACGTCAAAACCCTTCTCGGCGCCTCCCATCCAGAGATCCAGTATGACCAGGCCGGGGGTGGCTTCCTCCAGCCTCTCCAGGGCCTCCTCCTTGCTCTGGGCTTGGGAGATAAGATAGCCCTCGTCGGCCAGCAGACCCCCCAGGGTCAGCCTGATGTCCTTTTCGTCGTCGACCACCAATATGGTTTCGGCCATTTTCCGGGTTTCCTTCTTGAGGGCGGCCCCCAGGCCGCCAAGGCAAATTCAAAATCCCCCCAGGGGACGGCTATTTCGGCCCTCCCCGTAAAGGCGGCTTCGGGGGATACCGTTTCGTGGCAACCAATGGCGCCCCGGGCGGGGCGGGGAGTTCCAGGGTCATGATGCTGGCGTTCGAGCCATCGGAATAATAGGCCCTCCGGAAGCCCGAGCCGGTGAAGCCGACGCGCTTGTAGAGCCTTTCGGCCCGCTTGTTGCCGACCTTGACTTCCAGGATGATCTTGTAGGCCTTGTTGCTTTTGGCCGTCTCGATAAGATCGTTTACCAAAAACTTGCCCAGGCCCCGGCCCCAAAGGTTGGGGTGGACCATCAGGTTCAGTAGGTGGCACTCGGGGGGAAGCATCCAGCTTAGGCTGAGGCCAACCAGGGAATGGCCCAGCCATAGGCCTTTGGCCACGGTGAAGGCCCTTTGGAGCTCGGAATGGAAGTTCTCGGAGGTCCACTGGTCGACGTGGCAAAGCCTCTCCATTTTCAGGATCTGGGGCATGGAGGAGGCCTCGAGGGGTTTTAGGGTCAATAAGCCCAAAAGCTCCTCGTTGGAGATGTCTCGCTGCCCCAGGCGCCTTTCGGCCTCGCCGGGCGCCTCGGGCCTTATGGGTTTCGTCTCGTCGGGGATTTTTGGGCCAGCGTTTGGGGCCGGTTTTTGGGGACAAGTCATAACGCCCACGAAAGTAACGAAAAGGAAGCCAGTAAAATGGCCGTCGCCATGGCGTAGTAGCCCAATTTGCGACGGTGCAGGCCCATGCCCATGTAGGCCAGGCATAATAGGGGGATCAGGGTCTGTAGTTTTTCCATGGCCAGCCAAAACCGCGTGGGAAAAGAGCTGACGGTGATAACGGCGATCAGGGCGACTATGATGGCCCCGAACACGGTCAAAAACAGGGCCGCCAGAAAGGTCAGGCCAAAAGCCCGCAGGTTGGGGCCCAAAAGGCCCGCCGGGCGGTCGCCCTCAAGGGCCTTGGTCAGCCTGTCGTGGGTTTTCAGGCCCCAAAGCCTGGTGGCCGGCTCAATCAGGGTCATGTAGTGGGCCAGCGGCACGATCAGGGCCATGGCCAGCGGGGCCAAGGGCTTATGGGGATCCGGCGCGGTCCCTAAAAATGACAGGCATAGGGTTAGCCCGACCATGGCCGCCGAGACGGCCAAGGCGCCGTTGGGCACGATGGCCCCGCCCAGGGGGGGCCGGCCCAGCCACAGGACCTCGACCCATAGGCCCAGGGTCAGGCCAAGCTTGGGTTGGCCCAGGATCGCCCCCATGGCCGCGCCCGCCACCAGGGGACGCCAGAAGGCGTTTTGGCCAAGGGCCAGCCGGTCTAGGTTTAGGATGGCGGCCACCAGTAAGGCCCAACATATCCCGGCGGGCATGGCGGATTTTATCCCGATGGCCAGGGCCAGACAAATTTGGCTGGGTTTATGTGTACTTTCGGGGCGTTGGGAACCGATTGGGAGTAAAGCTCGGTGCCATGGCTGGCTATCCAGTTGAGCTGTTCCAGTTCCTCCTCTATGGCGGAGAAGAAGTTGTGAATCTTCACGCATTTCGTGCCCGGGAGGTGGGCGTAGTAACCTAAATTTATGCTGTCTATGCAGACGTCGGCCGATTTTAAGGCCGACTTGGCCCCGGCTATGTCCTTGAACAGGACCAAACAGCGGGTCCCGGCGTCCGGGCAGTTCCCCAGGACCTCCTTGAGCCTGTCCGGGGTGATGAAGGAGGTGGTGATGTTGGCCGGGACGGCCGAGGCCATTATGCGCATGATCATGGGCGACTGGGTGGTGTCCTCATCGACGACCACGATTTTATTGATGTCCAGAAACGGGACCCAGCCCGAGAGGATCTGGCCGTGGATGAGCTTTTGATCTATGCGGGTAAGGACGACGGGCATGATTTAGGCTCCGGCCAACCCCGACGTGGGCCGTTGGAATAAAAAGGCCCCAAGCCAGGGGCTTGGGGCCAACGCGGGACAAAGGGAGAAGGTTCCCCAAATGGAGATAAAAAGGCAAGAACCGATGGACTGGGCCGCGACCGAAGGCTTAACGCGCCCACGGGGCCCGGACGGGACCCCATGGGCCTGCTTGCCCCCGCCACGCTTGGGCGGGTTATGTCCGGAAACGCTTGTCATTTTGGGCGGGCCCTTATCATCTCGCTGGCCAGGTTGATGGACTTTCGGGAGTAATCGAGAATGGCCGGGGCCAAGGTCCTAAGATCCATGTCGGCTTTCTCCCTTAGGTTCAGGGCCTTAAGGAGCATCGGGAGGTTGGCCCCCGTTAAAACCTCTATTTTGCCCTCCTCGTGGAAGGAGAGGCTGATATTCGATGGAGTCCCACCGAACATGTCGGTCAGCAACAAAACCCCCTGGCCGGCCTCCTGGGCCTTGATGGCCTTGCCGATCAGATCGCTCAGGTAATCGGGGTTAATGTTCATCTCGATGGCCACGGTCTGGCATTTTTGCTGGCTGCCTATGATTAGCTCGGCGGCCTTCAAAAGCTCGGCCCCCAGCTGACCGTGGGTGACTATGATTATGCCTATCATTTAAACCTCAATATGGCTTTAATATAAGATAAGTTAAAAATAATCGCTATATTTTTAACCAAGTAAACAGTAAATATTTAAAAAATAGAAAAAACTAGATCGCCGGTTACGAATAGCCAGTAACTTGCGCCTACAATACAAAAATTTAGGCTGCGATTTTTGTCTTTCGATCCCAAAAACCGCCCAGCCAGCGAATATTTTTGAAAAACCCTGCGAGCCCCGGGGGCGAAAAAAACGCTCACTCAAATCGGGGCCCAATCTACTCCAACTTAGCATTTTCAAAAATACACCACCGGTCAAAAGGCTGTCAAGGCGCAAGGCCCGTTGGCCGCCGCCCCCGCCCCCGGCTCCGCCCCAGGCCCGGTCAGATGATATCCCTGTGCCTGAGCATAAGGTTACCTGTAAAGTTCGCTTTGAGACGCTCAAACAGGTTTATGGCCAAGGTTACGCTCCGATGTTGCCCGCCTGTACACCCAATGGCTATTGTCAGGTAACTTTTGCCTTCTTTTTGGTATAGAGGTAAGACAAAATAAAGTATGTCAGTTAACTTGTCCAAAAAGGTTTGGGCCTCAGGGTGGGCCATGACGAAGTCCCGGACCTTTTCGTCCCGGCCGTCCAAGGACCTCAGCTGGTCCACGTAAAACGGGTTGGGCAAAAAACGGACGTCGAACATGAGATCCGACTCGGGCGGGAGGCCGTTCTTGAAGCCGAAGGAGAGGACCTCGACCACCAGGTTGCGGCGGTTCTGGTCCTGAACGAAGCGCTCCAAAATCAATTCCCTGAGCCTGGCCGCGGTCAGCGAGGAAGTGTCCACGATAAGGTCGGCCGCGTCCCTGAGCGGTGCCATCCTGGCCCGCTCCAAACGTATGGCTTGGGGCAGGCCGCCCTCGATCCCCAGGGGGTGGGTCCTCCTGGTCTCGGAAAACCTCTTGACCAAAACCTGATCGCCCGCTTCCAGAAAAAGTATCCTAAGCTCGTAACCCAGCTCCCGGGCCTGGCGAAAGGAGTCGGCGAAATACTCGATGAGCTCGGCTTCCCGGGCGTCCATGCCCACGGCCAGCTTCATGAAATCGCCGCTCTCCTTGCGGATGGCCAAAAACTTGGGCAGCAGCTGGACCGGTAGGTTATCCATGGCCAGAAAGCCGTTGTCTTCCAGGGATTTTAGGGCGGCCGACTTCCCCGAGCCCGAAAGGCCCGAAACGATGATGATAAGTCCCGTCTTGTTGGTCTCAGCCATAGCTCACCCTGGCACGCTTTTCTGGGCCCGCCATGAAAGGGGCCTTTAGGCATATTTTAGCAAACCGGGGGCCCCGATTCCCATAACCCCCTTGCCTGGCCCCTTGCCGGGCCCCTGGCCCGGCCTCAATCCATCGAGCCGGTTAAAAAAAAGAAGGCTTCGTAAAAGGTCTTTTGGTCGGGACAGCCCATCAGTAGGCTAACGTTCCTGGGCGAGTTCCACAGGCGACCCAGCAGGGCCAAGAGTTTTAGGTACTCGGGGGTGGGGTTCAGCGGGCTTAGGATCAGGGCGATCAGCCGGGCCGGGAGGCCGTCAGGGGCGCCAAAATCGAGCTTGGTCCCCGCGCTGGGCCGGGCCAAAAACAGCCTCGTCGTTTCCATCGTCTCAACCTTGCCGTGGGGCAAAACCAGCCCGCTCCCCAGGGCCGTGGAGCCCAGGGACTCCCTTGACAAAATGGCGCTGTAAATGGGGTCCAGCCCCAGGCCCAGAACCTCGGCGGCCAGGGCGCAAAGCTCCCTGAGGGCCTGGTCCTTGCCATCGGCCACGAAGTCCAAAAATATCGATTTCTGACTAAGGATAGTCCCCAAGTTCATCTGGTCACCACGGCGGGAGCGAAGTCTCGGATACCTTTCAATCCCGGCGCCAAGGACGGCGCGCGAAACCCTCCCCCGCGGCCAAAAAAAAGAACGGCGCGCCAAACGTTTTTTTGGGCGCCGGACCACGGCATCGATATTGAGGGCATGGCCAACGTGAGGTCTGGACTAAGGTATATTTTTTTCAAAGCCCGAAATATGTTTTGGTTATTAAACGTTTTCGGGTAAACGGTATGGCCACAAAGCGCCCCCCCGGCGTCTCGGCCCAGGCGATAAAAATAGTTATTTTGGGCTCTTACATCCTACCAAGCTAGGGTGAATTAATCTTGACCCTGCCAATCCCCAAGCCAAAGGTCGATCGTTTATGGTTGAAACTTTTTAAAAGAAACAACCCGCGAGCAGCCTCGTGGGTAGTTTAAAAGTTTATTCATAACTTTAGTAAGCTTTTAGTGAGAATATTAACTAACCAATAACTTAATTTGTATACAAATAGATCTTGTTTCTGATTTCCCGGCTGAATCCTACGCCCGCCAAGGGAAAAATCCGGAAATTTCCAAATCGGGGACCCCCGGAAACGTTATCCCTTAGCCTCAAAAGCCAAGGCCATGATTGCCTTTTGGCCATGGCTAACTGCCCCTTATTCATGATAATCGTACAGTGCGTCAGACAAATTGTCAAATCTGACCGAAAAGGGCGATAACATGCTGAAAGGGCCTATTCGAAAGAGCAAAGCGGGCTCACAAACGAGAGATCCTTCGCGATATGGTCTACTGCCTAGCCCCCGGCGATTTTTGAAAAGAAAACCGCCCCCGGGACCATAAAAAGGGCCGGGGGCGGGAAATGGGTCCTAGCCGCGAAGTCTGATAAGCTCCAGGGAACCTTCCTTGCCGAATTGGTGAAGGAGCCTTAAGCCTCCGTCCTCGTGGTCAAGAAAAACCACGAAAGGGTTAGAGCTATGGGCCAGGAGTTCGGCCGCCTCGGCCAGGTTCATGCGACTGAGGGTTAAATCCCTCGTCCTGTCGGCGGTAACGACGTCCGGCTCGTAGTCGTCATAATCCTGGTTCTGGGCGTTACCGTTGGAACCGGCCGCCCGTTTGGCCGGCGCGCTTTTGTGCCCCTTGAGCTTTTCCATGTGGCGCTTAAGCTGCTTTTCGAGCTTATCGACGACGAGGTCCATGGCCGAGTACATGTCATCGGTCTCCTCGAGGGCTTTGATCTTCAAGCCGTCGGAAGTCAGGACGACTTCGGCCTTGTGGCGAAACTTGTCCACTGAGAAGGTAATGTCGGCTGACAAGACCGAGTCCAGATACTTCTCAAGCCTTGTCAATTTATCATGGCCATACTTTTTTAGATGGTCCGAGGGTTCCATGTGCCTAAAGGTCACGGAATACTGCATAGATTACTCCCGCCTTTCTGTTGCTTTTCGATATCTTTTGGGACGTGTATTCTGATTTGGGATTACCCCTTAACCAGACGGAAAAAACTTTTTTTTGTGGGCCAAGCGACCAAATCCCATAAACTAAGCTAGTAAACGTTAATCTCATTTGCTTTTATGTTAACAGATCCAACCCGATAAAACAACAAAGCCGGGCTCTGGAAGTTATAGTATTTTTGCTTAAATATGACATAAAATTGTCAATAAAGTGAGTCACAACCTTGACAATTTATATTTTTAAAATTTAAAAGCCTCCTTTTCAAATCTAAATAATCTTTGTTTGCTTTTCACCGCACAAACCTTCTAAAAAGACACGGTTTGCGCCAAAATTAAGACGCTTCCATGTCAATAATTTTTGCCCCCATCACCGACCCGCCCATGGAAGCCGACCCGCCGCCCTGGCCGATTAATTTCGCGATCCGTCCACCCTCCCGGCCCCCATTTTGGCCACGGGTGGTTGCCAAACGGCTTCCACTGTGTCATATTCTATATACGGACCAGGAAACGCAAATCTAGCGAGCCGATAACCGCCCCGGTTTTCTCCCACGCCCCCATCCCGGGCCTTACGGGCGCCAAGGCTCCCGCTCGCTCCCGCTCACCATGGGGCCCCGCGAGCGCCCCGGAAGGCCCTTGGCCTAGGCGATAAGGCCAAAAAGCCAGACCAAACCCGTTAGCCAATGAAATTGGCTTAAAAAATCTCCATAACGTTATTGAACGACCATCGTTGATGTTAATGTCTTGTCAAATTTGCGATTATTTTTTGATTCTACCAATAACCATTCCTGATTTTTTCTAAAGCAAACTTAACGATAATCCATATTCGTCTAAAAAATAACCGATAGGAGGGGATGCCTTAATCGTTTACGCCAAAGCCGGAATTGACGGCATGAAAAAACCATAACCCGTTAAAATATAGGGTATAATATACTATAATAATCGTCGCCTGAATCGATTCCAAAGCTCGAAACCAAAAAGCCCGACATTAGAAATACCGTTAGCTTATCCGCCATTGCGGCCTTGGAAGACTTTTAGGCCCCCTTAGGATCCGTCGCGGTTTCCCGTCCACGGTCAAATTTGGTCCTTTACATGACCATTTAAGCAAAGACCGGGCAGGTTGCAAAACCTAAATTGACAAACGCGTGATCGCGACTTACTATTTTAATATGGGTGATGACCCAAAGCCCGTTTTGCCCAACCCCGGGTACGCGTCCTCGCCGCCCCAGGGGCCTTCGGGCTGGGCCCATCGCCAGGGATGTGGTTATGGTAGTTTTTGATTTGACCTGCATAAACGGTCACGAATTTGAGGGCTGGTTTGAAAGCCTGGCGGACCTGGAGAAGCAGATCCAAGACAAAATCTTGGTTTGCCCGGTTTGCAACGAGGTCACCGTGTTCAGGAGACCCTCGACCTTTGGTTTGGTCAAGAGTCGCCCCCCCGAACGACAAGTCTCGGACAATACCCCGGAACAACCAGACTTGGCTCACTTGGCCAAGGCCTTTGAGCAGCTTCAGGCCATCAGTCACGCCTTGGAGACAGATTTCACCGACGTTGGTTCTAAATTTTCCGAAGAGGCCCTTAAGATACACTACGGCGTTAGCCCAAAGCGTAATATCAGAGGTATGTCTACCGAGGACCAAGAACAGATGTTAAAGAAAGAGGGGGTGGATTTTTTCAAGGTACCCATGTTGGTCCGTAAAACGCCCCTCACCTGAGATCCCAATCGGCCTTCCAAGGCCGACCTCCCATGGCCGGCCGCCCAAGGCGGACGCCTTTAAGGCTTGCCCAGCGAGAATACCCCCAATCAGGCCGCTACCGGGCGCGGGTCCCCCAAACCCCGCCGCTAGCCGGGCCAGTCCCTGGCCAAAAACCCACCGGCCCAGGAACCCGCCGAATCTCCCCCGCCGCGAACGACCTCCCCAAATGCTTCCGATGGTTGGGCCAACCAAGCCGGTTAAGAAAGCCCCGTGACGGATAGGCCGATCCGTCCTGGATTCCCGTCCACGGCACGCATGGCCGTAAAATAAGATATGTCCGTTTGAGTAAAAATTGCCCGCTCCGGTTCGCGATTATGCCACCCCCCGGTAAAATTACGAGTAAAATTACTGATGTGGGACCTTTTATTTTTTGGCTTAACCTCATAGAATCTTACGTTTCTTGCGATATAATTCTGAGTTTAAGAGATTTCGCTTCGCGGGCCGCCTGATTAAGATAATGGTTGACAATATGGTATTTAAGGGGTATGATGCAAAATTATGAGATGTATTCCGGTATGTTTAAAAATAATTAGCAACCTAAGCGCTTTGGATTATAGGCCAAGAAATAAGTCCTTTGAATTGTATGTAAATTTTTAGCCATGCAATAATCAAGCTAATATTGAAAAAAAAGTGATTTGTAAAATTGAAAAAGTTAAATATATAATATCATTAGATAAATTGTTATTTTTTTGTTCCAGTACAGATAGTATTTAATAATAACTGAAAGTGTAAGCTATATTGACTGCAAAGGTAGATACTAGCCAAATATAAACACTTAAATTACATGTCTAAGGCATAATTTTATATAGATACACTTTATTGAAGATGCCATAAAACTTCACAAAACTCCCCACTTTCTGACTTTTGTTCGTCTAAAAGTATTTAAAATTTATAATAAATTAGACTTAGGTTTTCTCCGTCGGACCGTAAACCTTACGAAACAAGGGAAAATCTATTGGCTTGGTAGCCTTTACTCGCCGGGAAAAAGCTAATGGAAGTAGCAAAAGATCCACAAATCGTCGATATGGAAGACGCGACAGAACGGTTTAAACTGGCCGAGCGGCGTTTGAGGGGTTTGGAGCTGGAAAAGATCGACCTGATCCAGGCGGTTAGGTTGTCATTGAAAGCGATCGGCCTGATCCTTACGCGCCGGGGCTACAACAGCGATCTGGTAAACGTCATTAAAAAAACGGAGACGCGGTTGGGGGCGGAATCGGAACCGCAAAAGGTCATTGACCAGATGGTGGAGAGCGTCTCTTCCTTGGCGGGCCATGACACGAATTTCGTGCCCATCGAGGAAGATAAGGAAGAACAGGACGACCAGTTAGATAACCATTTAAAAGATGTATTGGACAATCTTTTAAAACAATTGGAAGCGTTCAAAAATAATAAATATAAAAACAGTTCCCAAATTATAAAAAAATTGGTTCATGAAGAATCGTCTTTAGAAAATTTGATGCCGGTTATAATTGATTTGTGTCAAAGATTTCTATACGATTACACCAAAGAAATAAATAACATAACTAATCGTCTTAATACGATTATTCGTATGCTACTTTTCTTAGAGAAAGAGTACTCTAAATTCCTAGACCTTAGCATAAACAACTATAGCCAGTCCGAGCGTGAATTTAAAGACGGCCTGGTTTCCAGCCTCAACCAGATCCAAAAGACGGTCAAAGGCACCGATTTTAAAACGGACGCCGATAAACTGCTAAACCAGCTTTCACTAAGGATTGAAGGGCTTCTGGTCGCGGTCAAGAAAAAGAGCGAGGAAGACGCCAAATTATTGTCCTCCCTGACCGAGGAAAAAGAATCTCTCATAAACCGTTTGGACAACGTGAGGAGGGATTACGATAATTTCGTCAGCCAGAGCCACAAGACCTTAATCGAGATGGAGACGATTAAGTCCATCTCGTTGAGGGACGCCCTGACCCAGGTCTATAACCGCCGGGCTTACGACGAGCAGATAGGCACGACCATCGAAAATTACAAAAAGGGCAAGATCCAGACCTTCAGCCTGATTATTTTCGACATCGACTTCTTCAGGGAAGTCAACAATAACTATGGCCACCTCGCGGGCGACAGCATCCTGACCAACGTGGGGCGGATAGTCAAGGAGAGCCTGCGCAGCGACGACTTCATTTTCCGCTACGGGGGCGACGAGTTCATCGTCCTCCTGCCCGAGGCCAAGATACCCGACGCCTTCAAGGTGGCCGAGAAATTGCGCCACCAGTTGGAGGTAGTCGAGTTCAGGCTCAGCCGCACGAGCGAAACGTGCATCCACATCAGCATCTCGGTCGGGGTCACCGAGGTCAACGAGGGCGACACGATCAGCTCGATATTCGCCAGGGCCGACAAGGCCCTGTATGAATCCAAGACCAAAGGCCGCAACAGGGTATCGAGCCTGTGACGGCCCCGCCAAAAAACCCCACCCGTGGCGGCTTAAGGCCTAGCCCTTGTCCTTTCGCCGGTCGATCCTCGTCCTGATTTTCCAGTCCGGGGCGTCCTGAAACTTCCCTTTCTTTTTCCCATGGTGGGCCACCGGTTCCACGGCCATGCTTAGGGACTGGCCGGGCAGCTCGGCCTTCGGGCCGGCCTTGGCCTCGACCCCCTCGGCGCGGGGCTGGACCGGGGGCCCGGACAGGGCCTCGGGGTTAAGCCCGTCGGCCCTGTACAACCGTTCCGAATAGGCCTCCACGCGATGGCCCGCGGCCTCGGCCTTGCTGACGTTGACGGTTATGATGACCGGGGTGGGGCAATGCCGGGAACAGACCCTTAGGGCCGCCTCCTTGGACGGGAAAAGCTTTATGTGGTCCTCGAGCGGGTTGGGCCTAAGGCCATGCTCGAAGACGCTGGGCCAAGCCGTGGGCCTCAGCCCCAGGTACAAAACCTTGGGCCGGGCCGTCGGTGGCGTAAGCTCGAAATTGGCCAGATCGGGCCTCACCCTCACCCGGTTGCCCGCCCTTTCCAACGGGGATTTGTTCATGGGGAGGTTCAGGATCTCCCCTATCGAGCCCTCGGTTACCCCCCTGAAACCATCCTCCTGTTTTATGGCCCCCAAAAGCTCCTTAAAGGACACGTACCCGTCCTTATCCGGCAGCAAGCCAAACTCATCCGGGGCCACCCCCAGCACGTAAATCAAAAATTTTTCCAGGTTGTCGCGCCGTTTCTCGACGTTGAGCTTGGCCATATCGATCCCACCGACAAAATTATTGGGCGTAAAGGTTGACGGGACGGCGAAAACCCTCTATCATTCCGGCAACGGCCTTTCTAACCATGTAAAATTATTAACGAATGTTTAACAGGTTAGGGGGATTTGCCTAGCCATGGGGACCAAAGCGGGCCGTGGCCCTTGGGCGAGGCCAAAGGATTTTTCGCGCTACGGGAATCATGGGCCAATCGGGCTTGAATGTCAATATGGGCAAACCTGGGGGCCCGCCTTGGCCCTCCCCGCTGGCCTGGTGTCTCCGCACAATACAAACGTCCTTGCGGATGACTTGTCCGGCAAAATTCAACGTCCGTTTTGCCGGGAAAAAATGAGCGATATGAAGCCATTGATATGCCAAAAAATTAATTTGCAATAATAAAACAATAAAAACTATATTTACAGCAATAATATTTTCCAATAATTATTGACAATAATTATATCGATTTTCCAGCAAATCAATCAGGCATAAACAATGATTTATTGGCCTTTCTAGTTATTATAAAAAAATATAATTGCTAATATTTTATTTAAGCATATAATTTCAACTAAAAGCTTTAATAAAGAATAGCCTTTGAAATTAAAAAACCTGTTTGTATCTAACGTAAGGTAAAAGTTCAACGCCTTAATAATTGACTCGGTCCAGAACCGAGGTTAGCTTTGTCGATGCTTGCAATTTGGTATGTCAAGAATTAAGATATCGTCTGGAGTGATAAATAGTAAAATTTACATGTATGTTTAGTAATTTATATGGATTAAATTTATATTTTCCAATTAGTTATTATTTTTAACTAGATATTGTTCGTCAATAAATTAAATGCAAATAATTACTAGAATATAAAATGTCAGGCAATTGGATCTAATTGGTATTATATAGTTTACTCATTACTGTTAGGCTATTAAGAGAAAAACAGGGACAGGGACTTTTAAAACTAAGCGATATTTGGTAAGATCGTCAAGAATCAGTCTGGGACGAAACGCTGGACTTGCATTTTCGAGTTTTGGGTTTTTGAGACCATACGATCCTAATAATATAATGTCTTTGTTTAGCGTTAATTGAGGCGCTAGATAATTGTATTTTTGTCTGTTGAGTCCGATAATTTCGGGAGTTATGTTATAGTGTTCTATTGTTCTGGCTTAAAATTATATTAACTGGGTCTTAGGTTTGCCGGTACCGATAATACCGCACGCTCAAAAATTTTTGTCAATAAACTATAATTAGTAATCTTTAGGGTTATTTTTAAGTATTGACCTGTATGTTCCAAAGTTAAAGACTTTCTTTGGTATGTATGTGTTCTACGTAACGATCTTTTGCCGGCTTGGGCCCTGGCCTGGATAAGCCAAGCGGTCAAGAGGATAAAACAACAGGCGTGGCCGAGCCAGAACGACCACAGTCAAACAAAGGAAAGGAGGCTGTGACGCGACCGCTCAACTGGCGGTTTCGTCGCAATGAATTATGCTTGAAATACGGTTTCACGGTCGTGGCGGGCAAGGCGCCGTCACTTCAACCGAGTTGATGGCTCAGACGGCCATTGGCATGGGCAAGTACGCCCAGGCCTTCCCGAGTTTCGGACCGGAACGTCGCGGTGCCCCGGTAACCGCCTTCCTGCGGATCTCTGATAAGCCAATTAAAATCAGGGAAAAGGTCTACACGCCCAACGTGGTCGTGGTACTCGATCCGACCGTCATGAGCGTCACGAAGGTTGATCAAGGCTTGCACGATGACGGCCTATTGTTGATCAACACCACGCACCCAATCGCACAGCTACGGAAACAGTTTGGCTTCAAACAGAAGATTGCCACCATTGACGCCATGACCATCGCCTTGGAGGTCTTGAAGGTGCCCATTACCAACACCATCATGTTGGGGGCCTTTTCGAAGATCCTCAACCAGGCCACCCTTGAGGATGTCAAGGAACCGTTTAACCATCGTTTTGGGCCCAATTTGGCCCCGAGAAATCTCGAGGCCTTCAAAAGGGCCTACGATGAGGCTCATTTGGAGGGCTCAGTATGACAAAGCCAACTATCGACGCATTTGCCAAGGTTGGCGACCTGCCCGCGGGTTTTACCGCCAAGCCTGGCAGCACCATGGACTTTAAAACGGGCGACTGGAGATCGGTCAGGCCCGTTCTTGACAGGGAAAAGTGCATCTATTGCGGCTTTTGCTATTTCTACTGCCCCGACGGCGTTTACCATGACATGGGCAAGGACGAGAAATACTACAAGGCCGACTACGACTACTGTAAGGGCTGTGGCGTCTGCGCCCAGGAATGCCCCAAGAAGGCCATCACGATGACCTTGGAGGAGGTGTAAGCCATGGCGAAGCGCATAGGCATGGAAGTATCCATAGCGGTGGCCGAGGCCGTTAAGCTGGCCAATACCGACGTCATCGCCGCTTACCCTATCACCCCCCAGACCCACATCGTCGAGCACCTGTCGGAGCTGGTGGCCGACGGGCACCTTGACGCCGCTTACATACCCGTGGAATCCGAGCACTCGGCCATGAGTTCCTGCATCGGCTCATCCGCCGCCGGGGCCAGGACCTTCACGGCCACGAGCTCGCAGGGCTTGGCCTTGATGAACGAGATGCTCTACATCGCCCCGGTCTTGCGGGTGCCCATCGTTCTGGCCATAGCCAACAGGGCTTTGTCGGCCCCCATCAACATCTGGAACGACCACTCCGACATCATGTCCGTCCGCGACGCGGGCTGGATCTGCCTGTTCGCCGAAAACGGGCAGGAAGCCGTGGACATGACCCTGGCCTCCTTCAGGATAGCCGAGGACCCGGCCGTCAGCCTGCCGGTCAGCATGAACATCGACGGCTTTACCTTGTCCCACTTTATCGAGCCGATCCTGATACCGGAGCAGGCCGAGGTGGACAAGTTTCTGCCGCCCTTTAAGCCCATGCTGAAACTGGACATCAAGGACCCGATATCCATTGGCCTTTTGGGCGCCCCCGAGTGCTACACCGAGTCCCGCAAGGCCACCGATGATGTCCTCTGGGCCTCCAAGGCCGTCGTGGTCAAGGCCTTTGACGAGTTCAATAAGGTCTTTGGCCGTCAGTACAACGTGGTAGAGAGCTACCGCGCCGAGGACGCCGAAACCATAATCTTGCTTATGGGCTCCATCGCCGAGACGGCCATGACCGCCGTCGACGAGATGCGCGACCAGGGCAAGAAGGTCGGGTTGGTCAGGATTCGCCTCTGGAGGCCTTTGCCCGAGGCGGAGATATTGGCCGCCGTTTCCAAGGCTAAGAATTTGGCCATCATCGATCGCCACGCCATCCTGGGCTGCTCAACCGGCCCCGTCGGCCTGGAGGTCAAGAGCCTGTTCTACCAATCGAACGAAAAACCCAACACCTCCAATTACATCGTTGGCTTGGGCGGGCGCGACGTGACCCGCGACGATTTTAAGTATATCTACGAGAAGGCCAGTTCAGGCCAGGCCCAGTCTCGTTGCGAATACGTGGGGGTGTACGAATGAGAGCCGCTGAATTCACTTACGAAAAGGTAACCAATAAAACGTTCCCGAAAGGGCCCGACATGCTGGCCTCCGGCCACAGGGCTTGCCAGGGTTGCGGCGAGGTCTTGGCCTTAAGGCTTCTTCTGAAGGCCCTGGGCACGGATTTCATCGCCGTGTCGGCCACCGGCTGCATGGAAGTCTGCACCGGCCCCTTCCCGCAATCGGCTTGGCGCATGCCTTGGATCCACGTGGCCTTCGAGAACGCGGCCGCGGTGGCCTCCGGGGTCGAGGCGGCCACGCACGTCCTTAGGCGCAAGGGCCGCGGTTACGACCAGCGCATCCCCGTGGTGGCCGTGGCCGGTGACGGCGGGACCGCCGATATCGGCCTCCAGGCCCTCTCCGGGGCCCTGGAAAGGTACCACGAAAACTTCATCTACGTCTGCCTGGACAATGAAGCCTACATGAACACCGGTATCCAGAGGAGCTCCCAGACGCCATTCATGGCCAACACCACCACCTCCCCGGTGGGCTCCCATTCCCGTGGCCAGTACACTTGGAAGAAGGACATGCCGGCCATCGCCGCCGCCCACCACATTCCCTACGTGGCTACGGCCACCCCGTCCTACCATCTTGACCTGATGAACAAGATCCGTAGGGCGGCGGCCATAGAGGGCCCGGCTTACATCCACGTATACGCGCCCTGCCCGACCGGCTGGCGCATGAAGCCGGATCTCTCGGTCGAGATATGCCGGCTGGCCGTGTCCACCAGGATCTTCCCCCTGTACGAGGTCCTGGACGGGCGCTACCAGTTGAACCGCAAGGTGGACAACCCCACCCCCATCGCCGACTATTTCAAGGTCCAGGGCCGCTTCAGGCATCTCAAGGAGAATGACATCGCCACCATCACCGAAAGGGTCAACGCCGACTACCAGAGGCTGGTCGAGTTGACGGAGAAGTTCCCCGTGGAGGCCCCCGCCTAATAACCTTCCACCGCTTGTCCCCGGTTCCCGGGCTTGGCCGACGCCGGGCCCGGGAGGGATATCGCCTCAAAAGGGGGAACCTAACGGTTCCCCCGCCTCATTTCCAGCCTCACTCGCCAGCGAATCAAATAATAGATCCCAACACCCCAAGGCACTTTTCCGTCTTGATTTTTGACGGCATCCCGCCTAAAAC
>JAITKA010000040.1 GCA_031278635.1 Deltaproteobacteria bacterium | reverse complement strand
CCCGTAATGGTTTGTTAATTCACCCGGTGGGGTGGGGTTATGGGGGGGGTGTTTTAATATAAGGTTGGGGGTGCTTCCTCTGGCCACGCCACCCCCTTGTCTAGCCTTCGATTTGCATCTTGAAACTTATCTATGCAAATTATCTATATAAAATCGCCTATACAAACTCCGAGGCCCCAGCGTTTACAAGTTATGCTTGAATCGTTCTGTAACATAACGTAACTTCTATTTTTTATGGTAATAACCTTTAAGACTGACTATCCATGGCGGCTGTACCCATAACGACCCTAAAGGGTTGGTTCAGTCACCCGCTGGGTTGGGGTCATGGGTGGGTTGTGTTCAGATAAGGAGGGGGTGCTTCCTCTGGCCAGGCCACCCCCGAGTCTAGCCTTCCATTAACATCTTGAAACTTATCTATGCAAATTATCTATATAAAATCGCCTAATCAAACTCCGAGGGCCCAGCGTTTACGAGTTATGCTTGAACCGTTCTATAACATTACGTAATTTCTAATTTTATTACAATAACCTTTAGCACTGACTATCCATGGCGGCGGTACCCATAACGACCCAAGAGGGCCACCAAAGTCAACCGCCCAGTTGGGGTCAAGGAAGGGTTCTGGTCCTGTTTGGCCACCCACTGGCCACCCCGCCTCCCCGGTGTAGGCTTCCAGGGACCTCCTCAAAATTATCTATACAAAGTTATCTATACAAAATCCGAGCCCGCAGAGTATACAAGTTATGGTTGAATTGTTTTATAACTTTGCGTAAATTCTAGTTTTAATTACAATAACCTGTGGTACTGACTATCCATGACGGCGGTATCCATATCAATCCGAATGGGTTGGTTTAGTCCACCGCTGGGTTAGGGTCAAGGGTGGGTTCTGGCCCAGTTTGGCTCACCCACTGGCCACCCCCCGGTCTAGGCTTCCAGGGACCTCCTTAAAATTATCTATACAAAGTTATCTATACAAAATCCGAGCCCGCAGAGATTACAACTTATGGTTTTTTACGTTCTATAACTTACCATAAATACTAATTTTATCCCAATACTCCGTGGTGCTAACGATCTATGACGGCGGCATCTATAGCAACCCGATATGGCCCGCAAAATCAGCCGCCAGAGTTTGTGGCCAAGGATATGTTCTGGCCCAGTTTGGCTCACCCACTGGCCACCCCACCTCCCGGTCTAGGCTTCCAGGTACCTCCTCAAAATTATCTATACAAAATTTGAGGCCGTAGAGTCTCCAATTTATCGCTAAATCAATCTTTATCATACAGTAAATATCAACTTTTATGCCAATAACCCATAGTACTAATTATCTATGACGGCGATACCCATAACGACCCGATAGGGACGGTTAAGTCAGCCGCCGGGATGGGGCCAATGGTGGGTTCTAGCCCAGTTTAGCTCACCCACTTGCCATCGCAGGCTTCCAGGGACCACTGGAAAATTATCTATACAAAATCGTCTATACAGAATCCGAGACCACAGCGTTTACAAGTTAGAGAGACATCTATCTTTAACATACTATAAATATATTATCTTTTTACCAAAATTGTAATTAAACAAGGACAGCTCCCAGTATCGATAACAACCCGAAAAAGACGGTTTAGTCCACCCGTCAGGGGGCAAGATTCAGGTCCCGGTTGTCTCTCCCTTTGGGCCGATCCCCTTCCCTTGCGACTGGCAATCAGCCCCCGTAAAATTATCTATACAAAATCCTAACCCCGACCCGGCATGCCCCTTAGGGACCCCATCAAACCGGCCCTGAAACGCAGCAGCACGTTTCGTAAGGGTCCTGTTACGGGGGGTCAACGGGTCGAGGCGTGGGGAGGCTTGGCGGCGGTAGGCTGGGAAATGGGGCCCCTGAAAACCAAATGCCCGCTAGCCAATCGGTTAGCGGGCATTTGGGAGGGTTATTTATGGGGGGGTTATTTCGAGGCCTTTTTCTTGAGGTTCGATTTAGGCGGCGGGCCTGATTTGCCGCCGGGGTCAGGGGCGGCGGCTTCGGTGGCCGGCTCGGGGCGGTTGATGAATTTTTGTTGGACTATCGAGAGTATGTTGTTGACCAGCCAGTAAAGGACCAGGCCGGCGGGCATGTTTAGGAGTATGATGCTGAAGAAGAGGGGCATGAGCATCATGATTTTGGCCTGCATGGGGTCGCCCATGGTTGGGGTCATCTTTTGCTGCCAGATCATGGAAGCGGCCATGAGGATGGTCATGACCGGGATGCCGGTGGGGGGGTCCAGGAAGGGTATGGTCACGCCCAGGTCAAAGAGGCGGTCGGGGGCGGAGAGGTCCTTGATCCAGAGGACAAAGGGCGCGCCGCGTAGTTCGAGGGCATAGTCCAGGACCCGGTAAAAAGCGATAAAGAAAGGTATCTGGAGCATCATGGGAAGGCAGCCGCCCAGGGGGTTGACCTTATAGGTCCGGTAAAGCTGCATCATTTCCCTGTTGAGGGTTTCCCGGTCGCCTTTGTATTTCTCCCTTAGGGCTTGCATGCGCGGCTGAAGCTTTTGCATCTGCTTCATGGACTTGTAGCTCTTGGCCGTCAGGGGGGCCAGGGCGACCTTTATTAGGAAAGTCACGATGATGATGGCGAGGCCGTAGTTCCCGACCATGTTGTAGAAGAGGCGAAGGAGGTAGGCCAGGGGCCTGGCCAGGAAGCCGAACCAGCCAAGGTCCACGCTGCGGCCGAGGTTATGGCCGGCGGCCTCGAGGGCATTGGTGTCCTTGGGTCCGTAGTAGACCGAAAAGTCATAGTCGCCCTCGGCGCCGGGGTTTAACTCCAAGGGCCAGGAGGCGACCAGGTGAACGCCCTGCTGGGGCCTGGAGGCGGCCTGGACGCGCAAGCCGGCGGGGTCCTCCTGGGCCGGGCCGTGGCCGCCGGAGAGGACTATGGCGGCGAGGAAATATTGGCTCATGTAGCCCAGCCAGTCCGAGCCGGCCAGGTTGCCGAGGTCCTGGAGTTTGGCCCCGGCCTTGGCCGGGGCGGCGGTGAAGAGGTCCCCGCCGAGGTAGCCGGCCACGGTGTCATAGCGGCCAGGCTTGCCCGCGAAGGGGCCGGTGACCAGGGTCATGCCCAGGCGCCCCTTGTAAGCCGCGGTCTGGCTGCGGTTGTTGGCCTTGACCTCGTGCCCGATTAGGTAGCTGCCCGGGGTGAAGGTATAGGTCCTCGTAAGGGACAGGCCCCTGGAGGTGGTGCCGGTGAAGACGAGCTTGCCGGGGGTGGCCTCCACTTTGAGGGAGCTTTTGTCGGCCGTGAAGCGCAGATCGGAAAGGGCCACGAAATCGACGTCGTTCACGTAAAGCATGAGGGCCAGGGGGAGTTCCGTCTGGCCGGGCGTGGTGACCACGAGTTCCTGGTTTTTCCGGGCGCCCTTCCCGCCGTTCGAGGTGGCCATGTACTTTTTCAGGGTAAACGATTTGAGCTTGGCGCCGTTCTCGGTGAAGGTAGCCACGTACTCGGGGGTCTCGACGACCACGTCCAGGGCCGGGGGCAATTCCGGGACCGCCGGCACGGTGGGCTCGGTGCCCGCAAGGGTAGGGTCGACCTGGACCGAGTCGTCGGTCACGGTCGGGACGGTGGTGGTCGCTTGCGATTCGGTGACCGTGGCGCGTTTCGGGGGCGCGGGGGGAGGGGGAAAGAAGACCGGGTAGAGCACGGTGACAAGCACGAAAAAAGCCACCATCACGACCATGGTCAAAACCGTTCGTTTATCCATCAAAAAAACTCCCTCCTCCGAGAGGCTTGGTTCGTCGATAACCCAGGGAAATGTGTTTTGGCCAGGCTGAACGTCGCGTTCAGCTTTGGGGCCATTAGAGGGAAAGACATAGATACATAGCCATAAATTTTTACCATTCGTACCAAAACTATTGTTTCAAATCAGCGTTAAGCTTTTTGGCGGGAATCCGTTTTGGCCTTACGGGCGGCACGGGGTCGTAGCCACCCGGAAAAAAGGGATTGCAGCGGACGATTCGTTTCAGGCTCAGCCAAAAGCCAAGAAATAAACCATGTCGGCCAAAGGCCTCAACCGCGTAAGTCGAGCATGTCGGATAGAAACGGCAGCACGGCGGGAACAGGGGCGAAACGAAGCGCCTGTAGAAATTTAGCAGCCAAAAAACCGCGGATAAGGCTAGGCGGGATGGCAGAGAGCGCCGAACCTGGGACTCCTCATCCGGGCGCCCAGGGGTCTCGGGTGGGGGCGGGTCACCGAAAGGGCTGGACCCGGCGGGGGCCGTTTCGGCCCGGGGGTCGGTCCAGGCGGGGACCTCGTCAGTCACGGGGGCGGCTGTCATGGGCAAACGGCGGGGTTGAGAATTTTCTGGCCGCGGCGGCCAGAAAATCTTCGACCTGGGACCGGGCTTGGTCGAGCAAGCCCTTCCGAAACGGGTCTTGGCCCTGAAGGGCTATGAACAGGAGATCGAAGCCCTGTGGCCAGCCGGATTGGTTGAGGCGGAAAAACTCCCTGGCCACCCTCTTGAAACGGTTCCGGGTCACGGCCTTACCGACCTTTTTCGTCACGGTCACGCCCAACCGGTTATGGTTAAGCTTGTTTGGCTTGGCCACGACCAAAAAGGCTTCCGTTTTCAGGCGGGACTGGCCGCGACCGTTCATGGCCAGGAATCGCTCGCGGGTAAGCAGCCTTCGAAGCTTGGGGTGGGTTAGGTTGGAAGTATCCGTTGCCAATTCGGTACCGGGTGTGGGGCCTGCGGGAGGTCCCCGGATCAGACGGCCAGCCTGGCCCGGCCCTTGGCCCTGCGGCGACGGATCACTGACGCCCCGCCTCGGGTTCTCATGCGGACCAGAAAGCCATGGGTTCTCTTTCTTCTGATGTTGTGGGGTTGGTAGGTTCTCTTCATGACTTTCACCAAAAATATCCTTCGCTTGTTGGACGAAGGGGAAGATATATTTTATTTCGCGTTATTAGCGCCCGACCCGGGGGTCTTTGGGAAAAATATTATAGTAAAACGGCCTGACGGGGTTCTCGCTTGGGGCGGTCGCCGGGCCGCGCAGGCGGCGTTTAAGCCAGGACGGAGGGGAAAAACGATCCAACCCGAATCATGGGGGCATGAAACGGGAAAAGCCGCGAAGGGCTTAAAGCTTGGGAGATCGGGCGCTTAGGCGGTTGGCCTACTCGCCGCGGGCTTTTTCCAGGGCCTCGGCCTTTTTCTTGCAATCGATGCACAAAGTCGTGACCGGTCTGGCCTCGAGCCGTTTAATGCTGATATCGCCGCCACATGACTCACAAATCCCAAAATCGCCGGTCTCTATTCTCTCCAGGGCCTCGTTGATTTTCGTGAGGAGCATGCGCTCCCTTTCGCGCAACCTGAGAGTGAAACTGCGATCGGACTCAATGGAAGCCCGATCGGTGGGATCGGGATAGTTATCTGATTGATCGTTCATGTCAGAGACGGTATCGTCGGCGTTTTGAAGAACCTCATCTCGTTGTTGCATCAAGATTTCTTTGAAGCGCTTCAACTGGGCGTCATCCATAATCACCATCCGGCAAATCGTGCGATAGTATTTTGGTCATCAGAATGGCCGGTTTTCTCAGCCAACCTGAATCCGTGATGATAGCAAATAATGGCCATTATTGTAAAGGAAAAAATGATCCTTGGGACCCGTGCGGCAAGCCTTACGATTCTTGGGGGATGCCACGATGCGTCGTTTAGGGCATGTGGGGTAATCGTGCGTTTTTTCAGATCAAAAGGGCCAAAGGAGGGGGCGGGCGAAGGCATCCATTATGCGAAAAACGGGCGACGGTGCCTATTTTCTTCGAAAGGATACAACCGGACGGCTTCCGGCGAGCCGTTACCGTCCCTGCCTTGAAACGGCGGGTACGACATTGAGGGTATCGCATTTTGTCGCATGGAATTAAGGCGTTGTGTCGTTTTTTTGAAGGAAGAGGCTGACATGATTCCGTTAACGATGTTTTCCGGTTTTTGGAAACGGACGAAAATTTTAAGATGATCGTTGTGGTTCATTTTTGTGGAAGGTGGTTGTGGTATTTACAAAAAGGCTATTGCATGTCCCTTGATTAATTTAAAAAATAAAGGGGACTGGACATCGATTGCCTTTTGACGTGGTACTATCATGATATTTGGGATATGGGCTTACGGCGGCTTTCGATTGATAGAGCTTTATGGAAAAAGTACGAAATCACAGCTCATTTGGTAACGGATGGTGTTTTTTTGGCTTGGTTTGGTTCGCTCACCAGGCTCACGCAGATCAACGCCGCCAGCGGGCCGGCCGCCAACATCAGCCAAACGGCGGCAAAGGAGCCCCGATCGATAACCCAGCCGGTAATGAGGGGCACCGCCACCCCGGCCAGTTGATATATGAAGCAGGTGACCCCGCCCGTGGTCGCGGCCAGGGCCGGGTCGGCATGGCTTGATATGGCAAAACCGTAGACGGGGTTGAGGCAGCCGATGCCCAGGCCCGCCAATAAGGCCATGGCCAAAAGGGCTGACGGGCCGGTGGTTTGCCCAAAAAGCGCTATGCCGGCCATCGCGACGACGTTGCCGATTATGAGCATCCGCCTGGCCTGTCCGGTCCTGCCTGCCACGTAGCCGCACAGCGGGGCGGCAATGATGCCGATCAGGCCAAAGCCTGCCATGATATTGCCTGACAGCCGCAGGCTGAGATTCAACTCCTGGTTGAGATAGGTATTCACCCAGCCGGAGAACCCGATCTGGGCCCAGATTAGGGTGAAGCCACCGACAGCCAGGAGCATAATGTTTTTGTCGCCAAGGACGTACTTCAAACCCTCGAGGTATCCGGGGTTTGAATCAGTCATCCTCGCCGGGGCTTGGTTTTCCTGGGCGGGACCGACAGGGTTTTCTCTCATCAGGGCCAGGCTGGCCACCCCGACGGCGGCCGAGGTCAAGCCAATGGCCCGAAATACCCCCCGCCAACCGATCAAGCCTTCCATCATGGGTACGAGGCCATTGGTCAAGGCCAAGCCCATGGATGGCGTGGCCATTAAAATCCCGAAGCCAAGCCCCCGCTGGTTAGGCGTAAACCAAAGCGCCAGGAGCCTGAAACAAACCGCGTAAATGCATCCCCCGGCCAAGCCGGAAATGACGCGCAGAACGAACCCGGCTCGAAAGCCATGAATGGCGCCCATATAGTAAGTGGCCGCCGCTTGCGTAATCAAGGCTATGGCTAATATCAGCCTGACGCCGTATTTGTCGCCTAAAAGTCCCGCCGGAATCTGGGTTATTATATAGCCGATATAATAAGCCGCCATGTAGGCGCCGGCTTCGGTCATGTTAATATTTAGCGCCGGCGCTACCACGGGTACCAAAGGGGGCCAGGCGAAACGGCTTAAAAACCCCATCAGGAAAGACGAAACCGCCAGGATTAAGATAATCCAGCGGTATGGGCTCGGCTTTGTCAAATTTGGACCATGATTGATTTGGAGGCTATCCATGCCTACAATCCAGGGGCGTCTATGCTTACATTGTAATTATGAATAATTTGACCATGTGAGGCTAAAATATCTATTATTGTCTTCAGAAGCTTGCTCGGACGATATAGATTTGACGGCAGAGTTTTAGAATAAACGCAATAAATTGAAAATGTTCGGTCAGTGACCGGCCACTGGCCGGTCAGCGTCCCGCAGGTTGTCAGGGTCCCGCGGGTCTCACCGCAGTCACCCCCCCCGCCGCCCACGGTTGGTTAGGGTCTCGGGGAAAAACGGATCTTTAGCACCCATGAAGGCCGGCCGGCGTATATGGCCCGCGGTAAACATGTCGGCAACTTTTTCGTCATCGGGGCAAGGGAAAAAATAAGGGCTGGTTAGGATAGGGCCCTGGAGGTCTAATTTGGGGACTTTTGGGGCTCGATCATTTATCCTCCAATAACATTTCCACTTCCACCATCTTACCTTCCGCCAACTCGGCGGGGATATAAATCTGGCCACAGGATACGCACTTAAAAAGTTTGGTTTGAAATCGGTGACCCATATACCCGAAATCAACTGTCCTGAGTACCATCTCTTGGTCACAGAGAGCGCAAATCCATTTTTCAGCTTGGGCGTCCGACATTTTTAACCAACTTTATTAGTCGCGCAATATTCGCATTCTATGGCAATAAGTGTTATGGACTGTGATTTGACCGTCAGGCCCCAGGGAAAATTCCGCCCAGATGGTTACGTTGGAAAGTTCGCGGGAGCCCAGGCATCGACCGGTGGCGGGGTTTCGGATGTAACGGCCCGTCTTGAACGATTGACGGACGGTCTCCAAGACCTCATGGGCCAAAATCCTCTTATCGTCCATCTTGCGATTCAGCTCCTCGGGCAAGACGATAACCGGGCCATCGTGACCGGGTTCCGTCGGCTGGCTTTCCGGGGGCGTACCATATAATTCTCTCAGTCGAAGGCTATTGTTACGCATTTCGTTAACCCGAGCCGCCGGGCGTGAACCATCATCCAATCCGTAGATAAGATCAAGCACATGTACGGCTTGTTTACCCCGTTCGGCGAATACTTCACGACAATTGACGCAATAGGTGACATAAGGCAGGGGGGAGTCATTGGACCGGTTGCCGGAAATCGCCTCGAATACCTTGCGATTGGACGTGGCGATATGCCCGCCGTAACCGCAGCAGGTCGCTCCCCGCTTTTCCAGTTCCTCGATTTTCAGCCCGCCGGCGGCCATAATCGCCCTGACGGCTTGTCCCATGCGATTATCCGCCCCGGCGGGGCAGGGATCAAAGACGGCCGCGACCTCAAAGGGCTTACCGGCGATGGTCGCGGTATCCGCCGCCAACAACCCAAACAGGGAAACCTGCTCGATCTCGCCTAGGTGACGGCCCCAAACCGAGGCGCAGGTGGAACAGGCCATGACCACCTTGGGTTTTCCCAGGGCCATCCACCTTTGCCGGTGGCCTGCGATTATCTCCCGGAAACGGGGCTCGTCCCCGGCCCAGAGGGCCGGGACCCCACAGCAACTGACCAGGAGCCCGGCGGCGGGATCGACCCGCTTTTTCATAAAGTCATAACTTAGGGATACATAATCGGGATTTGAGGCACCCAATTGACAGCCGGGGAAAAACACGTGACGGCTTTCCGGGCCCGCGGGAAAAACCCCGACCTCGCATGTGAGCTGAAAATCCATCTCCCGCAGCCAGAAGTCGTGGAACGAGGCCGGGTAATTGCCTTTTTCCTGACGCTTGCATCGGGCGGCCAGGCTTAGGAGCCCCACGTCAATGCCCACCGGGCAGACCTCGGCGCAGCGCCCGCAACCGGTGCAGGAGCTTATCTGCCTGGTCATGGTCCGGCCGGTGACGCCGCCTTTAACCACCTCATTGTCAAGCCTGATTTCCTTTTCGATCTGCGGCGGGGTTTTGCCATAGCTTCGCAGCATTTCACAGTGGTCAAGGCAAAGGGTGCAATCGCACTTGGCGCAACGTTTAGCCTCGGCGACGACATCCCCGGGCCCGCTGTCAGCGTCCAAGCCCATACCCGGCGCCGGGTCAAAGCCGGGTTTGGGCAAATCACCCGCCTCCCCCGGGCGGGTCGCCAGTGAGCCAAGCCTGCCGGTTTTAAGGTAGGCCTCTATGGCCAGTGAGGCGGCGGCGCCGACGGCCACGGCGGTGGCCGTGTCGGATCCGCCTGCGTGGGTACTTGGGAACACCTTTTGGTCGGCGGCGTGTTCCCCAAGGTATTCGGAAGTCAGGTAAACCGCGTCATAGTCGGAAAAGCGAAGATCCCCGGGGCTAAAACCAAACGTGAAATCCACCTTTTCCTTCGAGAAACGGAAGGCTATTTCCCGAAGGAATTCCCCCGATCGTTCGCGGTCGCGTAAGACCCCGCCGTATCCGGGCCTCGGGTCAAAAACGCGCAACTCATATTTTTTTGTCGCAAGGCGCAAGGCGCAGGCCAAGCCCTCGACATTGGCCCCGACCACGGCGATTATCTTATTCTTTTTGGGCAGATGGATGGCGTCCGGCTCGGTAACGGTCGATAGTCGCCCGCAGGAGTCGATTAAGGCACGGATGGACAGGCGATGCTCGTTATAACAGGCAGCCTCGCATGGGGCCTCGCACAACCGGCAGACAAAACCCGGAAACACCAAATCCTTACGCAGTATCCGGTGAGCCGCGTTCCACTTGCCCAGTTGCATTTTATCCATGAACGATCTGAGGTCGAGCCTCAAGGGGCAGGCACGGGCGCAAGGTGGCTCAAGACCATTAAGGCAATTGCCGGTTAATGGATGTATTTCCATGAGACACCCATAATGGAGCTAAATATGTGTGATTGATCAGGGAAAAGCGCGTTTTTTTAAAGTCGTCCAATTGATTGGTCAACATTACGTTAAACGACTGATAAAATTTGATGGCCTGACGTAAGATATCGGGTCGGGCCAAGCCATTGTGACATTGGTTGAGAAGAATCTGGGTGATTAATGGCCACTGGACGCAATAAGGCAACGCTTCACCGCTATGGCGTCCATTAACCTGCGTTATAAGTCTCACTAAAGCTGGAATGATGGGAATTACCATTCGAAGTGGGCGCCAAAATTCGCGACCGTTTACCTATACTCCCAAGGAGGTAAAGGGTTGACAGGCCCGCCGCCCCAGGGGGCGGCGGGCCTGTCCTGGCGATTAGAGGGGGTTGGCCCGGATGTCATCGAGCTCCTCGTAGAAATCGGAACCCAGGAAGTATTTCTTGGGCTTGAGATCCTCGCCCCGTCGCTTGGCTTCAAGCGCGGCTTTGACCTTTTCCGGTTTGGCCGGAAGTTCGTAAACGCGGGCGCCAATGGCATTGGCGATCGCGTTGATTACGGCCATATGGCCGCTGGACTGGAAGTTTTCCGAAAGGCCGCCGGAGCCATTGGGTCCCAGGCGGCGCGGGTTTTCCACATGGATCACCGTGATTTTATCGGGTATCTCCTCAATGGTGGGCAGCCCGCAGGCGGCGATATTGGTATGCTTGTCGGGGTCGGAATACTCCTCGCTCAAAGCGTAGCCCATGGAATGGGACAGGCCGCCGTAAGCTTGACCGTCCACCGCGAGTCGATTGCCGATTACGCCGCAGTCGGAGACGGCGGTAAACCGCAGGATCTTGGTTTTACCGGTTTCGACGTCAACCTCAACCTCGGCCAGATTGACGCAATACATATACTCCGGCGTTCTGTCGCCGACGCCGGTGTTGGGGCTGGGCTCGGTAAGCCCCAGGCCGCTTTGGTCGTAACGTCCCACATATTTGGTGGGTATGCCGTCCTTGACCATTTCATCGTAAGACCTGAAGCTGCCGTCTTTTTTGCGCATGGCGTCAAGGAGCTTTTCCGCCGCGTTCAGGGTGGCGTTTCCCGCCATGTAGTGGCTGCGTGAGGCCGCGGAGATGCTGGTATCCGGGCATCTCTTGGTGTCATTGGTCACGAGCCTGACCTGCTCGGGTTTCAGGTTCAGGGCCGCCAGGGCCTTGACCGTGTGGGTCAAAGTCCCGATATCCCCGCCTTGCCCAACATCCTGCCAAGTGTTGTAATGGGTGACCGTGCCGTCCGCGTTGAGCTCCAGGGCCACCTCGGCGCTGTCGAAGGGGCCAAGGGTCACGTTAAACCCGCCCACGGACACGCCCACCCCACGCTTTTTCGTGGCGGTTGAGTTTTTGGCGGCGCTGTCCTTGAAGTCCTTGTAATGGGGCCGCGCTATGTCCATAAGCTGGACCATGGGATAGTCCTTGTACAGGTAACTGTTGATGTTTAAGTCCCCGGGCTTGGCCATGTTGATGTAGCGGAACTCAAAGGGGTCCATCCCGGCCTTTACGGCCAGCATGTCTGACAGGGCTTCCGATGAGGCGTTGATTTGAGGGGTTCCGAAGCCCCTGTACGGGGAGCACTGGGCGAGATTCGTTGCCGAGATCCTGGCCAAGGCCATGATGTTGGGAATATTGTACCCGTGATAAGCCATCCTGGTGACGGAGTGCAGGATTTGATCGGCGATATCGGCGTAAGCGCCATGATCTATGCCTATATCCCACTCGGCGGCGGTGATTTTGCCGTTTTTATCGCAGGCCAGCCTTCCGTTGGCGTGGCTGGCGGTCCGCTTGCCGGTGCAAAGGTTGTGCTCCTCATAGGACAGGGTCATGGAGCAGGGCATGTTGAGGTTGATGACCGCCGTGGCCACCAACGCCCCCTGGGCGGCCTGCACGGCATAACCGAAACTGCCCCCGGCGGGGTTCATGATAACGCGCACCTTTTCCGGGGCGATACCGGTGGCTACGGCTATGTTGGCCCGCCACAGAGCCAAAAACTGCGACTTGCCCTGTATGGTCAACATACCGTCGGCCCCCCAGTAGCCTTGAACGGTATCCGGTTCGATTGGCAGATGGGGCTCGTGTTGGGTGGCGAAACTACCTTCCACGACAAACGCGGAGTCATCCATTATCTCGCGCGTGTCCTCGCCTTTAAGGAGGGGTTGCATGCAGTGCATGTTGGGGGTGCCCTCGAAAATCTCGATGGCGTTGGGGGCAACCGCGTCAAGGTAGTTCAGGTACTCAGGCAGGGGCTCGACGTTTTGCCTCACCATCCCGGCGGCCTTCCTGGCGTTGTCCTCGGTGTCCGCGGCCACCAGGGCCAGGACCTCCCCCCGTTTGTTGATTTTCCTCTCGGCCATGACCGCCATGGAATGGCCGCCTTCGCCCCTTTCGCGGGGATGGTTTATGCCCAACCCCAGGACAATGTTTTGGCCCTTGATGTCTTTGGCCGTCAACACTTTAATGACCCCGGGCATCTTCTCGGCCTCGGAGACGTCAAGGCCGATGAGCTTGCCGTGAGAAACTTTGGAAAGAACCGGAGCCAGATAGGCGGTTCCTTCCGGCATTTTCAAGGCCACGTCATCTCCAAAGTCACTGACTCCGCAAACTTTGGCCAAAGCGGACGGACGGGGGTATTTTGATCCGTAGATGTCGCCTTCCAAACGAAACGAAATGTCCTCCATGGTCTTTTCGCCGCGCATCACTTCCGCCGCGGCCATGACCGCGTCCACCAAGGGAATATAGCCAGTGCATCGACAGATATTCCGGTGCCTTTCAAACCAGGCCCTTACGTCTTCCCTGGTCGGCGAAAGGTTTTGCCGCAGAAGCCCGTAAGCGGAGACGATGAAGCCAGGGGTGCAAAAGCCGCACTGCACCCCACCGTAAGTTATCCAGGCCTGCTGCAGGGGGTGGAGGTTCATGGGCGTGCCGATCCCCTCGATGGTTATTATTTCCACGCGCTCCTCAACGTTTTTCATCTTCCGCGCGCAGGACCGGACCACCTTGCCGTCCAAAAGAACCGAGCAAGCGCCGCAAACGCCTTTTTTGCATCCCAGCTTGACGCCGGTCAGACCTAGACGGCGAAGGGCAAAGCCCAGACTGTCCTGCTCGGGATTACACAGAACGCTTCTTTCCGCTCCATTGATAATGAGCGTTTTTCTTTCCAACCGCACCATGGGCATTTTTTACCTCTCTGGTTGTTCAGTGGGTTGAGCCACTGATGATATATGTTTTATCTAAGGTGATGGAATAAATATGCGTGTCCATCGCGTCGGTTTAGGTTGCGTGTCCAAACCGTGACGTTAGATTCCGGTAGCTTGTCCAAAAAGTGATTATGGGTTCAGGTTAGCCCAAATCAAAAGATGCTGTCTAGGTACGGA